>DATEDU010000400.1:0-2690 GCA_035281525.1 Pyrinomonadaceae bacterium | reverse complement strand
CTCAACGACTCGACACGCGCCATCCCGATGCGCTGTTGTCCGCTCGAATTGGTAATTTTGAAGTCAGCCGCGACGATATCGTTTTCGCCGATGACGATGGTTGTATCTTCACATCCCGCACCGGCGTTGACGAAGTGCTGTCCACCGCAACTGCTATTTGGACCACAGAGAGACGTCAGGCACAGGCGATTGTTTCTGGTGACTGCCTGCGGTCGCAAGTTAATTTCGACGAATATCTAAAAAGGCGCGCCGCCGATCCCGCTTATACATTCCGCGAACACTTGCGAAATACGAAGGCCGCTATCGAGGAGTAGCTCCCGTACTGTGGGACAAGATGAACAAGATCGAAATCAGGCTTTCAGAGCCCATCGAAGCCGGGCATGTTGCCGCTGTGTTGCGTGAATCATTTGCTGAGTACGAGGCTTTATACACCCCACAGGGATTTGCGGCTACCACACCATCCAGCGAACAAGTTCTCGAACGTTTTGAAGAGGGACCGATCTGGGTCGCAGTGCTTGGAAGTGAGATTGTCGGCACCGTTGCGGCCGTTCTGCGCGCCGATCATTTGTATGTTCGAGGCATGGCGGTGCTCCCTGAGGCAAGAGGCAAACGCGCGGGAGATCTCTTATTGGAAGAGATCGAGCGCTTCGCCAGGCTGAACAATCGCAACCGTCTGGTTTTGAGTACGACACCTTTTCTCGTTCGCGCGATTCGCCTTTATCAGCGTCACGGTTTTCGACGCACGGGCGAGGGTGTGCAGGATCTATTTGGCACGCCGTTGTTTACGATGCAAAAATTAATCGGCAACGATCAGAAGATGAGCAAAGAGCTGATAGAAGAATTGAAGCGGCCAGACTGAAGCACTGCCATGTATGTTCCAAGACCTTACCGCCAGAGTGATGCGGATGTGATCGACCGCTTTATGCAATCGAATAGTTTTGCCACGCTCGTCAGTGTTACCGATGACGGACCCATGGCCGTATTGCTTTCAGATCTAAAGTTGAAAGAATTGGAGCTGCGTATAAATTGAGTCAGAGCGATGAGAACCAGGATCAGCAAACCATGGTTGAGGAACTGCTCAAGATGGGCGATGACAACTCTGTCGGCACTGCTAAGGCGATGCAGAAATACTGAACGAAACCGAAACTCCGTCATGTTAGGTTGTTAAGCGACCTCCAGTGGGAGTGATGCCTTTAACAATTCGGACGCAATGGACCAGGCGCTGGAGATGTTGACTGGCCTTGAACCATTTGCCAATCATGGGCCTATGGCGGCTGAAGCGCTGGTTAGCCTCGGGCGTAGTGACAGCATTGTTCCATTCGTCAATGCCTACAAGAAACGATTCAGTTCGCCCTATCCCTCGTCTTATCAAGCTGTCACCTCGGCGAATTGGCGGGAAGCTTTAGGTGATGAGCGGCGCGTCGCTGACTGGTCCAACTTTTTCAACCGCGAGCTGAAAGAGTCTGCCTGGCCCATCGTCCTGAACCGTTGGTCGGAACGACTGGCGCCGGGTTTGGCTGCGGCTGCGGCTCATGGCCTCATACGAACCGCCCACGCAACCCGAAGTCTTTCTGCGAAAGAAACCGATTTGCGGCTGCGCGAATTAGCTGAGGGCTTAAGTTATTGGGCGGCCTACTACCAGGAGCTGCCCGAAAACCCAAACCTCACGGGAGTAAGACTCAAAGCGTCGGAAGCAATCAAGCGAGTTCCGCTGGTTCCGGTTGCAAAACGACGTGGCGGATCCGTAACGAATGGTCTTCGCGCCGTGAATGAGTTCGCCCCGTTTGCCGCAGTGTCAAACCTCGTCGACACGACGGGTCAACCGGAGAAGGTTATTTCCGAACTAACGGAGGCATTCGCAACAGCCTACGTAAGAAACGTTGTGCCGGGAAATCTGATAGTCTTACTTCACACCGTTACATGCACCAGTGGTCTCCGGTCGCTGCTGCCGTACCTCTCGCCATCAACAGCCCAAAGGATGGTCCATTATGGTTGGCTGGTAGGAGCCGCACTCTATTCGATCGGAGCATTGAGTGAAACGAAGGAGTCGATTCAAGAGCAGGAAATAAAGCGTGACGACTTGATTGAGCGCGCAGTCGCTACTAAAGAAGAACACGCGATAAAGTTCACTGAAGCATGTTTGCGGGAATACTCACATAACTCAAAGGCCATCTACTTGCAGGCCGCGCGAGATGCACTGGAGCGAATCCCGAGTGTTTAGCTCTCATTTTTTCTAGTTGGTTATTCCCTTAACTGCGTGAGGTGGTTCCATGATTAAAACGATTGACCAGAAGGTTGAATTCGCCACTCTTGTACGAGCTGAACCAGAGCGCGTTTACGACGCGCTGGCTACCGCTGAGGGACTCGACGGATGGTTTACCAAAGGATCCTCCGTTGACGCTCGACCTGGCGGAAAAATCAATTTTCGTTGGGAAAACTGGGGCTATCAACATTACTCGGGAGAGGATGGGGGGCCGGTACTCGAGGCCAAGCGGCCGGAGCGCTTTTCCTTTCAATGGAAGGCCGATCGTGATTCGTATAACACCACTGTTGAAATAATCTTCAAGCCTTTTGAAGACGGCACCCTCGTGAAGGTTGTCGAACATGGCTTCGAGGATACCCCGAGTGGATTGAAGAATATGCTGGAACGCGCTGCGGGTTGGGGAGAGGCGTTAACGTTGATGAAATTT
>DATEDU010000399.1:0-3973 GCA_035281525.1 Pyrinomonadaceae bacterium | reverse complement strand
CACATCGAAGAGACCCGCATGTGTGCGCGTGCGCAGATGTTCCTCGATCGTTCCGGCGGGATACTGAACGGGCATATCCCAACCGCCAAAATCGACCATGCGTCCACCGAGTTGCCGGTGGGCGTTGTTGAGTGGGGTACGTTTTAGTTGCGGCGCTGTTGCGGTCAAATTAGTCACTCGCGCGGCTTGCTTCGAGGCCTCACGCTATTTTTATCAGTAAATAAAGGTGAAGCCGCAAACTAGCATGCGACGTGCGGTGCGTCAAGCGAGGTTTTTAGGCTTGTAGTTAGCAAATGATATGTCCGGTTGAGATAGCAAATGAAGTGTCCGCTTTCGGCGGTGTAGGGTTGGTGTTTTAACAGTATTTCGATTTCAACGTGCGGCATAGACATGGGAAACCCGTTAAGTACATTAAAGGCTATTTGTCGCAATTCATTTCAGGTAATGGCGGTGCCATGGAATTTGGAATCACATAAAGCACAATTTCGAGTTCTTCCCTACAACCTGCCGTAATCGTTACAATTCGTTTGGCATCGATACCTTGCACCTTTACCAAATAGTCCTTCGCACGTTTGGAGCGGCGTTCGACGTCAACCGACTGCATACCGCGCCCTCGGTAAGTTATGTAGTAGCCCAACAACGTCGGTGCATTCGCCTTCAAATAAAATGCGAGATTGTCCAAGCGGGGCTTTTCGCGATTGAATGAAAGGTCGCCGTATTGATCAAATGCTATTCCTGGGTAAATAGGCCTTGAGTCGAGAGTTTGACGGCTCTTTTCGCAGCGCAAGTGGAGATCTTTCTCAGCGGGCTCATAAGTGATGCTGTGCACGTCCTCGCCTTCTTTCCCGAGTCTCGTACTTATGAGGATTCCCGCCTCCCTATTGTAGTAATGGACCGCATTCCAAAGATGGGGATCAACCGTTCGCTCGTACTTAGTCATGTCTAATTTGAGTTCAGCAATCTTCACCTCGCCACTTGGTTCAAAGGTAAAAGTCACGACCGTCTCAGGAGGCACGTTCCAGTCGTTTGTGTTTGGTCGTTTGCAGAATCCGTCCGAATAGAAAACGCGAAGACGTCCATCTTTCAATTGAAACGTAGCGGCGACCCCTTTGGAGGCTTGGGGGAAACCAAGCAATCTCTCGACGTCCTTTCGAGTGGAATGCAACGGAACAATGTCTTTCCAGCTTTTTTCTTGGACGGTTTCCGTTAAAAAAAAACATCCCAAGAGGACCAATCCTGTCAACGTCTTTAAGTTCATTTCTTCCTCGGCTTACAGGCAAATTCCATTGCACCAGACCAACTAATACTGGCTGCCCAAGTCCTCGCATCGGGTGTCTTCCCACTGTAATCAGGGGGCTTCAACCCTTTCATCGCCGCGACAGTATTAACTAATTGAAGGTCAGTGTACCCATTCTTTCCCGACAAGTGAATCAACTCATGCATGACGGAAAACAAAGTAATTCTCCGGGCCGATTCTGCTATATCTTTACGGTTCATAAGATTAAAGTTAGACCAAGGAGTTGGCAATTCAACTTGGGCGTCACCACGACTAATCGATCCACGGTAGGTGGCACCAGGCGCTTTGAATCCCGGGTACTCTTTAATTGTGTCGCCATACACAAACCTACCCTGCTTTGCCACTCTGTCAAACAGCGTCAAAATGTCGGTAGACTCAACGGGATTGCTCCCTGTCGCCGCTCCGGCTATAAGGCTTGAAATAAATGCTCCACATCGTCCTCTTGACTCCTTAAGAATCTCCTGAATTCCACTTCTTAGGTCGTCGACATCGGGTTTAGCATTCTGCGGATGGTGGCGTGCGGTGGCGCTTCCACCGGTTTCCGGAGACAACAATCCTGAGTCAAGCGCTATGCTGATACCATTGAGGAAATCAGCCGCAGCTTTGCCGAAATATGAACCGCTTCTGACAACTTCGCGATCGACTAAGACGCGGTACTCGATACCGACGTTCGGGTTCCGGTGCAGTATCGCCATCGCTTCGCTTCGCCTTCCCGATTGCCAAAGTCTTTCAGCTCGGTCGCGCTCCTGAGCCGTCCGAATGGTTGCGGTTACCAAAGTGGCCCATTCAGCGTTTGCTTGTTCGTATTCGTCCGATGGCCCGCCTTCAATCTGTATCAGCATGTCAGCGAACTTCGGGTTATAGAAAACCGGTTCTGAAAGCTGTAAGGTCGCTGGCGGCTCCGTGACGTCTGCGCCGAACGGATCGAGTTCTTTCCGGCCAAGGTAAGGGCCACCGACCATGTATTCACTGCCAGTTGCCGGGCTCGTTGTGGTCAAGGCAACACCATAGCTGCCTGCATTCCATACCTCCTGAGTGGCGATCTGCATTCCACCAGCAAAGACGTACCCGAGACGTTTGTTACCGGTTTGGTCGAGTTCAGCGATTATTTTTCCGAGCACGGACGAACGCAGGTAGTAAACATGAGTCGTATCTTCCTGAATTTGTACCTCCTCACCGACGTAGATCTCCGAACGAGTAATGGTGATCTTTTTTACGGGCGTAGAATTTCCGTCAAATGTTTGTAAGATCTCCATCGCCGGTTGCTGCGGATGCGAGGTGGGCCAGCCGCCTACAGTTGCATGGGAGCTGAAATGATTCTGCCGACCTGCTGCATCATAGCCATAGCTCGCATCGAAGTCGGCACCCAGATTTCCGTCGGCGTCGTAAAACCAGTATTGCCGCTTATTGTTGGTAAACGTGGCGCCATCGCTTTGCATGCTGCCGGACCAGAGGCGATAACTTCGCGCCGTAGTATTTTCCCAAACATCATAATTATAGGTTTGTTTGAAAGGACCATCAGCAGTGCTGCCACCCCGAGCTTCGCTGCCGGTCCGGGCTTCCTGCAAACGGCCGATGTGATCGTAGTCAAAAGCCCGGTCGAAGATCGGGTTATCACTGTCTGTTACTTTTTGGATCTTGCCGTCGGCGTAGTAATCAAAATTCCAGGTAGCAGATATCGACCCATTGCTGAGCGTCATCGACGTATTTCGCAGGCGTGAGTTGAAATTCAAATGTTGATGAGCGCCATTCCCGAAATCGAGGTCCTTGATTGCGCCCCAGGCTCGATAAGCAATGTTGGAGAGATACGTTGGTAGGCTATGCGCTCCGGAACCGGTAACGGCGGTCAACATGCCGGCGTTGTTGAAGGCGTAATTGACACGCGAGCTGGCGTGATCGGTGAATGCTTTTAAAGCACCGGCGAGGTTGTATTCATAGCTCAACGTGAAGCTGCCACTCAGGCCTATGAACTCCCGTGTTTCCGAGGTCAACTGCGAAAGCTCGTTGTAGTGGTATGTCCTCGTGCCAGTGCCGTCAGTCATTGAAGTGCGATTGCCGGCGGCGTCATAGGCCATGCTCACCGCTGTCAGGGGCTGCCAGTAATTGCTGTAAGAAATGCCAGTGGGCAGGTGCCGACTGTTGTAGGTGTAGGTCTGCGTTGCGCCGCGGGCATCCGTTACCGTTAGAGGCTCACTGTCGGCGTTGTAGGTGTAAGTGGTGGCTATGGTTTGGATCGGATCCTTTAGACTCGACAGGCGCCCGTAACCGTCATATGTCTTGGCGATTTCCTGGTAGACGCCACTGGCGTCCAGGCCCTGATACTGTTTCACGCTGGTGATTTGATCGCGGGCATTGTAGGTGTTCGTGCGAGTTGAGTAGACCGAGCCATTCCAGTTCAGGACTTCCACTTTTAGTTGTCTGCCGATGACATCGCTATAGACCTTTTGTCGCCGCCCAGCCTCATCGGTCAAAATCACTACCGCGCCTCCCGCACAGCCGCAGCCTGCATAGCTCGCTTCTCTCGTGGTGTTGTCGGGATTGGTGGTGACGAGCGGACGTCCTTGCCAGTCATACGTCTGCTGCGTATAGAGCCAACCGGCGGAATCGTCTCCAGTGGGCACCCAGGCGCTCGTTGTCTCGGCCGGATTTGAACTCTTCTTGATTCTTCCCATCAGG
>DATEDU010000398.1:0-7343 GCA_035281525.1 Pyrinomonadaceae bacterium | reverse complement strand
ATAAGTATAGGCCAGCCGCTCTGGTAAAAGCATATAATTGCCCGCCATGAGAGCCGTCATTTTCAATGAACATGGTGGGCCGGAGGTGCTTCAATACGCAGACGTCGTTGATCCCACGATCAAAGCGAACGAAGTACTTATCGAAGTACGCGCGTGCGCATTGAACCACTTGGATATTTGGACCAGGCGCGGACTGCCAGGTATCGAGATCCCGCTGCCTCATATTCTCGGTAATGACATCGCCGGCGTCGTCAAGGAGGTTGGCGAACTGGTCTCGTGGGTTCGACCTGGCGATGAAGTCATGGTCCAGCCAGGCCTTTCCTGCGGTCACTGCAAAGCTTGTTTGAGCGGCGCCGACAATTTGTGCCGCGAATATGACGTCATCGGCAATCGTCACCATGGAGGCTACGCTGAACTCGTCGCGGTTCCTGGAGTAAACATCATTCCCAAACCAAAACGGTTGCGTTGGGAAGAGGCGGCGGCATTGCCATTGGTTACTCTTACCGCATGGCACATGCTCGTTACACGCGCACAAGTCCAACCAGGCGAGGGTGTCCTAATCCATGCGGCCGGGAGCGGCGTGGGCTCGCTGGGAATTCAGATCGCAAAGTTGAGAGGCGCCAAAGTTATAGCGACTGCCGGCTCAGCCGAAAAGCTTGAGAAGGCAAAAGAACTCGGCGCCGATGAGTGCGTTGACTACACTCGTGACGATTGGCCCAAAGAAGTTAGACGGTTAACTGATCGGCGTGGTGTTGACGTTGTGTTTGAACACACGGGGGCAAATACGTGGCCAGGATCGATTGCTTCTTTGAAGAACAATGGAAGGCTGGTGACTTGTGGCGCTACGAGCGGGTATGACGCGCGAACGGATCTGCGGCAGGTCTTTTTTCGTCATTTGACGATTCTTGGTTCCTTTATGGGGTCGAAAGCGGAATTGATTGAAGCAATGAGGTTTGTCGAAACGGGTGCGATACGTGCTGTAGTCGATCGCAGTCTACCGCTGTCAGAGGCCAGGCGTGCGCATGAGTTGATGGAGGATCGTGCCTTGTTCGGGAAGCTTGTTTTAATTCCGTAAGACTGTCCGCAGATTACGCAGATTCAAACAGCTAAACAGTGTAGTTAACATCTTTTTGATATGTAATCTGCGTAATCTGCGGATAGGTCACCTACCGGTATAATCTTCAACCACAAACCGCTCGCGGAGCAAAGGCAGCCCACCCAGTTCGAGATCGAAGTTTGTTCCTCCAATCGCGCGCTTGCCTTCATCTGTGATAACCCAATCGACTACCTGGGGCGCGTGCGTTCGCAAGTAATTGCTGTCCTCTTTGTCCAACGGCTTACCGTCTGGACGCGAAAACACCCACACGTACGTGAACTGCGCATTGCGAATGAACTGAAGATCGCGCTCGAAAGGTGTCTTCGGTGCGGTTGGTTTCGATTGATTTGTCGAGCCTCCGTTACAACCGACCAGAGTAGCGGCAAGAACTAGCACGAGCAGACGAGATGTTGCATTACAAAACATAATCAGGGTTGGCCGTCCGGCGGCGGCTCAGAGTCCGGTGCGGGCTCAGAGTCATCTACGCCAGGTTCAGGTTCATCAGGTACCGCTCCCTTGAAATCTCGCAGCCGCAAAATCGTGCACTCCGTATCCTCATAAACTATATCAAACCAACCACTGTCCATAGCATTAGCAAAAAACCGATCGTGACTGTTGTCGGAAAAAACATATCGAGCTCCGAAACGATCCTTGATCAGTGGGCCTGGGTCTTCCTCGTAACCAAGCGTTATCTGTTCGTACAGTTGCGACAGCTTCGGATCGCTTTCGTACAAATACGATGTGTCCAATCCTGAGACGTAATTGTGTGTAGGATCGTAATAAAACAGTCGTGGAAAGTCGTCCCAATCGGTATTAAAAATAATTTGGCCCGAGTCGATGTTCGCGCGCATCCATTCAGCCCCTGCACGATAATGATCGTGTGGCTCACTCTGTTCGATTTCCCAAGTTACGTTGTATAAGGTGAGTGACAACGCCACACCCAAAACTAGCGCCACAGCCGTCGCCCAGATAATCCTCCAAATACTATTGTCTTGATCAACCTCGGCATCGCTGCGATCAAGAAACGGTCTCAACTCTTCCATGATGTCCTCAGGCAGACGCGTGAATGTCGAACGCGCGCCGACTATCCATGGATTCAGCGAAAACGCCGCAAATAGTACCGCAAAAGGCGGCCAGTATTCCGCGCCGCGTTTCCAACGCGCGGTCATGATCATCAATGCCGTCGAGAACAACAGAAAAAACAGCGGATAATGGGCCCGTTTTCGATCCGCGGGATCGAATGCTACGTAGCCGGCAACCATGGCTACACATGCCACGAGCGAGTTGCCGAGGAATTGCCAGGAGTCATAGGGATACCATTCAGTACCCACCTTCGTAGCGAAGTCTGACCACTGCAATTTGACTCTCAGGTGTTCGTAGAAGAGTTGCAGGTTATCCGGAAAGTAAGGATTAATAATCAATCCCGCCATCGTTCCGAGCAAAACCCAAACAATAGGTCGCCATTCGAACCGCCGTTCGGTCCATGCAATCACTATTATCCAAAACACTACCGCGACGATCAGCAGCACAAACATGTCGTAGGTGAGCGTAAAGACGAACGCCAGCGGTATGATGGGCCAATACTTCCGTTTGAACAGCAAATAAATAGCAACGATCAGGTAGATGATCGTAAGTGGCGGCGCCTTCCCCATGTTCATCCGGAAGAGAAACGGAGAGGAGCTCGCCAGTAAGGCGAGCAGCCAGATAAGAACATATCGAATTCGATAGTGGAGCAGGAACCAAAAGCATGAAATCAGCGCAAGACTGGCGAAGATGAACGACGCGATCTTCGCTCCCCAGCGAAGGTCGCCAAACGTGAACGGTATCTGGAGGAAGTGAAAGAGAAGATGATGATCGACGTAATCGTTCGCGTTGAGACTAGTGAGGGGCAGCCACGTAAACACCGGTGGGAAAGCTCCGTTGCGCAGCCCTTCCCACAGCATACGGCTCCACTTGATGTGATAGTAGCCGTCAGCATCTCCACAACATATTGAGTCAGTGGAGAATTGGAGGTTCCAGAAGATAATTAGTATTTGCAGCGCGCCGGCGATGAGATAGATGCGACGCTTCGCGGAGTCCGTTATGTTTATCCGGGCAATCTGCCAAAGTTTCATTTATGCGGCAGGCTGTTCCTCGACGGTTAATTTCTCAGAGTGTCGATCAGATCAAGAAGAACACGTGGTTCTATCGGCTTCGTCAAGTGAGCATTGAAACCGGCTGCCAGCGAGCGCTCGCGGTCATCGAACATTGAGTAACCGGTGACCGCCACCATCGGAATATTTTCGTATCCCGGTTGCGCGCGCAAAGTCCTGGCCAGTTCGTATCCGTTCATGGTTGGCATGCCAATGTCGGAAATGACGATGTCGAATTGCGCCTCACGCGCGGCGGCTAATGCAGCAGTCGCCGATGCGGCAGTAACAACTTCCCAACCGGCATGCATTAGGAGTACCGAAAGCATGTCGGTAACATCGGGAACGTCGTCTACAACCAGCGCGTGTCCCTTCGAGTCATCGCTACGTGCGGAGCGCTTTTTTGTACGTGATTCTTCGGTGGTTTCGTTTGATTGAAAGGCTGAAAAGTGATTCGAGATTTGTGGGAGGATTGCTGGAGCGTTCGTTAGTGGAATACCCGGATCAGCTCGCATAACCTGCCTTCTACTTCCCCCGCACGTCATGTTGCTTAAGAACCCGCATAATGTAGCCGAAATGGAACAGGTGTGTCTATGTTTATTCATCTTCATCGTGAGCGTGACACACGGCACGTGCATTTGCTAAAAGCAGACGAAAGGAAATCGTCGATTGTCATATCCTACAGGTAATCTCTTCATTCCGGTGGCGCACGGCCGGCTGGAGGCTATTCTCAAGGAGCCGCGCGCGCCTTCATCTCGCGGTGTCGCGCTGGTCCTACATCCGCATCCACTCGGCGGTGGGACTATGCACAACAAAGTGGTGTTTCGCGCCGCGAGTGCGTTGAACGATGCAGGATTGATTACGCTGCGAATCAATTTTCGCGGTGTCGGTCAGAGTTCCGGCAAGCATGACGAAGGTCGCGGTGAGACGGAAGATGTACGCGCGGGTCTCGATTACCTGGCACAGAACTATAGCGGACAAACAGTAACGATTTGTGGATTCTCTTTTGGTGCTCGTGTTGGGCTCGAGGTGGGAATCTCGGATCCGCGAGTGAGTTATTTGATCAGCATTGGGACTCCGTTGGACAAGTACGATCTTAATTTTCTCACTACGTGTCGCAAGCCAATACTGTTTGTGCATGGCGCGAACGATGAGTACGGACGGGTTGATCGGATTGAGGCACTCGTGCGTGGGCTCGAGGGAAAAACGTCTGTGGAGCTTTCAGTGGTTGCCGGCGCGGACCATTTCTTCAAAGGACACCTGGATGAACTGAAGCGGTCGATCACCGAGTGGATGAGCCGGCAGCTTGATAAAGATCCGGACTAAGTTTTCTAGCCCGCGAAGCGGGCGCAGGCTTTATGCTTTCGCCTGCTTCGCAGGCTCCTCTTCGGTATCAGGGGCGTGGATCGATATGAACTGAGCAGATGGCGGTTTCTTGTCACGCAACCTGAGCCGCATGAAAGTAAAGGCTATCGCCACTGCGACCGCCAACACGAAACCACCGAGGAGCAGATTGCCGATATCGCCAAGTTCACTGAAGCTGGTATCGGTGTTCGGTGGCGCCACTTGGAAGATCAAGAAGTTCAGGACGAAGAAAACAAGTGCTGGCACGACATTTAACCTTTCTGATCAAGGTGTAAACGCAGCCAGCAATGAAAGGTTAGACACCCAGCGCTGCACGTTTGTTCCCGCCATATTTATTGCCGATTTCCAATTGCCAATTGCCGATTTGGTCTTTGGTCTTGAGTTTTTGGTCTTTGAGTATCCGACCTCGACCTTCGACCAAAGACCAAAGGCCAAAGACCAAAGACCAAATAGCAATCGGCAATCGGCGATGATTTTGATAATCTTCAACACCTATGACTCCCTACCACGATCCGGCAATAAGAATCACGCTCCTTCCACGCGACACCAATTCGCAAGGCACGGTGTTTGGCGGAATTATTCTCAGTTACATCGACATGGCCGGCGCAATCGAAGCGCATCGCCGCACCGGGATGGAGCGATTCGTCACTGTCGCCATGCGTGAGGTGATCTTTCACAAACCAGTGTTTGTGGGAGATCTCGTGAGTTTCTATGCAGAGACTGTGCGCATAGGCAACACTTCGATCACCGTGCGAGTCACCGTAGAAGCTGAGCGCGTGGGCTTGAGCAGCGAAAGGGTGAGAGTCACTGAAGCTGAAGTGGTGTACGTTGCCGTAGATTCACATCGTCAGAAAATCAAGATTAAACAGTAGAAATTTTGAATTTCGAATTGCGGATTTCGGAATTTGAAATGCCCCGTCTCGACGCGAACATTAAACTTCATTCACGGAGAAATCTAATGCGACTTGACACAAGACCTTACCGTTGGCCGTCGTTCATTCTCGTAATACTCACTACCGTTCTAGCCGTCAGCTCCGGCGTGCTGCAGATCGGTTCAGCGCAGCAACAAGCTGAATGCATCACCAAGATTACTTTACTTCAGGTCAACGATGTCTATCAGTTTGCCCCAGTCGATCGCGGTGCTCGTGGCGGCCTCGCTCGGCTGATGACGTTAAAGAAAGAAATTCAAAAAGAGTCGCCCAATACCATTTTCCTTCTCGCCGGCGACACAATCTCTCCATCAGTGGAATCGATCACCTACAAAGGTGCGCAAATGATCGACTCCTGGAATGCCGCGGGCCTCGACTACGCCACCTTTGGCAATCATGAATTCGACTTTGGCCCAGAAGTTTTGCTTGCACGCATGAAAGAATCCCGTTTTGGATGGATTGCCGCAAACGTCATCGATCGCAAGACGGGTGCGCCTTTTGGCGGCGCGCAGCCATACGTTATCCGTGAATTTGACGGCGTAAAGATCGGCATCTTCGGGTTGGTACTTCCTGAGACTAAAACCACCTCAAAGCCTGGTCCGAACATCGACTTCACCAATCCATGTGAAGTGGCCCAGAAAACAATCAGCGAAATCAAAGGCCGTGGCGCAAAGGTGATCGTGGCGCTGACTCATCTTTCAATGCGGGAAGACAAGGAAGTGGCGCGTTGTTCAGACGTGGATGTGATCATCGGCGGTCACGAGCATAGTTTGCTTGAGTCGTCAGCCGGCGGCGCTCCCATCTTCAAAATGACGGCCGACGCCCGCGAGTTGGGAAAGATTGATCTCAACATCTCAAGGACTAGTGGCGAGCTTGAGAGCATTGACTGGAAAATAATTCCCGTCACCGACGAGGTAAAAGAAGACGAGCAGTTTGCGTCAGTGATTAGCAAGTATCAGGGACTGATTAAGGAACTCTCCGAAGTTCTCGGTAGTACCAGCGTGCCGCTTGATGCGCGTAGCGCCGAGGGTCGAACACGCGAAACCAACGTCGGTAACTTCATCGCAGGCGCGTTTCGCCTAGGCGTGAAGGCCGACATCGGACTCATAAATGGCGGTTCAATCCGAGCGGACACGATCATTAGCGCGGGCCAGCTCACGAAGAGAGATGTGCTGTCACTCCTGCCATTCAAAAACAAAGTCGTTAAATTGGAGCTCACCGGCGCCACCCTTCGTGCGGTCCTTGAGCATGGCGTCGGTCGCAGCGCCGAAGATGCTGAACCAGGACGCTTTCCGCAGATTTCCGGAATTGTCTTCAGCTTTGACGCCTCGCGGCCATCAGGCTCGCGCGTTGTGTCGGTGACAGTTAACGGACAGCCGCTCGATGACAATAGGAAATACACAGTTGCCACCATGGATTTCATGGCCGGTGGAGGAGATGGCTACGACATGTTGAAGGGCGCGCGACGGTTGATCGGGCCGGAACAGGCCGAAAGCGATTTTGATATCCTCCGCCGAGTTATTATGAATGCCAAATCGATTGCGCCTACAATAGACGGGCGCATCAAACGTTTGGACAGTGCGGGGCGTCAAAAGTCTGACTGTCCATCGGGTGCATGAACATAAGTGGTATGTCTGAAGACGATGTTTCGCCAGTAGCCAAGTACGAGGCCAAAAGGCTCTTTCGCGAGGCTTACGAGGCCCAGCAAACCCAGGATTACGAAACTGCCATCGAGCTTTACAAGCGTTCGATAGAAACCTATCCGACTGCCGAAGCGCACACCTTTTTGGGTTGGGTCTACAGTTTCCAGGACCGCTATGACGA
>DATEDU010000397.1:0-9009 GCA_035281525.1 Pyrinomonadaceae bacterium | reverse complement strand
GGCCGCGGCGCTTCAGGCTCACGCCGGCGAAAGACAAACACAGACGCAGTCACCATTCCATAGAAAAGCCAGAAGGCAAAAACTGCGAGGTCAGTTAGTTGATCAAAAGAGCCCGATAGCGCCAGAACCCCAGCCCACACGCCTTGCACGATGAGAGCGGTTACAGGTACGTGCGTCGTCTTTGAAACGCGTGCCAGACTCTGAAAGAAAATGCCGTCGCGCGCCATGGCAAATGGAATTCGCGCCGTTCCCAAAATGGAAGTCTGCAATGAGCCCCATGAAGACAGCATCATCACCGCCGCTATTAAACTCACCGCTAATGGTCCAAGCACTCTCTTCGTAGCTTCGGCTGCCACCGACGATATCGACGAAACGCTAGCCACCTCAGTCGGGGTCAGCACGTAGTAGTAGCTGACGTTAACCAACACATATAACATCATCACAATTAACATGCTGCTGATTAACGCAAGAGGTAAGTTGCGTTCGGGATGTTTCACTTCGCCAGCCATGTAAGAAATATTATTCCAGCCGTCATAAGCCCATAACGCGCCGAGCATCGCCGCAAAGAAACCTGAGAACCCAGCGCCAGTAACTGTCACGCCTTCGCATGTGCCGCCAGTGTTTGACATCGAAAGGTTGGCCCAGTTGCCATCCTGGTAAAAGAACGCACCTACGCCAACTCCCAGCACGACCAGCACCTTGAGCAGAGTAATGAATGAAGCAACATGCCCACTAACACTTACTGCCGCACAGTTAATCAAAGTGGTGATAGCGAGAGTTCCAAGCGCGACCAGCTGTAACTTGCCAAAGGGGATGCTGTATCCGCCAGGCAAAGCCATGGAAAAATAGACGTCACTGAGCGCTCCTCTCGTTAGGTCGTTCAGGAATATCGCGAATCCAACAGAGAGTGCGGCTGCCGACGCCGTGCGTGAGATCAAAAACTGCGACCAGCCGTTAAGGAATCCCCAAACCCGACCGTAGGCGTCTCGCGTGATCACGTACTCAGCGCCGGCATGCGGTCGCATCGTCGTCAGCTCCGCGTAGGTAAGCGCGCCGGCGAGCGCTAATAACCCAGCGGCAATCCAAACCAGAATCACTCGCCCAGGCGTGCCAACGTTGCAAGTCATCACACGAGCCTTGAGAAAGATTCCCGTTCCAATAATATTGCCTACGTTGATTGAGATGGCGGCGATTGGACCAAGCCCGCGAACAAGCTCATGGTGATGAATTGGTTGCATTTTTAAGTTAAACGCCGAAGGCGTTTCGGAATTCCAGCCCAGGGTTTGCTTTGAAACCCTGGGAATAAACGTCGGTATCCTGTTAATCGCAACCCTGACAGGGTTGCGATATTCAAAAATTAGGTGGCTTCGTTCCCAGGGTTGCCAAAGCGCAACCCTGGGCTAAGTTACGGAACGCCTTCGGCGTTAGATTTCTTTCTACTATGCGGCCTTTGCTTTTCTAACTCTCCCGGTTAATGCTTTTGCTGCGGCTTCGCCGGTGACCACAGCTCCTTCCATGAAGCCTTGCCACTCCGCCAAATGCTCGCCAGCAAAAAGAACCTTCCGGTGCGGCTGCGCAAGCTGAGGCCGTATAGTGAACCACTGACCTGGACGGTAGAAAGCGTACGCGCCGAGCGTGTGCTGGTCGCGTTGCCACGCGTACGACTGGATGTTCTTCGCCAGTTGTGGGGCTTCTTTATTAAACGGCACCAGGTCGCGGGTAATGATTTCGGTGCGACGCTGGCTGTTCTGTGCAGCGAGCACATCTGCCTTCTCGCCTATTGCATAGCTGGTGAGGATGCCCTGATTATCAGGCTGGTTCTTCGTACTGTGAAAGTAATAGTGAGAGGTTACATCGCTGACGAGTGAAAAATTATCTGCTTCCCAGAACCGTTCATCGAACAGAACAGAATTCTTAACGATGCGCGAATATTGAAGCTTTTCGGCGGCCTGTCTATGAGCCGGGGGCAAGTCCGGATCAAACGCAATCCGATCGAGAGTACGTGACGGCACGGTACAAATGCATGCGTCAGCAACGAACTCTCTGTTACCCGCAGTGACGCGAACTTGTCCTCCCCTTTGCGTGATTTTCTGGACCAGCATTCCCGTATGTATGGAGGCATCGCCGATTTCCTTTGCCATCGCGTGAATTAAACGGCTGTTACCACCCACCATCTTGAAGTCCATCTCGTTTGCAGGGCTTGATTCAAAATACTCTGCCGCTGCAGCGTAGGCGGAGATCATGCGAATCGTTTCACCGAAGTCGGTGCTGTCCTGCAAGTCTCGCAACAAGAGATCGTCTTGAGTAAACCCAATCTCTTCGAGCCATGTCCACCAGTCATACTGGTCCAAACGCCGCTTGTCGCGCGCGGAATATTTATGGAAAGTCTTCCCGAACTCTTCAAATGCAGCCTGTGCTTTCGGCGAAACGTCCCATTGCCGCGGGAGCTTTACCACCCCATCCTGCATCAGCCATGCGTCAAACCGGTGATCGACCAGCGGAATGGCGAAGTCATGACACAACGCTTTCATTCGCTCGTGACTTTCGCCAACCCACTCGGCTCCGAGTTCGCAAATTAATTTCGGATTCTCTTTGAAGCTATAAGAGAAGACTCGGCCGCCCGTGCGTTCTCTTGCTTCTAAGACGGTGACTTCCCAGTTAGCTTTTTTAAGTGTGCGCGCGGCAGCTAAACCTGCGAGGCCGGCTCCGATGACGATGCATGAATACTTCTGGCGCTGAACGAAAGGGCTAAAGTACAGCGGCACTCCGGCGGCCGCAAATCCAGCAGTTTTGAGGAACTCTCGACGTCCAACCAAGCTTGATTTCATGTAGGTTCGCCTCGTTCATAGGGAGTTCACCAAATGTCGCAGGTGATGAGATCTTCGTAAGAGTCTCGCCGTCGAATCAGATCAGCCTGACCGTTCGATCTAATCATGACGGCTGCAGGCAACGGTCTTCCGTTGTAGTGAAACATTTGTGCCAGCGAGTAAGCGCCGCTGTTGAGGAGGGCCAACACTTCGCCCGGTTCGATGTTTTCGGGAAGCAGACGATAGTCAGGCAGACGACCTCCGCGTTCGATATCAAAATAGACATCGCCTGAGTCGCATAGTGGGCCGGCAACTTTATAGCTCGCCTCGTGAGGATCGTCGGCACAGCTCGCAGAGATCAAGTGGTAGTACCACTTGTAATTGTTCATCGAAAGCATCAAGTTGTAACCGGCGTCGGTCAGTAGCCATGTGTCACCTGTTTCAGGCCGCTTCTTGATGTTGCGCACAGTTGTCAGCACAAGCCCGGAATCGGCGATGATACTACGACCCGGTTCCAGCAAGATCGTTACCTGATCGAGCAGTTGCTCGGCGCCCGCGGCCCGAGCGGAGTCTCCCGCCACTCGCAGTGCCTCCTGCAAGACTAATGAGGGTTCCAAATCAGCTCCCAACATTTCGCGCTCATGTTCCGGCAGTTGATCCGCCTGCGATCGATCTCTCAGGTAGTTGACCGGCAATCCACCGCCAAGATTGATGTGCTCGAGCGTGTGGCCAGTCTCGCGGTGAATCGTCATGAGATGCTCCCACATGCTCTTGAAAGCTTCCGCGAACGGCTCGACGTCTGGTGTTTGCGATCCGACGTGGATGTGAACTCCGCAAACGTGGACCAAGTGCGGGTTTTGCAACCCACGTCTGAAAGCATCGAGCACTTCCGACGATGAAATCCCAAACTTCGATGTGAGTAATGCTGTTTGCAGCCCGAGGTGAGATCGTGTGCCTATTTCGGGAACTAAACGCAGCGTGATGCGCGCTGGTTTGAGAGGCACGCCGCTCTTCTTCGACAAACGCTCCACGGCCTGTTCGACGAGGCCAATCTCATAGATGCTGTCGACGTTGATAGCGTAGATCTCGGCCCGCACTGCCTCCTCGAGTTCTTCGTCACTCTTGCTGGTGCCATTGAATATGATCTGGTCAGGACGAAATCCGATGCGCAGCGCTTTATAGAGCTCACCGCCACTATTCACCTCCACGTCGATTCCCGCATCGAGCACTGTCTTTAGCACCGCCATGTTCGAGTTGGCCTTAGAAGCGTAGAAGAACCGGATCGGCCGGTCGACAGCGCGTGCTGCGTTTTTCAGTCGTTCGATGTTGGAGCGGATTCGTGGTTCGGAAAAAACGAAAAGAGGGGAACCAAACTGTTGAACGAGAGCAATCGCATCGACACCATTGATACTCAAATGGCGATTGCTAACGTCGAGATAACCGGGGATGGTCCAGGCCGGGCTCAGTGCGACCGTGCGAGACGACGTCGTCATTTGCTCAGTTTCCTCAGCACATCCTGGATTTGCTTGAAGTGCCGGACTTCATGGTAGCCAAGGAAAGCTATGGTCGCGGAACCGCTGATGTCGCCGAGAAACGGATGTTTGAAAGCGACTTGCTTTAGTTGTTTGCCGTGGCTGGCACAAAGCTCCTTGAGCTTGTTACGAGCGGCATTGTAGTTCTCAATAATTTCGTTTTTAGGCGGCGGATCGATGGGATTCATCGCCTTCGGTGCTTTCACACGCACCAAGCGATAGGCAACGATTGCAGTTGGCACAAGTTTCCTGACACGACTAAGTTTCCTGGACGGATTTGCTAGTTCTTTCTGGAGTTCCTTTATCACGCGACGCTCGACCAGACAGAGATGATGGACGATCTCCGCCACACTCCATTCGTTTTCGGCGGGACAACGCGCAAAGAGTGGATCATCGATCGACCCGAGAGTATTCAGCAGCTTCGAATGAATCGAGTCTAACCGGCGCAGGGTTCTGTTCATCGGGGGAAACACTTGGCCACAGATCTACACGGATTCGCACAGATTAGAAATAGAAAAGGTCATCTTCCAATCTGATCTGTTTAAATCCGTGTTCATCTGTGGCCCGTATTTTTGCACCATTCAGAAAAATATTACTGGGCGACGAAGTTGTAATGAAGTACCCCCGTGACCTTTACTGCTTCGCCCATAAAGAGTGTGGGCGAGAACCGAGCCATCAATGCCGCATTTACCGACGGTTGCTGCAACAGCGGATGACCTGAAATGGCGCGCGCAGCAGTGACGTTGCCGTATTCGTCAATTGTGACTTGCACAACCACGGTGCCCGAGACGCGTGCAGCACGTGCTTCCGCAGGATAATCAGGTTTCGGCAGACTGAGAGCTTTATTATTGAGAAGCCCACCCGCTATCGGAGGCTTCTTCGTCGGATCTGTACTGGCGGTAGTCTCAGGCGGCTTAGCCTCCCCTTCATTTGCAGCCGTTTCTGACTTGCCTTCTGTTCTTCCCGGGTCTGGCTTCTGCGCTTGGGCTTTCGCCTCTCCCTCCGGAAGCGCTTCTTCAGCTACCGGCGGCTTTTCAGCGGCAGGCGCCTTTTCGGGGTTCTGTTGGGCAATCGGCGGCGGCGGCTCGTTAATCTTCTCGGGTAACTCAAGTGAACTCAGGAAGCGCTCGGTAAGTGTGTCATCCTTTTTTGTGTTAAGTACAGCAATGGCGTAGAAGCGCTTTCGCGTTGCATAAACGTGAGCCGTTCCCGATAGGTCGCCAAGCACCATTTTGTATTCGCGACCAGGGTTGCCGTTGAGTGTCATATCCTTTAGGAACGTGAGTCGCGCCACGGTTTCTTTCGGTCGAACCTTTTTCGGAATCCAGCGCTTGAATGCATCAACATATGAATTGACACGTTCCATTTCCGTGTACATCGCCGGATTGGATTTGATTCCGCTGATTGACACTACGGCAAAGACGGGACCAGCGGGACTCTGCCAAAGATAAGACCGCGTGTTGAGCGTCATCTTGTGATAGGGCTCTTTACTGGTCTCGGCGACGGAATTCTTCGGCATGAGAATGCCAAATTCTTCGCCTACCGGTCGTAGGATCTCCCAATCGCTCCTGTCGCTTAGGTCTTGCGCCGTGCTGTCGTCGGGGAACAACGCGAATGCAGATACGATTAGTGGCAACCAACCAAGAGTGCGAAGTTTCAGCATGTATTGACGCTCCTTTCAGAAAGATGTCGGGGGGCTGATCGTTATCAGCAACGGAGAGAAGACCCTAACTATATCTCATTTCGCCGCCCCTACAAACTCAGACGGCCTGAGGGCATTCGGGTAATTGTGTGTTGCCGACTATGAGAATTGAACCGCCAAGACGCCAAGGACACCAGGGTGCCATAAGAACGACGTAAAGCCGAGGTGTCTCGCTATTTAGTAGCAACTTCTTTTGCATTCTTGGCGTGCTTGGCGTCTTGGCGGTTCATTCAGGTTCTGGTTCCCACACAGACTTACACTCGGCTGGCCTGTGACTGAATTTTACGTTCGCGTTCGCCCTGCACCAACACTCGACGCAAAATTTTCCCCGACGGCGACTTCGGAATTTTGTCGATGAATTCAACGCTCCGGAGCTTCTTATGCGGAGCGACTCGCCTCTCGACGTACTTCATTATTTCTTCCGGAGTCACCTCCGACTTTAGCACGACGTAAGCTTTGGGTAATTCGCCGCAGTCATCGTCGGGGCAGGGAATTACAGCTGCATCAGCGATAGATTCGTGTGTAAGCAGAATCGCTTCGAGCTCGGCCGGCGCGACTTGAAAGCCTTTGTACTTTATCAACTCTTTGGCGCGATCAACTATGTAAAAGTGGCCGTCTGGATCGGCGTATCCGATGTCGCCTGTGTGTAGCCAGCCTTCAGAGTCGATAGTCTCGGCTGTAGCATCCGGTCGATTCAGATAGCCCTTCATGATCTGCGGCCCTCGCACACAGATCTCACCTTCCTGATTTGGACCAAGGGTCTGCCCTGTTTCCAGATCGATAACTTTGCACTCAGTATTCGGAGCGCAAACGCCGACTGATCCATATTTGACACTCGCTCGATCCGGAGGCGAAGAATGTGTGACGGGACTGGTTTCCGTCATGCCATAGCCTTGCCGCAGTTCACACTTGAGTCTTGCCATACAAGCGCGGGTTAAACTTTCATCGAGTGGAGCTGCTCCTGAGAAGATAGTTCTTAAAGACGACACATCGTAGTTATCGACTATCGGACTTTTACTAAGCGCCAGAACGATTGGTGGCACGAGGTGGGCCAGCGTCACCTTGTACTCGCTGACTGTTTTCAGAAACTGCTCGAGGTCAAACCGTGGCATCGTGACGATGGTGGCGCCGGTGTACAGTCCCATATTCAAAATGACAACGAGCCCGTAGATGTGGAACAGCGGCAGCACACAGATAAGCCTATCGTTGTCAGTGAAGTAACAGAGCCCTTCCATTTGGCGCAGATTCGCTACCAAATTGTGGTGCGTGAGCATTACGCCTTTTGGTAAACCAGTCGTGCCGCTCGAGTACGGAAGCGCGACGAGATCATCACTTGGATTGATTTCTACCGCCGGAGCTTCGCCATCACCGGACAACAGTTGGGCAAAAGGAGTCGCGCCTTCGCCCTCTCCGAAAACAAAGAGCTCTTCAACTTGCGCTACCGCCGCGGCTGCGCGAGCTTTATCCATGAACTCTGGTGCTGTTATCAGAAATCTCGCGCCAGCGTCTTTTAACTGCTCGGCGATTTCATGCTCTGTATAAAGAGGATTGAATGTCGTGTTGACGCCTCCCAGCAATGCTACCCCGTGGAACGCCATCGCATACTCGGGAACGTTCGGGCTGAGTATTCCGACGACGTCCCCTTTCTTGAATCCGCGTTTGGAAAGGTTGGCGGCAACGCGCGAGATCGAATGAGCCAATTCCGAGTACGTAATGACTCGACCTGTTGGCGCTTCAATGAGCGCCGGCTTGTCGGCCAGTTCCTTCGCCCGACGCATGACAAACGGGGTTAGTGGAGTATCAGGAATGGTGACTTCTGGAAAAGGCCCACGAAAAATCATATTCCACAGATTACACCGATTACGCCGATAAGAACTAGAAGACCAGTGTTATTTACTGATTAGCATTTCTGCTGCCGCCAATACTTTATCTGTGAAATCTGTGTAATCTGTGGATGTTTGTAGTCTGCTGGTCTAGAATCGCGGCTCGAAAATCACATGTCGTCGCCTCTACACATCATCTGTCTTGCCACGTATTTCAAAGGTGTCGACTTCATTCGCGAGTGCAAGAGCCGCGGCGCACAGGTCGTCCTTATTACTAAGGAGAAGATGCTGGGCGAAGCCTGGCCGCGTGAGAGCCTTGAGGAACTTATCGCGTTGCCGAACGATGCCAGTCCCGACTTGTTTATTCACCTTGTGAGTCTGCTGTCGCGACAAAATAGCATTGACCGCGTGGTCGCATTGGAAGAGTTTGATGTGCTCACCGCGGCGCAAATCCGCGAGCACTTCTCCCTGCCAGGGATGAGTAGCGTCATTGCGCGGTCGTTTCGCGACAAGCTCGCGATGGCTGTCCAAGCAAAGCAGGCAGGTGTGAACGTGCCGGAATTTGTGCCGCTGATTAATCACGACGAAATTCGTCAGTTCATGGAGCGAGTGCCTGCGCCGTGGATCATCAAACCGCGATCCGATGTGTCGGCTATAGGAATCAAAAAAGCTCGCGAGCCGGGCGAAGTTTGGCAGGCCGTTGACGACCTCGATCGACGCGAGCGACTCCGTGAGCGCTCGCCGCACTATCTGCTGGCACGATTTGTAGCGGGGGAAGTTTTCCACGTCGATTCTTTGGTCAACAACGGGAAAGTTGTTTTCGCGGGTGCGAATAAATATGGTCGACCCCCGATGGAAGTGGCGCACAAGGGTGGTGCCTATATTTCTCACACCATTGCTCATGGGAGTCCGGAAGAGAAGAAGTTGTTCGAGTTTAACCGCAAGTTGGTGAAGGCGCTCGGGCTTGTAAAAGGGGCTGCACACGCGGAGTTCATCAAGAGTGATGAGGATGGGCGGTTTTATTTTCTCGAAATTGCCGCGCGTGTAGGCGGTGCGTACATTGCGGATGTGCTCGAGGCTGCGAGTGGTGTGAACCTGTGGCGAGAGTGGGCCAAGCTGGAGTTGGAGGATGCGACGCGGGGACG
>DATEDU010000396.1:0-69904 GCA_035281525.1 Pyrinomonadaceae bacterium | reverse complement strand
TGATGCATATCGCGGCAAGGAAATCAGACAGGCAACAGTCGATTTCCTCGAGGCAGCCGCCGGCAGACCGTTTGAAGAACTCTCGATCCAGTCGAATGGTGAGTCGCTGAAGTTTTATCCTGGTGGTAGTGCGGCACTAGTCGCTTACATTGGTCACAACGGCCTCATGGACTTCAGTTTGGGTTCCACGCCGCAGAAGCGTGATGATCAAAAGCGTCAAGCCATAATCCTGGCGTGCGCCAGCAAACAGTACTTTTCCGGGGCTCTCAAAGACACTGGCGCCTCACCTTTACTCTGGACCACCAATCTAATGGCGCCCGAAGCATATGTTCTCTCAGCTGCTCTTGATGGGTGGATGAATCATGAAACTGACGAACAAATTCGAAACCGCGCGGCGAAGGCTTATCACAGCTACCAACACTGCGGGCTGAGAGCTGCATTGAATTTGTTCGCAACGGGCTGGTAAGAACGATCCACGAACTGACACGAAAAACACGAAAAAGCTTAGTGTTGGTTCGCGTGATTTCGTGGATCGTTTTTTCGGGTTCACATAACTCAAGTCTTTATTAGATAATCGGCCGTGCAGACGGGGATGCTAATAGAGGAACTGCGAAAAGAATGAGTACGCAAACCATTCGAGTAGATCAGACGCGCGAGATCGTCTCGTACGACCCCGCTACGGGCGAGGAGATTGGGCGGGTACCACTCCTCTCTACCGACGCCGTAGCCCAGGCAGTCGCTCGCGCTCGTGCGGCTCAACCAGCATGGGCAAATCTCTCCTTCAAGGAACGCGGGCGCACAATTCTCAAAGCTCGCGAAATCCTCCTCCGGCAAATGGACGAGGTCGCCGCGTTGGTTTCACGAGAAACCGGAAAGCCGGTCACTGAAGCGCTCGCGATGGAAGTCGTGCCGATTCTCGACGCAATGCACTACTTCGCTCGCAACACTGCTCAACTTCTAAGCCCGCAGAAGATAGACATCGGCCAGTATGGCCTGATGGGCCGTTCGTCTCGAATCGTTTATGAACCCGTTGGAGTCGTCGGCATTATTTCGCCGTGGAACTTTCCTCTAAGCACTCCTGCAGGTGAGATAACAATGGCTTTGATGGCTGGCAACTCGGTCGTGCTCAAGCCCAGCGAATTCACACCTCTTACGGCTCTTAAAATAGAAGAAATCTTTCGTGAGGCAGGCTTGCCGAGCGGACTACTTGAGGTTGTGACCGGCGATGGATCGACTGGCGCCGCTCTAATCGACGCCCGCGTGGACAAGATCATGTTCACTGGCAGCGTAGCAACCGGTAAACGAGTCGCCGAAGCAGCAGCGAAATATCTCACTCCCGTCGTCCTCGAGCTGGGTGGCAAAGATCCAATGGTCGTGCTGGAAGATGCCAACATTGAAAACGCAGCACGTGGCGCAGTCTGGGGAGCTTTCGCCAATGCCGGCCAGGCCTGTGCTTCAGTCGAACGGTGTTATGTTCACGAGTCGATTGCTCCAGAGTTCATCGCTCGCGTCGTCAGCGAAACTGAGGCGCTGAAGCAAGGACCGAGCTCGCGCGAAGAGATAGACATTGGCTCAATGACAACCGAGCGGCAACTGGAAATCGTTGAAGAACACGTCACTGACGCCGTCAAGCGTGGAGCTACAGTGCTAACCGGCGGACGACGTGGCGATCCGAAGGGACTCTTCTATCAGCCAACTGTAATTGCAGGTGTTAATCAGAGCATGACGATCATGCAAGAGGAGACCTTTGGTCCCGTGCTACCCGTAATGACTTTCAAGACAGATGACGAAGCTGTACGGTTGGCCAATGATAGTGACTACGGTTTGACAGCGAGCGTGTGGACGAAAGACATCGACCGCGGCCGGCGCATGGCCGAAAAAATCGTCGCCGGCACGGTCATGGTTAACGAAGTGCTGTACACGCACGGCATCGCACAAACGCCCTGGGGTGGAATCAAAGACAGCGGCTACGGAAGAACTCACGGTCGAATGGGACTTCTCGAATTAGTCACACCGCGCCACATTCACGTTAATCGCATGACTTTCTTACCTGATGTCTGGTGGTTCAGGTACACCTCTCAGGCATCGAAACTCTTCCACGGCTTGGCGACTTATTTTACGGGTGGCTCAGGCCTCAAGGCCTGGCGCCTCATACCACAAATGTTCGGCAGACTTCGCCGGCGGCGATGACCGCAACCCCTCTTCTCTACTATCGATCTTCGTAGAAAAGTACTATACTGCCGACGCTCAACACATCGGGCACGAGTTCTGATTATCCCATTTGGCTAAAACGGGTCATTTTCCAGGTTACCTCGGCGTTGGGCGTGTGATCTGTTGCAATCTTGATTGCCCCTCCTCCCAAAAGGGGTGAACCAGCCCTGTTTCTGAAGAAAGGAACACGATGAGAAAGACTTTAGCGGTTTTTTCCTTACTATCCCTGTGTCTGGCTACGATGCCGGCTTTTGTGGTAGCGCAAAACAGAGATTTGCCACAGCAAGCATTGGAGCATCGCGCAGAATTCAGCCGGCCACTGCATTACGACACCACCACGAAGCCACTGCGTGAGATGTTCGAGACCGGACAGCCTGCCCTGTCGCGCGGAGGCCGCGACTTTGAGCCAGGACGTCCGCAGCCGGTGGGTAACACGAATCCTGCTGGAATCGATCCGTTGGCTGAAAGAGGCGTCGGATCACCTTCGAACTTTGCCGAACCAAAGGCCTCAACCGACGGCACACCTGTTGACCCCAGTTTTCGCGTAGCTCCACCTGATACCACAGGGGACGTGGGGCCAAATCACTATGTTCAATGGGTCAACCTACGTTATTCGATTTACACGCTGACGAGAGGCGCCGGGAACGAGATCACTGCATTCAACCTGGTAGCCGGATTCCCGAAGCAGGGCAATGTCGTGTGGCAAGGCTTCGGAGGTCGTTGCCAAACAGATAACTCAGGCGATCCGATTGTGCAATACGACCAATTAGCTGATCGTTGGGTGCTCACTCAGTTTGCGGTTGGCGGAACTCCTTTTACACAGTGTGTTGCCGTCTCAACAAGCCCCGATCCGACCGGCACATACCATCGGTACGCCTTCTCCTACAGTCGCGATTTCAATGATTATCCGAAAATGGGAGTTTGGCCTGACGCGTATTACATCACCTACAACATATTCAAGAACGGCGCCACCTTCCGTGGAAACAAGGTCTGTGCGTTCGAGCGCGATCAGATGTTGATTGGTGGCCCAGCGAGACAAGCTTGCGCGAATACCAGCACCAGCCATCACAGCTTGGTACCGGCCGATCTTGAGGGGTCGACATTGCCACCCGTGGGCTCTCGTAACTTCCTGCTCAGCATCACCAGCTCTAGCATGAACTTTTGGAGATTTGCGGTGAACTGGGGTGCCGGCACGGGTACGCTCACTGGCCCCACGGCTATCGCCGGGGTAAGTTTCAGCAGAGCATGTGGAGGCGGCGCCTGCATTCCTCAGCCCGGCACGAGTCAGGTGCTGGACTCGCTTGCAGATCGCCTTATGTACCGCCTCGTTTATCGCAACCTGGGAACTCGCGAGGCATTGGTAATTAATCACTCAGTCGCTACTGGAGGAGTGAGCGCGATTCGATGGTATGAGTTGCAGAACGCGACTGGACAAACGATCAATAGCGCTACTCCGGTGGTCCGCCAACAAGGCACTTTTTCGCCCAGCTCGGACTATCGCTGGATGGGGAGTGCGGCGATGGACAGCACTGGTGGTATCGCCATCGGCTATAACATCTCCAACAGCAGCAGCATCAAGCCCAGCATTCGATATGCATATCGAGCCCCGGCCGATCCATTAGGCACACTGGGTAATGAGACCTCCATCAAGGTAGGTCCGGGTGTACAAACACCGAATCTCTCTAGATGGGGTGACTACAGCACGATCAGCGTAGACCCGGTCGACGGTTGCACTATGGTGTTCACATCACAGTTTCAACCAGTCGATGGCAATTTCAACTGGGCTACCCACATCTTTTCATTCAAACTAAGCACCTGCCCGTAGCGTCTCCGCTTCTGGTAGCATGTCCAGGGGTGAATATCATACGATGTTCACCCCTTGTTTTTATTAGAGCTTTGCTGAGCTATTGCCTGGGAGATACAAGTTAGTGATTTGGAAAGAGTATATGCACCGGCGTGAGCGTTCGTATTACGAGCGAGATACTGACCGGTTGGTGCGTCCCTTTGATTGGGGACTCTCGTTTATTGTGGACCATGTTAACGGTGACGATCCCTCTACTGTTTTTCGCGAGCATGCCAGCCGAACGTTAAAGAATAGCGATGCGTTTTATGCGTTGCCGCAGATAGACGACTACTCTCTCGAGGGTGATCGGCTTACTTGGACCAGCGCGATAAAGACGATCTCTGATGTAAACAACATTGCCCGGGCGCGTTTCTTTCCTGCGAAACCGAAGAACGGTAAACAACCGCGTCGAGCCGTGGTCGTTCTGCCTCAGTGGAATGCACAGCCTGATAGTCACGTCGAGGCTTGCCGGATTTTCAACCTTATCGGTATTTCAGCGTTGCGTTTGACACTGCCATATCATCAGGAGCGTCGTCCGTCAGACCTTCAACGCGCTGATCATTTGGTTAGCCCTAACATCGGTCGCACAATTGAATCGTTCCGCCAAGGCGTTTTGGACACCCGCGCTGCCGTTCGGTGGCTCAAACTTGCGGGGTATGAGCGCATCGGCATTCTCGGCAGCAGCATTGGCTCGTGCATCGCGTTCTTAGCGTTTGCGCACGACCGCGATATCGTAGCCGGAACGTTCAATCATGTGTCAGGCTACGTCGCGGACGTTACGTGGCATGGTTTGTCGACGAGGCACGTACGCGAAGGCTTAGCCGACCACATAAGTCTGGACGACTTGCGCGAGTATTGGGCTCCGATTAGTCCGTCTCACTTTATTCCAAAGTTGCTCGACATGGGTTCGCGGCCGATGAGATTCATTTCAGCCAGATACGATCTGACGTTTCCAGTTAATCTGACTCGCGACGTGATCGCTGAAGTGAGACGGCATGATCTTCCATTCGACGTCGTTTGGCTTCCCTGTGGACATTACACGACTGGCGAGTTGCCCTGGAAAGCTATTGATGCGTGGAAGATCGCGACCTTCCACCGGAAACATTTGTGATTTCTCGAGAAGAGTTCCCCATCTTGCCAGCAAATCAAACCAAACGCCTGCTGGACCAACTCGACGACGCCAAGCGCAACTTCTCTCCCGGACAACATCAGACGATTGTAAAACTGCTGACGCGGCTCAAGCGGCACAAATTCCGAGATGCCGAAACGCTCGTCCGTTATCACGAAATCCTGCTCTTCCTCCGCACGTACCCACAAAGCTCACGCATTGTGGAAATAGTTGATGAAGAACTTTCGAATTTCGCAGGAAGAGTTGAGAGTCTGGCAAAGGCGGGCGCGAAGTTGGAGGCTTTGGATGAAGCAGAAGTTTCCGGCGTTGTCGGTCGACCAGTAACGGATACTCTTAACTACTACATCGTCCGTTGGCTGGCTCAACGATATCCAACTCAAATATCGATCGACTGGGATTGGTTCGAAAACGAGAACCGTCTTGCGGAAACATGGCCGCGATTCATGCCGCTCTTTGAAGAAGATGCGCTGGTTGAAGCAAATATTCCTTATCAGCAGTGGCTCGATGCTGCGAGAGGTCGAGTTAGAGCCATCGCCTGGCTCGTGAATAGATTCGATTCCCTGCCGCTTTCCGTCAAAGAAAAGGCTGAGCTGTACAATTCGCTGCAACTGTCCGTCAGCTGGACACCTTCATTCAGGCTCAGCCGCACGGGAATGAGATTGCCGGCGCGTCAGATCTTCTTTCATCGCCGGCCTCTCATTCAGCGTCGCGAGGTATCGCTCCAATCAGAGCTCGAGGCGTCGCCGCCCAAGATCATAAGACTGCCTGTTCGACAAGGCGCAGCCATTTTGGAGCTCGCGCGAGCTACATCAACACTGCGGTATCGTGAACTCTATGGCTTCACCCATGGAGATCCTGCGCGCGTGCTCAAGGCGAGTTTGGGTCGCGGTGTGGAGATCTACGTCACGTCGTTACCTGCATCTCGTCGCTTGCCTTTGCGCGCCTACCACGCTGCGATGATCTTCAAGAATGGAATCCCGGTCGGTTACTTCGAAGGACTCTCGCTATTTGAGCGAATGGAGAGCGGTTTCAACCTCTATTACACGTTCCGAGATGGTGAAACGGCGTGGCTTTACGCGCGCACGCTGAATGTGTTTCGACATCTTCTGGGCGTTACAGTCTTCGTGCTCGACCCTTATCAAATCGGGTATCAGAACGAAGAAGGGATCGAGTCCGGGGCGTTCTGGTTTTACCGGAAGCTTGGTTTCAGGCCAACGCGACGGGAATTGTTACAAATGACCGCGTCGGAAGAGAAAAGAATCGCTGCCAAATCGGCGTATCGAACACCAAAGACTGTGCTTCGGAAACTTGCTGCAGGCTCGATGATCTTCGAACTGGAACGATCGCAAACTGGCGAATGGGACCGATTTCAAATGAGAAACATTGGCTTAGCGGTCCAGCGTCACATGGCGGAGCATTTTAATGGGGACGCGTCGAGATTTAGAAGTGACTCTGTACGCGCGATCGCTCGGCTGCTTGGGACAGACGTATCTGAGTGGCGCGAAGCTCAGCTGCCAGCGCTAAACGACTTTGCCGTCGCGATGAGTTTAGTTCCTGAATTGGGCCGATGGTCTGTTGCGGAAAAAAAGATGTTGGCTGAAATCATCCGCACCAAAGCTGGCGCTGATGAGAGTAGATATTTGAAGTTAATGCAGAGACACAGGAGATTGCGTGCTGCAATGATCAGATTGGGTTCAACATAATCCGCAGATTACACAGATTAAACAGAGTCCAAAAAACAGCTGGCTGAATGCGGCTATCATTTCTTAACTGTTCTAAGTAATCTGTGTAATCTGTGGATAGATCCTTACTCACAAATCCGCAGGCGCGTTTCCAATACCTTCTCCTCTGAGAAGTGTTCCAGCTTTTGAAAATACTCCGCACTCCTGTCCAGGGCATTCTCAGGCACAAGCCCCACGATCTCAGTCGCCGCTATCTCGACTCCCAGCTTGTCAGCCTCGCGCCGAACTGCTGCGTAGGCCTGCTTCATTCCAGTCTGCTCGTAGCTAACCAGGTTCATTGAAACTTGAACTAGACCGCGGCTGCTCAAATCAAAGCCCAGCGCCTTAACAAAAGGCAAACCACCATGACGGGCGCGTACTGAACGAGCGATCTGCCGAGCTATCGAGAGGTCTCGAGAAGTCAGATTCATATTGAAAGCAATGAGAAATGGACGAGCGCCAACCGCAATGGCGCCGGCGGTTGGGTGGACCACGAGTGGCCCCGCGTCAGGTGCGCGCGCGGGCTCAGTCGCTATCTGGCCTCGCAAGAGTTCGAGACCGCCACGACGCACGTCTTCAAGGTTTACTCGATCAGCCCTGACGGCAGCACGTTCATAAAAATAAACTGGAATCGATAGTTCGCGCGCGATCCGTTCGCCTGCCTGATGCGCGAGGCCCGCACAATCGTCGAGGGTCACGTCGCGCACAGGAACAAACGGCAGCACATCGGTAGCGCCAAGCCGGGGATGCTGGCCCGTATGTTGGCGCATGTCGATGAGTTCGGCCGCGAGCGCCACAGCCCGGAAAGATGCCTCGACGGCCATTGACGGCGCGGCTACAAAAGTAATCACGGAGCGGTTGTGATCGGGATCGACATGCGTGTCGAGGACACACGCGGTTTCGACTGCGCCTATGGCGGCGACGAGCCGCTCAACAGTATCAATCTTGCGGCCCTCGCTAAAGTTTGGTACACACTCAATAAGGGCATTGCCGATTGCCGATTGCCGATTGCCAATTGTTTCCATTGCCAATTGCCAATTGCCGATTGCCAATTGAAGACAATCCGCAGGTTCAAATACTTTGACGAAATAGTTTCGAGTAGCGGGAAATCCTAAATCGGCAATCGGCAATTGGCAATCGGCAATGTTTTAATTGGCAATCGCCAATGATGTTATGTCTCACGATCAATTCATCAACAATCGCAAGAATGCCTGGCAGCGTCTGGAAGATTTGATGACGTTGCTCGACACAACTTCGATCAGGCGCCTGCATCGTGAGGAAGTCCGCGAGCTGGGTAGAATCTATCGGCGCACAGCATCGGATCTTGCGATTGCGCGCGCTGAGTCGCGCGACCCACGACTCATCAATTACCTGAACAGTCTCGTCATTCGTGCCCATGGCCGCATTTATCGCGCCGATGCCCAGGGAACGCGACGCATCAGAAACTTTTTCGCTCGCGAGTTTCCGCGAACATTTCGCGAAACCTGGCGCTATACCGCTTTGGCGTTTGCAGTCTTTGCCCTGTTTAGCGTCATCGGCTTTGTTGGCACGCAACTGGATCCGGAGTTCTCAGAACTGGTCGGAGTTCCCGCGGGATTTCGTGAGGTCTATATCGAAACGAAAACGCATTGGTGGGAGAATTTAAACGAGGCGAACCAACTGGGCGCAAGCTTCATCGTCACCAACAACATTCAGGTCACGATCTATACTTTTGCGTTTGGAGCGATGTTTGGCGTCGGCACCTTATTCTTCCTAGCGTACAACGGAGCAAATCTCGCGTCCGTAGTGGCTCTCACCTATCGAGCCGGCTTCGGCAACGATCTCATGACGTTCGTCGTGGGCCACGGTGTGGTTGAGCTCTCCTGTATCTTCATGGCTGGAGGCGCCGGGCTTTTGATCGGCAGTGCTCTGTTGATGCCAGGTGATCTTTCACGTGCCGACGCATTGAAGACACGGGGCAAGTCTGCCGTGCGGTTAATGGTGGGGGTTGCGGTGCTGCTGGTCATTGCTGCGACCATCGAAGCATTTATTTCTCCGGCTCCGATTGATCGGCGGATCAAGTACAGCATTGCGGCAATCACTGGGATCTCGCTGTATTCCTATTTGTTGTTGGCCGGGCGAGAGACAGGGGAAGAGGGGAACAGGTTAATAGGGGAAAAGCCTTAATCTAGTTTACGCGTTTGCGTGAGACTGCCTGATTTTCTTCATTTGATTGAAAGAGGAATGCACTTAGTTTTGTGACACGGTCTCGTAGTTCGTCGTAAGCAGCGGACTCAATATAGTTGATCTCGATCGCTACTCGAAGGAGGCTGCGTAATTCTCCGGCAGAACCTTTTGCAATATTTAAGAATTGCAAATACTCCTTCCGGGAGAAGCGCTCAAACCCCTCGGCAATATTAGTGGGAATTGATACTGACGCGCGTCGGATTTGGTCTCGCAGTCCGAAGTCTCTATTGAACGGGCCTGAAGCCGTCCCGACGTAAATGCGTTTTACGAGTTCAATACCCATTTGCCATACCAATAGGTCTTCGAAACTGCGAATCTGTTTTTTCTCATTCATGAGGTTCACCCTTTTCTGAGGTGTGAGGTTTAAAATGTCACCGTTCCCCTATTTCCCTGTTTTCCCTGTTGCCCAATTATAACAATCCCCTTTCCTTGACGTGAAGATACTTCTCCAGCAGTGCTGGGGCGAGGGCTGCGGCCGTCACGTCCAAAGCCAAACCACCCTGCGACTCAACCAGGCGCAACGCAGCCTCCCGCAAATACATAATCTCTTCCGCCACCGACTGAGTGAAAAGTTCTCTTGCCGTAGCCGGCGCATCGCGCACGACCGCCTTCAGATCGCGATCGGCAATCGTAACAACCAGAGGCAGATGACGCGGGCGCAACAACTGCAACGACGCAAGTAATTCTTTCGAACCTTCTTCATCGACCAGATCCGTGAGGAGCACGACCAGTGACCTTCGCTTGCTATTCGCGGCTACAAATTCCAAAGCGCGAGAGTAGGACGGCTCGATCATTTCCGGCTCCACCGCGTGCAAAGCTTCCAGAGCCGCTTCCATGTGATCGTGCCCGCGTCCCGGCGGTAAATAACTGTGAATTCTGCGGCCGAACACCATCAGCCCGGAATTGTCACCGCCTCGAGCAGCCGCCGACATCAAAGCCAAGGCAGCATGAACCGCCGAATCCAACTTAGTCTCGTGTTCTATGCGGGCGGTCATTAAACGTCCGGCATCCAAAACGATCAGAATCGTCTGGTCCCGTTCGATCTGATACTGGCGGGTCGTTAACTTGCCGCGACGCGCTGTCGCAGTCCACGAGACGTGTCTCAACTCATCGCCCCGCACGTAATCGCGCAACGACTCGAACTCCCGACCTTCACCACGCCAGGAGGTCTTTCGATGAGTAGCAACCAATGAGCGCGCTCCTAGCGCCTTCAACTCCGCCTCACGCGCTCGACGCATGTTGGGATAAACCTTAACTGCCGTAGGATTCTCGATTTTTGTTTCACTCCAGGCGAGCTTAAACCGCGAGAGGAATCTAACCGCCGTTCGTCCAAACTCGAACCGACCTCGCTTTGGCGGAGTCAAACCATAAACGAGGCTCACCGAACTCTGTGCGTCCAAACGCACCTGAGCCTCACGTACTCCCGTTAGTTTCATCTGCGGGGGGTATTCATCCTTGATGATCAATGAAACAGGCTGAGGTCGATCGTTTTGAACTTTGATTTGTACTTCGGTCTCCGCACCAACGGCAAAGCGGCTGGCAAACTCTCGCGTAATCCTGACGCCTGTTGGCAAGCGACTACGCTTTGCGTCAATGACTGCGACGACCAGGAGAACTAAATCGTAAGCCAGCACCAGCCACCGCAGCCATGGGCGGTTCCACGAAAATGCTAACGGAATGAATCCCAGTGCAATTAGAAGGTAAAAGAGTTTGCTGAAGACGAACCGCATGGCTAGGTTCTCATAAACTCAACGCGGAACTTCAGCCGACCGCAGAATATCCGTAATCACAGCATCAGGTGTTGCTCCATCCAGCTCGGCTTCCGCGCGTAACGTCAAGCGATGCCTCAGTACGGGCCGAGCGATGTCGCGAACATCATCAGGTGTAGAAAACTCGCGGTACCGGATCGCCGCCAGCGCCTTCGAGCACAGAAGCAGTGCGACGGACGCACGCGGGCTTGCGCCGTAGTGAACGAAAGGGTGAGTGCGGGTGCGGCGAACAATGTCGACGACATAACGCTGCACGCCGGGCTCCATCTTTGCTTGATTCACTTCGCGTCGACACTGCGAAATAGCATCGGGCTCAGTTAAAGGCCGGATGTCAACCTGGTCCAATCTTCTGGAGTTGAAACCGGCGTCCCAGTTTGCCACCACTTGTTGCTCCTGAGCTTCTTCCGGATAGCCGAGCAGGATTTTTAGCAGAAACCGATCGAGCTGCGCTTCGGGCAAAGGATATGTGCCCTCATATTCGATCGGATTTTCCGTCGCGAGTACTGTGAAGATTGGCGACAGTGAATGGGCTTCACCGTCTATCGTCACCTGACGTTCTTCCATTGCTTCGAGCAACGCCGCCTGAGTCTTTGGAGGAGTACGATTAATTTCATCAGCCAGCAGAATATCCGTGAAGATTGGTCCTTGTCTCAGACTGAAAGTCGAAGTCGCGACATTGAAAATATTCGTGCCGGTAATGTCAGACGGCATCAAGTCAGGCGTGAATTGGATGCGGCCAAACTCGGCATTGATGATGCGCGACAGAGTCTTGACACAAAGTGTCTTGGCTGTGCCGGGGACACCTTCGATCAGTGCGTGACCTTCTGCCAGGAGGGCCACGAGCATCTGCTCTATGGGTGCATCCTGACCGACGATTACCTTACCCAGTTCGCGTTTGATGTGTTCAATAGTGGAGGAGACGTATTCAAGCATATTAGGTTCAGAAGAAAACTAAGATTCGAAGAACTTTTTGTTAGTGATAAGTGATAAGTAATGAGTGATAAGGTTTTCCGTCCTTATCACTTATCACTCATCACTTATCACTTCCTCATTGTGTTGCCTGTCGTATGTCGCGAGAGCGCATTCGCATGCCCAATAGCCCCTCGATATCGCGCAGACGCTTCGCCAAGAGCAATGTCTGGCGCTCGCTTATCGGCTCGCCGTTAATGGCGTCTTCACACTGCCGCATCAAAACTTCCAGCTCATGCGCATCAACAGATGAACGGGCAGCGACCAGCGAAGCGATCTGCGAGCGAGACGTGCTGTAGTCCGTACCTGCGTAGCGTGCCAGCACTCGACGCGTCCGCGCGTAGATATTTTCAAGCGCGAGATCGAAAGCGCGAGCGCGTTGTTGGAGTTCGGCCATCGAGGCGACAAACTCGAGGCTCGAGCGCCGGTCGACTTGCGCCAGCGGCAGCGGACGCCCAAAACGCCGTCCGCGTGTCCACAGCAGCACCAGGATCAGCAACGTCACTTGGCCCAGAATCGGAATCACGGGCGTTCCAGCAAAATAACTGACGAACGCGTTTTGATTGACTGCTTTGCCATGATGATACTCGTCAAAACCAATTAAGCCTCCGCCGGACGACAGCATGTTGATAGCCAATTGCAAGTTGTCCCTTAAACTAATGCCACCGTTTGAAAAGATGTACGGATCGCTGAGCACTATAATGCGACCTCGTCCAACTGGATAGTCCACTAACAACGCTCCATTCGAATACGTTAAGTGGACAACCGGTGCCGGCGACATCGTACTCGCCTGTTGGACGGGTGGTGCCGGCATCGGAGTGGGTTCCGATTCTGCCTCATCCGCTGCAGCTTCTGGCGAGGCGCTGGCCTCTGTTTCTTCTGGCGAGGGACTGGCCTCAGATTCTTCGTCGTCTGCAATAGGAAAACTTTGAACTGGAGTTGCTGATGCTTGCGGGCTTTCCGGGACTCGGCTGACATTTATTTGGGAAGCGAATCTCGAGGGCATCACATTTTCGACATTCCAAGTCAGCAAAGTGGGTTGCACGGGTTGTAGGGCCTTAACGTTCTCGATCATCTGTTCCGTGTTCCCGGGATCAACAATAGGCGACGGTAAGTTTCCCCACTGCGTGCTCACGCTCCAGTTTCCCGACGCCGGCGTCAGGATCGACTCTGGCTCACGATCGACGAGCACCAACCTCCCGCCACGCTCAACCCATGAGATAAGGCTCGTTGCCTCTTCCTCTTCCATGTCTAAGGGCGTTGGGCCAACGATCACGAACGTCTGGACAGTCTGCTTAGCAGTCAACAATTTCTGCGGAATCTCGCGCCAACGCATCACCTTGTATCCCGATTCGTTCAGAAAATCATAAAGGGCACGCGTCCCGGTAGGGCCCGAGTGGTACGTCGATCTGTTCGGCGCCAATTCACTGTCCTGCGGCTTCTCTTGTGAAACTTGCGACAGCGCGCTGATACCTATCAACACTCCGATCACAACCACGATGGTAATGGGCAAACCTAATCGCTGTCGCATGAACGCAGAAAGGACCTCACTGAATTAATGCTTGTTTATAACCGGCACGAAATGTCACCCAGTCGGCATCAGTCGCTTTAGCAAACCCGTACCAATGTCGCTCGAAACTGTCCGTGAGCTGCTTGACGTAGCCGTAGAGGGATACGTGTTCTCTGATGGCCGCGAGGTAATCACGATTTGTTTTGTGTTGGGCGAGGCTAATTACTTTCCGGTCGCCCAACTCAACCAGCAAAGCGATGTAGGCTTTGCGAATAGCTGCCCTCAGCTCGCCTCGTTGGGCCAGAGCTTCGGCTTCCGCCAACAAATCAACCGCAGTCTGATCGGGTTGAAGCTTCTCTCCCAGAACGATCCTTGGACCTGATTTTTCCTTCTTTCTGGATCGTCTCCGGCGGAAAAACCTGGGCGCAAACAACCGGACGGCATACACGATGACGCCCAACGCCAGCAATACCACCACGATTTGCGCAATCAGACTAAGAATATCGGCGCCGCCCCCGGTCGGTTGCCTTTCCGGAAAGAAACTCTGCAACCATTTGATGAATCTCTCCAACAGACGCGCCAATGCGCTCGCCTCCTGAGGCTTGTGAGCGTATTCAGGGCGTTGGAGAATCTGCGTCAGTTTTTGCCGAGCTTCCGCTTTACTGGCCGCTGAAACCAGCTCAGACTTTTCAATCTCTTCGACTCGTTGAGCGGTTCCCTGAAGGCGTTCCGTAATTCGTTTCAGGGTGAGGCTTCGAAGTGCTGGGTCGCCCTTCTCAAACGTTTGGAGTTCGCGATGAAGCCACGAGTTATCAACGCGAAACGCGACGCCCTGCCATTCCACATCCTCGGTTTCCGGTACAGCAGCGCGCACTGCCGCGATCGTTTCGTTAAAACGTGCTGCACGATCAGCTTCCGACTCGCTCTCATCAACTTGGCCAAGAGTGTCCATTGCGGTAGCTGCGCTCTCCAGATGCTTGCGGTATTCGTTTAGGGGAGTTCCCAGGCACACTGTGGCAAGCAGTTGTAGGAGAAGAACTGTGAGAGCAATTCGGATTAACAAGCGCATGAAGAATGAGAGTTTTTCACTCGTAGAATCTAACCCAGACCAAGCACGTTTGGTGAACGCTGCGGAGGCATGAGACGTTCTGCTTCCATGACAATCGCCGGAGCATAAGGTGACACGACATTCATGTTTGGAACTTTCGGCAACTGCCGGGCGGCCATCAGCTCGATGTCGTAGCCCTCGTGACGTACTCGCTCGTCAACATATAACAGCGACAATCCAAGCATCCAGATAGGCGCGAGTAAGATGGAGCTCACGGGGCCAAGGACGCCATTAGCGACTGCGTACCAGGTGGGCCACTCAGATGCACTCCACGGTGACAGGTCCACGCCGTTCAAGTAACCATACCATAGCAGCGGCGCCACCAGGATCATTAACGCCGAATAAAATGCAAACGTAATGAAAATCGTCATGGCCATCAGGCGACGCACATTTCCCTTGGCCAGGGCAAAGCTTCTGCTCACCGAAGCGAACACGCCCTTTCCTTCGACAAGCAGGACTTGCGGTACATACGCAATGCGTGCGATGAGAATGAAAAACAGCCACAAACTAACGACTGCGGACATAATGAATCCGATCACCCAGACGAGGACCGAGAACCACATCGGCGCGACCTGAGTCACCACCACTCCACCTACAGCCACCAAAATGAATGCCGTATACCAGCCGAAAAATGCGACCGTAGTCGACAGCGAAAACCACAGCAGCATAATCACACTCGCGCCCAACAGGGCCCAGAAGCGCGACTTGACCGCGGCGTAAGTTGTGCGAACCGAAACGGGCTCGTTCCACAACAAGTGAGTGACCAGATTGCGGGCTGCGCCACCCATCACAATGAGACTGAAGATGTATCCGGCAGTGACCGTTACCATTCCTGCAACGCTCAACAATAAATACATGGCGAGCATTGCATTGTCAGGCGCAGTAAAGATTCTCTTGGAGGCAATGGAAAAGAGTACCGATCCCGCCGCCGAAACTACCACTGGAGGAGCGCCGATGCGCATCAGCGTGAAGAGATGGCGACGATACAGCCGGACCGCGCGGTCGATCAGATCGCCTGCGCCAAGCGGAGCCACCTGTAGTTGGGACGCCAGGATATCGGGCATGTCAGGCAACGGATTCTAGCACTCTCTTTTAAATCCCCACCGTCCTCATTCGGTTTTCTGGATTTCAATCCGAATTTATGATAGAAATGGCGGCGCTCACACGAGCATGCACCCCTTCGACGTCAACTTTATAACCGAATCGACGCTCACCGGCTTAACCAGCCGGCTGACACCTTCTGTGGAGGATTAAGATGAATTCCAAACTCAATCAACTGCTGACCTCGCTATTTTGTGGCGTTTTTCTGTCGATTGCCGCAGTCACAATTTCGGCTCAAACGAGTCGTGGAACCGTCTCCGGCAATGTTACCGACCCGAACGGAGCTGTCGTGGCAGGCGCTGAAGTGGAACTGAAGAACTCGGCCACCAATTACGTTAGAACAGTGACTACCAACGATTCGGGAATCTATCGCTTCGACGCAGTGGATCTCGGCACTTACGAGCTCACGATTAAGGCTAAAGGATTCAAGACCGTGAAAACCACGGGCTTGGAAGTCCAGGCTAACCGCACTGCCACTGTCGATCAGCAGCTTGAAATCGGCGAGACGGAAACCGTGGTCGACGTCAGCGCAAGTGGTGGTGAACTTCTCCTACAAACTAGTGAGCCCGTAAAAGGAGGGAATTTCGGTACGAGAGAAGTAGTGGCTCTGCCTTCCGGGACTCTTAATCCCTACAACCTCGCTCGGCTGTTACCTGGAGTTGCTACAGCTACTGGCAGTGGAGCTGAGTTTGGAAATGCCTCGCAGTTCTCAATCAATGGTCAGCGACCTCGCGGCAATAATTACTTGATTGACGGCACCGAGAACAACGACATCTCGGTGACTGGGCCAGCAATGCAAATTAATAACGAAGATGCTGTGCAGGAAGTCTCGGTGCAAACTGGACTCTTCAGCGCGGAATTTGGCCGGGCTGGTGGTGGCGTCTTCAACATCATTACCAAGTCGGGTACGAATGACTTTCACGGCACTGCGAAGTGGCTGATCCTCTCGCAGGTTTTTGACGCTCTAGATAACGGTGATAGGAACAACGGACTGACCGAGCCCGCGGTTTATACCGAGAATGTCTTCGGCGGCACGATTGGCGGGCCACTGCCATTACCAAAATTCGGCATTGGCGGCCGTTCGTTCTACCGAGGACGCGATCGAACGTTCTTCTTCTTTGGACTTCAGTGGGATAGGTTCCGGTCGACGACAAGCTTCGGTGCCTTCACCGTGCCGACTGAGCTCGGCGTGCAACGGCTCCGCACTCTCTTTCCCGTCGGCGCCAATCCGCGCGTTGATCTCTATTTGAACGCTATCGGAAACACCAGGGGTCTAACAAATATCAGCAACATATCACTTGATCCGACGAGCGCCGTGGTGCGCGGCTCAATCCAAGTGGGACGTGTCGGCGTATCGGCGCCCCAAATTGCCGATACCAGACAGTGGGTGTTTCGCGTCGATCACAAGGTAAACGACAGCCATCAACTCGCTTTCCGTTATACCGACGATGACACTATTAATCCGGCGACGGCGATGAACTCACCAGGTTTCACTCGCGACTTTGCGGGTGTGTCCCGAAACTTCCTGGTAACGCACACGTGGGTCATGTCGTCAAGTCTCACCAACGAGTTTAGAGTATCGCCTTACGGATTGATCGACTTTGACTTCCCAATCTCAGTGGACGCGCCTCCGCTAGCTTTCACGATGCCAAACATTTCGATTAGCGGGCTTACCGCAATCGGCATTGCCACGAACATCCCGCAATTCCGTAAGGCAGAGAACTTCTTGTTGCAAAACACGACGTCAAAGGTCCACGGAGCGCACACGTTCCGCTTTGGTGTGGAATTCTTAAAGCAAACTGCCAAGCAGCGGCCACCTTTCAACGAGCGGGGATCGTTCACGTTCAATGCGGCAACTATTCGCAACCAGCAGGGCCAGGTCATAGAAACCTGGTCAGGCCTTGCCAACTTTGTCGATAACTTCAGCGGTCAGACCGGAAACGCCAATATCAACTTCGGCGAGCCAGTCTATGATCCGAGTCTCTTGCGTCAGAGCTACTTCTTTCAGGACACCTGGAAGACAACGCCGAATCTGACACTGACGCTTGGTCTTCGCTACGAGAATTTTGGACAGCCCGCTAACAACGCTTTTAGTTTCCCAGCGTTCGCTGGATTCGACGCAGCTCAGTTTCTCGTGCCGAATAGCGTCAAGCGGGACAACAACAATTTCGGACCTATAGTCGGCTTTGCCTATACGCCGACCTTTGAAAGCGGGCCTTTCGGTTGGTTGTTCGGAAACAATAAGAGCGTGATTCGTGGCGGCTATCAGGTCAGTTACGACACGTTCTTTAACAACATGCTTTCGAACATCGCCGCCGACTCGCCAAATAACACTTCTACCACAACGACAGCGCCGTCTTCGGGTCGCGGATCAGCCAATTTTTTCCCGAGCGCGATTCCTTCCACTCCTCGCGCTCCGACTGCGCGTGATACACAGACGTCGGTTTTCAACCCCAACATTCGTAATCCGTATACGCAACGCTGGTCTTTTGGCTTGCAGCGTGACCTGCCAGCCAATTTCTTCATGGATCTTTCGTACGTGGGATCGGCAGGGAGGAAGCTATTCGTTACTGAAGATCTAAACCCCATAAACCCGGCGACCCCTGGACAGCGAATCTTTCCCGCATTGGGCATCCGACGTTACCGAACAAGTGGAGCCAACTCTGACTATCACTCGATGCAGGTGCGACTTGATAAGCGGTTGACACGTGGACTACAGATGACGGCGTCGTATACGTGGTCGAAGCTGATCGACCAGATCAGTGAGATTTTCGCGACCGATAGCTCGAACTCGTCGCTGGCATCTGTACCCGGATTTCTGGGGGGCCTGCAATTGGATCGCGCAGTTTCCGACTATCATCGGCAACACCGCTTCGTCGTTAGTTACGTATGGGAGATCCCAGGGCCGCGCCATGGCTTCCTGAACCACGCGCTAGGTGGCTGGCAGATAGCGGGCATTACGAGCTTCCAGGATGGAGCACCGTTCACACTAATTAACGGATTGGATCGTGATGGTGACGGCCTATCAGGTAGTGATCGACCCGACGTGGGTAACCCCAACGCTCCGCACAATACGCGCGCACAAATAGTTCCGATTGCGACGTGTGCCACCGGACTGCGCAACCCGGAATTAGGTCAATGTGTTACGCGCAATGACGTTTACGCGATTCAAGTCGCGGCCAATACTGGTTTCCCAGGAGCCGCAACCTTCGGTCGCAATACCGAGAGAACGAACCCTGTTGAAAACTTCGACATGAGCTTCTTCAAGATCTTCCGAGTCAGGGAGAACCTCAAGCTCGAATATCGGCTTGAAGCCTTCAACATCTTCAACCATCCGCAGTTCACAGCCGTTCCCGGTCACAATCTGACATCGACCCTCGCTGGGAACTATTTCAATTACAACCTTACCAATGGAGGCGGGCGGTCAATGAGGATGGGATTGAAAATTACGTTCTAGGCAAGCAGGCAGATAAGTTTGCAGTCTCCTTCGGCGAAGACGGCATTCTTGCTGTCTTCGCCTTTTCCTTTGGGGAAGGCAGTCATCTTAGGAAACCGGTCAGCGAGAATGCTCAATGCAAAAAAGATGATTAGCTCCGCCCAGAAAAAATCTTTCCTGCAACTGCGAGCCAGCGTGGCGCTGAGCGCTTAAGCGATATTTCTTGGCGTTTTTGCGGGCTGTTAACGGCTGTGCTCAAGTCGTACTTTAAGGTTGAACCCAAATCTCGTACCATCATTCAGATTCTCGTATGTCGGTGGCAGCAACCCGCGAACAGCTACCAGCTCAACAGCCAACGGCCTAACCGCTGTTTGCTGTCCGCTGTTAGCTGTTGGCTGTTCGCTGTTAGCTTTTACTATTACCACTAGGACTCACGAAGGTTTGGCACTATAATCCCGTCCATCTTTTCGGATTACCATCCATCACAACTGGAGAGGAGTTGCGCTATGAGGACGATATTGGCAGCCGGTCTCATTCTGGGTCTCTGTTTGGGCTTGGTACCCGGACAAACACCTCAAAACCAACAACAAGTCTCACCTGAAGACGTCATCCGTATCTCGACCCAGTTAGTGCAGACGGACGTAGTGGTGATGGACAAGAACGAACAGATCATTAGCGACCTGAAGTTGGAAGACTTTGAAGTTTACGACAACGGAAAACGTCAGGAACTGCAGTTCATGGAGTTTGTCAGTGTGGAGGGACCGGGACGTACCGAAGGGTCTGGCCCAGCTAAAATAGCGGCCGCGGCGGGCATTGACACTTCCGTTTCTCGAGACATAACTGCAAAAGATCTCAAACGCGTCATCGCGTTTGTAGTGGACGATGTCACTATTCCTCATGATGACATGGCGCGCGCGCGCGCTATGCTTTCTGACTTCGTTAATACCAAGATGATGGATGGAGACCTGGTAGCGGTCGTTCGTACAATTGGCGGAATGGGTTTACTGGAGCAGTTCACCTCAGATAAAACCATCCTGCAACGCGCGATTGCTCAACTGGGCCCGAGATCGATTCCACCTCATCTCGCCTTCACTAATTCGGACTTAGGACGTATTTCCGCCCAACCCAGCGCTTCGGGAGAAACAGGTCTCGCAACTGTAACGGAAACTGTAAGCACGATGGGGGATTTCGAAGGCCCCTCTGAAAGCACCAATCAAGTCCCCAGAGCAGTCGTTGCTTTATCAGTCGCTAATCAAGTCGTTGATGCCTTGCGACAGATTCCCGGCCGAAAGAATCTGGTTTTGATCTCCGGCGGCCTGCCCTTGTTCGATCTGAGCAGAGGCGGCTCCGTAGTCGGCGACGTGAGTTACATTTTTGAGAAATTTGCCGACAATGCGACTCGCTCGGGCGTCGTTATCAACACGATGGATATACGAGCACTTCAAGTTGCGGGCGCAGTGGCGAAGTTCGACGACACCCCCGGACGGAGCGCACTGTTATCCAGCGCCGACGAGATTAGCAGCGGCCGGATTAATAATGATGGTTTTGGTAGAGGTATGGACACTGCCCGCCTCGGCGACAAGCCGCCAACCGAATTACTTACTCTACGTGAGCTAGCGGGAAGAACTGGTGGTGTCGCGGTCACGAACAGCAATAACTTTGCCGGAGGACTCGAAAAGGTACTCGGACGTAGTCGCGGTTATTACCGGCTCGCTTACCGCCCGACAGAGAAATTCGATAACAAATACCATAGCATCGACGTAAAGGTTCGTCGCCCTGGAGCACGCATATTCTCGTCGGAGGGTTATGTGGCCCGGGAGGACAAAGCTGCGGCAGCCGCTACCAAAGAAGAACAGATCGTCAATGCGGCAATATCGCCATTGGCTCAGCGCTCCCTGGATGTCGCTGCAGAACTTCAATACAAGTTTGCCAGTAACCAGGCACACCTGGATATCAACACATTCCTTAACGCGCGAAAGTTAAACTTCAAGAAGAGTGAAGATGGAAAGTACCAGGCGTCGTTCGATGTGGTTGGTTTCGTTTTTGATCAGGTAGGCCGTTCGCGCGGCGGGTTCAGTGAAACGGTAAATGCGAATCTTACGGAACAAGACTATCAACGCGCTCTTCTCACGGGTATTACCTACAGTGCCAGTACGCAAGTACCACCGGGCTACTATCAAGTCAGGTTGGTTGTAAGAGAAGCGGAAACGGGCAAGTTGGGAACGGTTTCGAGATACTTCGAAGTTCCCGACTTGTCTAGCAAGAGTTTGTTGATGAGCAGCATCCTTTTATACGAGGTCGCGCCCGGAACCAGGGATACTCCGGTACAACTGTCGGCGGCGCGAGTCATTTCGCGCGATAAGGACTTGCGATATGCCGCGGTGATCTATAACGCGAAAGCCGAGGGCGGCAAGCCTCAGGTCCGTTCGCGATTGATCATCAGTCAGAACGGCAAAGTGCTTTTCCAGGAACCCGAGCAACCTGTTACGACGGCCGGCAGTGCTTCTGGAGAGTTAGTCAGGGTCGGGCAACTGGGGATGTCCAAAGTGAGTCCAGGTCGTTATGTATTGACGCTGGTCACGACCGATCCGCTGGCTGATAAGAAACGGCAGACCGTTTCGCGCAGCGTCGACTTCACCGTCGTTAACTGATTGGTTAGCGTGACTGCGTGATTTCTTTTAGTGTGATTTCGTGCTCTCGTTTCGTGTGATTTCGTGGTTCCTGCTCGCCGGCGTTTTAGCGCTTGAAACGCAGGCTCAAGAAAGTCCCGCAAATCAGCAGCAAGATCCGGCCGACGATGTCATCAGAGTCATCACCAACCTGGTTACGGTACCCGTTACCGTAAAAGATCGGCACGGAAAATCCGTTTCCGACTTGCATCGCGAAGACTTTCGTTTGTTTGAGGACGGTGTGGAACAAACGATCGTCTTTTTCGAAGCTCCCGACCCATCGAAAACTGCACCGGAATCAACCGAGTCGTCTCTCACGATCGCTCTCCTACTCGACGTGAGCGATTCAACCCAGTTCAAGCTCCAGCAGATCCAAGCCGCAGCCAACGCGTTCATTAATCAACTCGGCACCACTGATCGCATGCTCGTAATCGCTTTTGACAAACGCGTCAACGTGTTAACAGAAGCGACCAATGATCGAAGACGGTTACATGCCGCTATAGATCGGACCACCACTGGGGGCGGGACCAGTCTTTACGATGCGATCGACACCGCTCTCAACGATCATTTGAGTCGTATTAGTGGTCGCAAAGCAATCGTGTTATTGACTGACGGGGTCGACACGAGCAGCGTGCGCGGAACCTACCTCGGCACGGTTCGCGACGCACATCAGCTGGATGCAGCGATTTACCCGGTTCAATATCACACGTACACAGATTTCAGAGACAACCCCTCACGGGAGACCTCAGTGATGGGAGAATTTGGGGCTGTGGCTCACGTGACGAAGAATGGTGAGCCAGCTAGTGAGGCTTACAGACGAGCCACTCTTTACCTCAGACTATTGGCAGAGCGAACAGGCGGAAGATTCGAATATACGGATAGTGTGAAGAACCTAAGTAAGTTGTTCGCACGCATCGCTTCAGAACTACGACAGCAATACACATTAGGGTATTACCCAAAAGCCCGCGCAACGAAGGGCGAGTCGTTAAGACAAATCAGAGTGGACGTTGCCCGACCTCGATTGAAAACACATTCCCGCCGCAGCTACTTGTACAAGGATCCTGCTATGAAAACCCGTTAGGGGTTGGATGTTTATAGACTCTGAAACATCAATTTGTTGGCCACCGTTCGGAGCAGCGGAATTCAACTTCAGGGATACCCGACGTGTTTCATTCCGCTCCTCCGAACGGCGGTAATTGGAGGAAGATTGCCCGTCTAGAAACATCTCACTCCTAACGAAGTGAAGACAAAAAGCGGGGAGAGTCTTGTGAACTCTCCCCGTGAAAAGAAACTGCTTTTGGCAGCTTCAATTAGAAGATAATCCGGATTCCGAGCTGGATACGACGACTGCTGAGAGTCATGTCCCTCTTGTCGTTGAATCTACTGCCGATAATGCCGGCGTCTTCGACGAATGTGTCTGGCAGAGTGTCCTCGCCGGCTACACCGTATCCTGGATTCGGATGGTTAAGAGCATTGAACATCTCGAGTCTGAACTGAATCCTGACACTCTCCGAGACACGAGTGTTCTTGAAGATGCCGAGGTTGAGATGGTTCAAAGCAGGGCCGCGCTCACTGTTTCGGGCCACATTCCCAAATGGGTTCCCGAAGAACCTTGCGGCGCCAGGAGCGTTCAGAATGAACCGCACGTCACTCGTCGTGACTGGCACGAAATTGCAGCCAGTCCCATCGGGCTGACACGAGTTGTTTAGCGCGGCTAGGTTGTAGAAGCCGGTCGGGCTTGGCACAAACGACTCCGAGAAGAAGATAAACGCGTCGACATCGGAAATGCCCACCGAGTCTCTGGGCGCATTCGGGTTGCCCGTGAACGGGCGAACGTTATCGAACCCGAAGAACGTGGCCCCGAACAGGAAGTCTTGATAGGTCGGGAGCCCCAGACTATTGAAGAACTGCGATGGCGTAAATGGACGGCCACTGGCAAGCACATACGTGCCGTTGACTTGCCAACCACCAAGCAGGTGACCGACGAATCCTTTCTGATCCTTGTAGAAAGGAATGTCTTCCAGGAAGTTCAACGAGAACGCGTGCCTGCGGTCATTTCCTGACAGACCTCTTTCGTTCTCAGTCAGATCGAACGGGTTGGACGCGATGGCGTTCTCGCCAAACGCAAAGATCTCAGAGGCGTTGTCCATTGTCTTACTGAAAGTATAGGAAGCGCCCAGAGTTAATTGGTTGGAAAGCCGGCCATTGTATCGAGTTTGTAGAGCATGGTAGCTCGAGCTGCCCGTGTTTTGGCGGCGGCGGATTAGACCGCGACCGGGAACGATGCGGCCATTGCAGGCACCCTCATTGTCGGGTGTCGCCGAGTTGTTCACGCAGACTAACGGTGTCACACCGTTCGTCAACTGCGGAAATCCCGGAAAGGTTTCCCCGAACAGAGTAAAGCCGTTAACGAGGTTGCGGATGTCCGGATTGGCGTTGACGGTTTGGAATAGATCCACACCGCTGTTTCCGACATACCGAATTTCGGCAACGTTGTTTCGGTTAACCTGGCGCTGGATTCCGAACGACCACTGCTTCGAATAAGGCGAGTGGAAATCCGAACCTACATCCGTCTGGGTCAACCAACGTGGATCGAAGGTGTCGCGCTGTAGGAACGAGCCCAAAGCGCTGCGCACCACGTCGCCTGTCGGGTTCGACGGAAGACCAAAGGTTGGCGAAGTCAATAAATTGATCGCACCTGCGTCCGTGGTGGCTCCGCAAGGAGACGTGGTGCAACTATTGTTAATGGTGTTTAGAAACACTAACGGAGCTGAAGTCGAAACGTTCAGCAGGATGTTGTAGAACGCCGGCTCATAAGCTATCGAGAAACCGCCTCGGATGACCGTAGCGTCATTCTCGCCAAATAAGAATCGCGAGAACCCGCCGTCTCCCAAACGTGGCGACCAGGCAAAGCCCAGGCGCGGCGCCCAGTTGTTCTTATCCGCAGGTATCTTGGGGAACGTCCGTGCCTCGATAGGCAAGCTCTGTCGCCAGAGCGCCTGTGCCGGATCATTCTCACGGGCTAATGAAAGCTCGTGCAGAGTGTTGATCGGCTGACCCGTATATTCGTAGCGTACGCCAAGATTAAGGGTCAGGTTGTCACGCACTTTCCAGTCGTCCTGGACAAAGTAGAACTGATCCCGCTCCTTGTAACTAATAGCGGGCTCACCGGCACCCAAAGTCACAAAGCTGGGAGCGTTAGCCACGATGCGAGCCGTGCTGGCAAATGGTGAGCAAGTCGGGGGATCGGTTTGCGCGCAGGGTCGTACTGGTGGAGCGCCAAATCGGAACGCACCATTAAGATTCGGCAGGAATGGCACGGTGTTGGCCAGGTCACGGATATCGGCGCCGAACACAATGGAGTGTTGGCCGGTGGTCCATGCGAGGCTATCGGCAAACTGTGCCACGCGCACTTCACGGCCTTGCGGCAGATTCGTGGCGGGGCCGAGAGACTGCATGGTGTTTCCGGCTGACGAAATGCCGGTGAAAGTGATGTTGGTGAAAGCATTACCAATCTCGTCCGCGTGCGGTATACAGCCCTTAAGCGGATCGCTCTCGCCCGAACAGCCGCCGAATATGACTGAAAGCTTCTGCCAGGCCGCTTTGAACTCATTGACGAGGTGCGGTGTGAGCTGACGCGTGTAAGCGCCGTTAAAGTTGCGGCTCTTGAATGGAATGTCACCGAAAAAGCCGTTTGATTGGCCTAGAAAACCCGTCTCAGGCGATTCCTGGTAACGGTATTTGACGTTGAAGCTGTCCCTGCTGGTCGGGCTGAAGTCTCCACGGATGCCGAACTCTTTTTGATTGAAGGGCAAAGGTAAGTCATATTCGTGGAAGGCAGTAGGTACAACCACTGCATTTGCGCCCGTGCAAGGCAGCAGCGGATCTCTTGGAAAGCAAAGTGACGCAATCGTCGTATTTGCTTGCGGACGCGCAGTGGGCTGAAGAGTAGCCACACCTTGGTTGACAAGCGCTGCGATGGCTGGGTTTCCTGGGAAATTAGCCGCCAGAGTTGCCAAACCCTCGCGTGTGATTTGACGGTTACCAGCAGCAAACGCAAACTGCTCCCGCTGCCGGATGAACTGAGTGTCAAAGAAGAAAAAGACCTTGTTCCTAATGATCGGCCCACCGAGCGTGCCGCCAAATACGTTGCTCACGAACTTGTCGCGGCGGTCGCGGCCCGGATCGGCGCGTTGTTGGTTGGTCATCGCATCGAGGGCACTCGAGTTACGATGGAACTCGAAAACCGACCCGTGGAATTCGTTGGTACCGCTCTTGGTCACGATGTTGATCACCGCACCCTGGTTGCGGCCGAACTGGGCCGAGTAATTGTTAGTGATGACCTGGAACTCCTGTACCGAATCCTGGTTCGAAATAAAGAAGTTAGGTCCGCCAATCGACAGGTCGTTGTTGTCCGTCCCATCGAGCGTAAAGTTATTAGCACGAGCTCGGTTTCCGTTGACCGAAAGGGTCGTACCGTTCGAGTTAACGTTGCCAAAGCCGGGCACGACGCCGGGAGCCAGCAGTGCCAGCGTATCGATACCGCCACCCGCAGCATTCGAGGGCAGTTCTTCAACCTTGCGAGTCTCGAAGCTGGCGGAGATCTGAGAGTTGGTTTGAACGATCTCTTCGGTGTTACCCGTGACCGTAACCGTTTCAGAAGGTGAACCGACGGCTAAGTCAATTTTGATATCCGTGTCCGTGGCGACGCGTACGTCGACTCCGGTGACAGCTTTCGTGCTAAATCCGGAGGGAGGTGCGACCGTTACCGTGTATTTGCCCGGAAGCAGGTTAGGAACAGTAAAGTTTCCTTCCCCACTGGTAGTGGTCACTTCTTCAACTCCGGTGGCTTCATTTTTTACCGTAACCGATGCACCGGCAATTACGGCGCCGTTCGGGTCGACTACGGTACCCTTTATTGTGCCAGTGGTGGCTTGAGCCATCACTGGCACGCTAAAGAGGAAAGTCATCGTAATAAGCGATAGCGCATATGCAAAAAGTGCAAACGACTTCGCCCAGGGTGAACTCCTCATGGTTTTGCCTCCAAAGTTAGTTGTTATTTAAAAGAGGGCTTCATGATGAACGGGGATCCGTTCACCTCTGGGCCCCGTTTACTGCAGGATTGCCATCAGCTTTCGCACTTGCGCAGAATTGGCCGCATCGGGAACGTCAGCCAAGTAAAGCTGAAAGGACTTAAGTGCCAACTCGCGTTGGCCTTGATTCATGTACAACTGGCCCAAGTGAAAGTTTGCTAAGGCATAATGTGGCCCACCGTGCTCGTACGCTTTTTTTAAGCTTCCTTCTGCCTCATCAAATCTTCCCAGAGCCACTGAAGCGATGCCCAGGTACAGCAGAGCTGCCGGCGAACCTGATTCCAGCGCTAATGCTTTTCTGAGAATGGTTGCTGCGTCTTCAAATTGGTGCTGCTGCACTAGAACGATGCCGAGATTAAGTGCGGGATTGAATGAATTCGGATCAAGGCTAATTGCCGTCCGCAACTCTTGAGCAGCTTCCTCGAGTTTTCCCTGGCTCAAAAGTTGAACGCCGAGATCGTTGCGGGCCATTACGAAGTTCGGATAAATCGCAATGGCTTTTCTGAGATGGGAAATCGCTTGGTCCGCATCACCCTTCTGAGAAGCGTTAGTCGCTTTCTCAAATTCTTTTCTAGCTGATTTGGGAATCGTGGGATCAAGCTCACTAACTGATACCGTCTTTCCGTGCGTGTTTGCTTTTGGTGCGCCCTGCTTCGCCTTCAGGGTGTGTGACACCACAGACGGCATGCCACGGTAAACCTGCACCGCTTCGGAACTCGGATCAAACTGATCTCTATCAGTCGGCTCAACCTCTAGTTGGTAGCTTCCCGGCGCCAGTTCCGGAAACTCAAATTGACCTTGAGTGTCTGTATAGATGATCGCGACGGGACCTCGCAGAGTGCTCAGCGTGATTTTTACGTTCGACGCAACGTAGTTACCTTCAGGCGTCACCACTCTTCCGCGGATACTTCCCAATGCGGATTTGTCGGGGGAAGCAGGCGAGCGAATCTCAGGTAGGTCCTGACCCAGAGCCAGCGAAGCTGACGCCAGGAAACTCAGAATTATGGATATTAGGACCTTGTATGGGTGGGCGCGCACCATAGCGCTTCCGCCAAGAAGCAAGACTCATGCCCCGTATGCGGAGGTAACTAAGTGTTGGAATAGTAGAAGATAAGAGTTGCTAATGCGGTAAAGAGCACCAAAAATTCGGATGCTATCCGAGGTTTTGAACACCGAAAAATCGTAAGAACGGTGCTAGAGATTCTTGCTTACTTCGAACTCAAAGTGCAGTTCCTTGCCGCGAAAAATCGTGCTCAGATAAAACTCCCAAAACTTTCTCGTAAACCGAAATGCGGGCCATCGCTGGTCGAGATTCACGACGAACTGCACGCCGAGTGCGCGCCAAAGATTCGCGAGGGTGACGTAGCTGCTCAAAGGTTTTAGTTCCACGTCTGTGTAGAAGGGAAATGGAGTGCGGTCGGGCATGAAGCAATTGAAGGAGTAACTATTGAAGTGGTTTCGATGTGTCGGGTCAGTAGCCCAATCCGGGTTTGAGTAATGCGGCGTGACGATCTTTATCACGCCGCCCGGTTTCGTGATGCGATGAAGCTCGGTGATGAAACCCATCACATCGGGAACGTGCTCGATCACGTGCCGGCAGATTACTTCATCAAACTCATTTTCCGGGAAAGGGTAAGGGACGTGACTGAGATCGTGAATGACATCAGCGTGTGTTCTGGGATTTGAGTCGATGCCGATTGCGCCCGGATATTTGTTCTGACCGCAACCAACGTCGAGAATCTTTTTCGACATTAATTGTGTCCCGCGAGAATTGAGAATAGCGAGTCAATGTCAGTTGGGTAAACCGGCAAACCAAATTCGTGTCGTAATTCTTCCAGCCGCATACCGTCGAGCAGGATATCGTCGTCGCTCTTTAGTGTCTGCTTCGGTATCACAACAAAGTCTCCGCGAACGGACGGTCGCACTGACAACAAATCTCCACCGGTGAGCAAACCTGCAACAGAAACATCACCGCCAAAATAGTTATTGGGAACAGCTTCAACGGAGAGCTGCGTTCCTATCCGCGCATTTACTTCGTCAATCAAGAGAGTGAGCACTGGAGCAAAAAGAGTTCCTGTCAAAACGGTTCCCTTCACTCGCTGAGCATGTTCGGATTTATTCCTACTACAGGAATCTAACTTGTTTTTAAACTTCGTGTGAAACGATCGCACCATCCCTATGCCATCTTCAATCTGCGGATAGGTTCCATAATGCGTCCTTCCAGGAACTGATTGACCTGCACGCAGATAGATCTCGTCTCCCAAGAAGGCAAAGGTTGTCCCTAGACGGTGCCGTAATTTCTTTTGTAATCCGTTGACATGGCGAATCGTCTCGCGACAAAACTCAAGTGTCACCGGTGTCAAACGCGGATCATTATTGTAGCGAGTCAGGCCGAGAGGAACGATCGCGACACTGCTAATACGGGGAAAGTCAGCTGCCAGATCAAAGATCGTTCGTTCGAGAATAGCTGCATCATTAATGCCGGGGCACAGCACGACTTGAGCGTGAATCTCTATACCTGCATCAAGTAAACGAGACAACTGAGGTTGGATGTTGGCCCGCTCTTTTTCTATTCCAAGCAGGTAAGCACGCACGTCCAGATCTGTCGCGTGAACTGAGACATATTGCGGTGACAGGCGTTGCTCAATGATCCGATTTATTTCGTCCTCGGTAATCGATGTTAATGTGGTGTAGTTCCCGTAAAGGAAAGAAAGCCGGATATCTTCGTCGCGTATGAAGAGTGATGGCCGAGCATCGGCCGGATTGCCTTTGCAGAAGCAAAAGATGCATTCATTCGCACATTGGCGCGGTACGATTTGCTCGAAGCTGAGACCGAAGTCTTCGCTCTCATCGCGCTCGACCTGTAGTTCCCAATCTTCACCACTGCGGCGACGAACTTCAACGATGAGAGAGGTTTCACCGGCCGTCTTGAAGCGAAAGTCGAGATAGTCACGGACTAGCTCGCCGTTTACCTTAATGATCCGGTCGCCGGGTTCCAGTTCCAGTTCGGCGCCGATACTGGCGGGGACTACTTCGGTGATTTCTGCTCCCCGACGCCGGAGTTGGGTGACGGCGGGAGCAACAGCGAACTCGTACATCGAAGGCACTATAACAAAGGGGATCCCGGAAAACGTAGTCCATTAATGATTTGAGTACTCAGACTGGCGCACTACGCCCATATTCTCGACGGCGCCGGTAGCATTGACAGAGCTTAACGTTTAAGAAAACTTGTGTATAATTTGCCCGAGCAAGAAGCTTCCGCAACAACGCATCCCTGGACCGAGTAAGGAGCTTCCGCAACAACGCATCCCTGAACCGAGCAAGAGTCGTTAGTCAGGCAACCCCTATGAAACCGTTTTTTTCCGCCGCATTCGTTTTCTTTTCGTCCCTCAGCATCGTTCTCGCGCAGGGCGGAACCGCCCAAAACCTGAAGGAACTTGCCAAATCAAGATCGACAAGTGCCAGCGTGCAGAAAAGTGCGGACCTCGACGAGCCCGGCTCAGATCGAACATCGTCGAATGAGAGTCTTGCCGCTCGAAAGTTTTACGATTCAGGAGTACTTGCTTACGAGGGTGGCAAACTTGACGACGCGGTGGGAGCGTTCAAAGCTGCGGGAAAAATCACGCCTGACGATCCTCAGATTCACTACATGCTAGGTATGACCTATGCCAAATCGAGATCGTATAAGGACTCTTTCGACGCGTTCAAGCGCGCGACTCGGCTGAAAGCAGAATGGCCTGAAGCACAGTACCGTCTCGGCGTCATTGCGTACGTATTGGGACGGAAGAGCCAATCGGTGGACGCCCACAACAAACTCCTGAAACTCGACTCGCAGTTGGCTGCAAGGCTTGATCAGATTATCAAGCAAGAAAACACGCAAACTGGCGCCGTTCAAAGTCTCGACGCCTCCAATTGGCCGACTCCTGCGAAAGGTGTCGCAACACGCATACTGGAGCCGTCCAACAATTCAGCAAGCTCTAACAAGGCTGTCACATCGTCTGTCAGCGAAGATACGTCCTTGTCTATGATCTATCGAGTCGGTGTCGGAGACGTACTCGACATTCGTCTCCTGAATTCCACGACGCCGAGGTCGACTCTTTACACAGTTGTGGATGGCGGCTTGATCGATCTGACAGTAGCCGGTGGGCCAATCGTGGTCGCAGGGTTGACTACCGATGAGATACAAGCTCGCATTGGCGCAGAATTGAAGCGTCGTGCAGTTGAAGAAGGGGCGCGTGTCTCAGTCGGAGTGCGGCAATACGCCAGCCACTCGGTTATGGTCACTGGCCTGGTTACTCATCCCGGGGCCAAGTTTCTGCGGCGAGAAGCCGTTCCTCTTTACGTCGTCATGGCTGAAGCGCAGGTGCGAAACGACGCAAGCAGGATAACAATCATGCGCACCGGTGCAGCCAACCGCATAATCGGTCTCGACGATCAGAACGCACTGAACGTGCTCGTGAAGTCCGGCGACGTAATTAACGTCACCGCGCGACCTCAGGAGTATTACTACATCGGCGGGCGCATCAACTATCCGGGACAAAAGGTATTTCAACCTGGGATTACGCTGGTGCAGGCTATTCTCGCTGCTGGCGGCTTGATGGGTGACAGCGATCGGGTTATCGAGTTGTCCCGCGAAGGTGCGGATGCGCGTCTGACGACCTTGACCTTCCGACTCAAAGACATCAAACGAGGCAAGGTCCAAGATCCACGATTGCAGCCCGGCGATCGAGTCGACGTGGTGCGTTAGGGACCACTAATTTTTCAAATAGGACGTATCGGACCTATAAGGCCTCTTACTGTTTTTCTCAGTTTTTCCCGCCGTTTTATTGACATTCCCGCGCCTCTTTGTTAGTTATGCATCACGCTCGACCCAGTTTTTCCCGGAATTAAAGTTGATCTGCCCGCATGAATAACAAACTTAAGCCCGCCCTTATCGGCGGCGGCGCATTAGGGCTGCTTCTTGTCCTGACGGTCCTAATCTCGGCTGTTCCCGTTCCCGTCGTCAGAATGGTGGGTTGTTGCAATTGCCTCTGGCCAATTGCCGGCGGCCTACTAGCAACGATGCTCTACGTCAAAGGCTCGCCGCTTCCTGCGACGATTTTGGATGGAGCCATAGTGGGCGCGCTCGCCGGAGTAATTGGCGGGGCGATTTACTTGATCATCGGACTACCCATCTCATTACTTATCACCGGCGTAGATGCCCTGGATGCACAAATGCGGGCCATCAGTCCAGATTTTCCTTTAACTGGCGTCGTACTTGTGGTCATTTCGGGCATCGTCGGCTTTGTGATCTTCGTCGTGCTTGCGACGGTTGGCGGCTTGATAGGAGTTCCGCTTTTCGAGAAGCGTAAAGAGAACATAAATGTGCCGCCACCTCCGCCGAATCCCGTTGACAATCCACCGGGAAGCTTTGGCACCGGAATCTAAGCTAACAAATATCGTAATCACATTCCCAGAACCAGGAGAACCCCTAAATGTCGCAACAGTGGACGCCGCCACCGCCGCCAACCAGCGCTCCGGCTAATGTTCCGAACTATTTGGTTCCGGCCATTCTTTCATTGCTTTGTTGCTGGCCGCTATCGATCGTGGCGATAATATTTGCCGCTCAAGTTAATGGGAAGGTCGCCGCTGGAGACATTCAAGGCGCGATGGATGCTTCCAAGAAAGCTAAGCTGTTTAGCTTTCTCGCGATTGGGCTCGGTTTGGCGGCCGGATTAATTTACTTGATATTGATGGTTCTTGGCGCTGGCCTTGGTGCCATCAGCCAGCCCTAAATGCGAGATCAAGAGCTTAACTGCAGCCTGCGTCGCATACCGCAGCGCGAGTGGGCTCTCTGTAATTAAGTATCTGCGGAGAAGAAAAACTAATGACTAGATATTGTACGAAGTGTGGCGCTACGAATGACGAGACCGCTCAATACTGCATTGCTTGCCAAGCCCCGCTTGCGCCGGCGACCGGTGGTTACCAGCCAATGCAGTCAGTCAACCAGCAACAACAAATGGTCGACTGGAAGACGTTAGGCGCTGACAAGAAGCTCGTTGCCGGAATCTGCGGGATTCTGCTCGGCGGCTTTGGCGTGCACAAATTCATCCTGGGCTACACTACCGAAGGCATCATTCAGATCGTAATCACGTTGGTGACCTGCGGGGCTGGAGGAATCATAGGTATCATCGAAGGAATAATTTACCTCACGAAATCCGACGAAGATTTTGTCCGGACTTACATCCAGGGCAAAAAAGGCTGGTTCTGATCAGCTTTCAGTCATACCGGGCTTAAGCCCGGTGTTTTGGACCAGTCCTGATCGACCAACCGTTTTAACGGTTTGATTGTGGCTTCTTTGGCAGCTCATCGAAACCGTTAAAACGGTTCTTCGTTTTTCTCGTACCGTTCACCGGGCTGAAACCCGGTGTAAATGAGAGCCTCATGTTTGACCAGATCACTAATCGACGGAGCTTTGTGCTAGCCCTGTGGGCGGCGTTGGGTGTAGTCGGCGCCGTTTTGTTTTTCCTTGAGCCCGGGAAGTCACCTTTGCTTCCCGGCTGTTTATTTCGCGCGCTGACCGGTTTCACTTGCCCAGGTTGCGGCACCACGCGCGCCTTGCACCAATTAGTTCACGGCAACTTCTCGGCGGCCTTCCAATTCAACCCGCTCTTAATTCTTTCGCTCCCATTTCTGCTTTATGCTCTTTTGCGATATACAAATGCCGTAGTGCGAGGACAGCCGATTAACCGAAATAGTCTGCCGGCCAGGTATATTTGGGCCATCTTCGGCATCGTGCTGTCCTTTTGGATCTTTCGCAATACGCCTGTTTATCCCTTCGTGTCGTAGGAAAGATCATTTAGTCGGAGACAACTATGAGGATTCTTCTCGTAAGCATTCTTGTCGCGGCGTGCTGGCCGGCGACTATAAGCGCTCAGGAAGATACACGTGCGCAACATTCGATTCCCAAGCGGCCAGTTCATACCTACTCCATAGTCGCGCGCGATCCAGACACGGGCGAGTTCGGCGTGGCAGTTCAATCTCACTGGTTCTCAGTTGGTCCCATCGTTGCTTGGGCCGAAGCAGGCGTAGGCGCAATCGCAACTCAATCATTTGTCGATCCCAGCTACGGCAAACTTGGTCTGGACCTGATGCGTGCCGGGAAGAGTGCGCCCGACACTCTGCGTGCATTGTTAGCAGGTGACGAAGGGCGTGAAGTCAGACAGGTCGCGATGATCGACGCACAGGGTCGTGTTGATGCGTGGACCGGCAAGAACGATATTCAAGCAGCCGGTCACATTGTCGGCAAGAACTACTCAGTGCAAGCGAACCTGATGCTCAACGACAAAGTTTGGCCCGCGATGTCAGCGGCTTTCGAGAGTGCGAAAGGAGATCTGGCTGATCGAATGCTGGCAGCGCTCGATGCGGCTCAGGCGGCAGGCGGCGATATTCGAGGCAAACAGTCCGCTGCTCTCATCGTTGTTACGGGTAAGCCAACGGGGCAGTCCTGGAAAGATCGAATTTTTGATCTTCGTGTTGACGATAGTAGTGAGCCGTTGGTCGAGCTCCGGCGGCTCGTCAAGTTACAGCGCGCATACAATCACATGAACGCGGGCGATCTGGCAGTCGAGCACAAAGACAACGAGGGAGCGTTACGAGAGTACGGCGCCGCTGAGAAACTCGTGCCCGACAACGCTGAGATGATCTACTGGCATGCAGTCGCATTGGTGAACATGGGCCGAGTGGAGGATTCTTTGCCCCTGTTTCGTCGTGTTTTCAAGATGGATCCTAATTGGGCCACTCTGACGCCGCGTCTGCCGAAGTCTGGTTTGCTGCCGAATGATCCTAAAGTGATTGAGAGGATCCTGTCTGTCGCGAAGTGATGGCCAATGACTTAAAAGAACAGGTGCGCACGTTTTGGCAGGCTAATCCATGCGGGATCAAGTTTGCCGACGCACGCCCAGGATCGCGCCGCTTCTACGAACTGATTGAGCAGCATCGCTACACAAAAGAATGGCACATTCCGCTGGCTGCCGGGTTCGACAATACCAAAGGTTTAAGAGTTTTGGAGATCGGGTGTGGGCTCGGGACGGACGGCGTACAATTTGCGAGGGCGGGTGCCGACTACACCGGAATCGATCTAACTGAAGCCGCAGTCGAACTCGCCCAGAAGAACTTTGAGGTACACGGCCTAGCCGGAACTTTCAGAACGGGCGACGCAGAAAACCTGGATTTCGACGATGACTCGTTCGATCTCGTTTACTCTCATGGAGTCCTGCATCACACGCCAGATATAGCCGCAGCGATTCGGCAGATCCACCGAGTGTTGCGGCCGGGCGGACGCGCTGAGGTAATGCTTTACCATCGAGATTCATATAACTATCGCATCAACATTTCTGTTCTGCGGCGCGCTGGCGCTCATCTGCTTAAGTGGAAACCTGGGATCGGGCTGGTCCGTCGTCTGACCGGCGAGCCACTCGACTCGCTTCACGAACACGCACGCCAGTTGAGGACCAACAAGAACGGCTATTTTAAAAGTGAAGAATTCTTAAGCCGCAACACAGACGGCGCGGCCAATCCACTCGCGCGCGTATACTCTCGCAGCGACGCGCAAAAGTTGTTTAAGGATTTTTCTGAAGTTGAGCTGCGAACGTATTTTATGAATAAACGATGGCTGCCGTTAGTTGGAGGTTTACTTTCCAGATCGATGGAGTCTCGCCTGGCAGCTCAGTGGGGTTGGCATCTTTGGATTTATGCGAAGAAGTAGCCTGGAGTCCCGAGTCGGGAGTCTGGAGTCCCGAGTCGGGAGTCAGGAGTCCCGAGTCGGGAGTCAGGAGTCAAGTCATTACTATGAAAATTCTCTGCTTACAGATTTCAGGAGCTTACGGCTGTCTTCTGCCTTCTGAACTCCTGACTTCTGACTTCTGACTCCTGACTCCAGACTCGCGACTCCAGACTTGCATCATGAACAACATCCTAATTACAGGCGGAGCTGGTTTTATTGGTTCGCATCTCGTAGATCGTCTCCTGGCGGAAAGTAAAGGGCGCATTACTGTCGTTGATGACTTCAACGACTTCTATTCTCCCGACATCAAGCGACAAAACGTTCAAGCCCATCTACAACATCCTGATTACGAGTTGCACGAAGTTGATATTCGCGATCGGCGCGCGCTCGAACAGGTCTTCTGGCAGACCCGCTTTGACACGATAGTGCATCTGGCAGCGCGCGCCGGCGTGCGACCCTCGCTTACTCAACCTCAACTCTACACAGAGACAAACATCAACGGCACCATGAACCTGCTCGAGCTGGCGCGAACTAATGACGTGGGCCACTTTGTTTTTGGCTCGTCGTCTTCAGTCTACGGCGTTAATGAGAAGGTCCCTTTCAGTGAAGACGATCCGATCTTTCATCCCATCTCGCCGTACGCGGCAACAAAGGCTGCCGGAGAATTGCTGTGTCATACCTACTCTCATCTCTATGGCCTGCGGTGTATCTGCTTGCGGTTCTTTACTGTCTACGGTGCGCGCCAGCGGCCTGATTTGGCAATTCATAAGTTTGCGACTTTGATTAGCCAGGGCAAACCAATTCCCGTGTTTGGTGACGGCACGACTCGCCGCGACTACACCTACATCGACGACATCATTGCCGGAGTTCGAGCCGCGATAAATTACCGCCAGAGCAATTACGAGATAATCAACCTCGGCGAGTCACGAACGGTCGAGCTGCGGGAGCTGATTTCGTTGCTCGAGAAGGAGTTGGGCATCAAGGCGGAAATAGATCGGCAGCCTCTTCAGCCGGGGGATGTACCTCAGACGTTTGCGGACATAGCAAAAGCGCGCCGGCTGCTGGGCTACAACCCTCAGACTCAAATCGAAGAGGGCATCCGGAAGTTCATCGAATGGTACAATACGGTACGACCCGGGTACCCCGGTCGCGCCGTTTTGTAATGTCCACGTCGACCAACATTATCAACCGCTCCCTACCCCAGGAGATGCAACAACATACCTACTCGATCATGTATCGAGTCGAGGAGAATCACTGGTGGTTTGTCGGCAGACGAACAATCCTTTCCAGTTTTGTCGAACGCATCGTTAAGGCTCTGCCCAACACGCATCCGCGTATACTCGATGTCGGTTGCGGCACAGGCGCGAATCTTGAAATGCTCTCGCAGTTTGGTTCGGCCGAGGGTGTAGACGTGTCCGCTGAGGCGCTCGAGTTTTGCCAAACGCGCGGCTTAACGAATGTTCGTCTTGGTGAAGCGGAACACCTTCCTTATGAAGACGACTCCTTCGACCTCGTGACCGGACTCGACGTAGTCGAGCATCTTGACGACGATGTCGGTGGTTTAAAAGAAATGAAAAGAGTGTTGCGGCCGAACGGCCGAGCGCTGCTGTTTGTGCCGGCCTTCATGTTCCTTTGGGGGGTTCAGGACGATATCAGCAACCACCGGCGCCGTTACACGCTCGCCGGTCTGAAAGAAGTTTTGAGCCGCGCGGGTTTTGAAGTCGAGCGCGCAACGTATGCGAACATCACGTTCTTTCTCCCCATTCTCGTGGGGCGAGTGCTGATGCGTTTGACAGGGTATCGACCGGCGTCGGAAAACAATCTGACAGTAGGATTTATGAATGGTATTCTCGGGAGAATTCTTGGTGCTGAAGCACTGCTCTTGCGACATATAAACTTTCCGTTTGGTGTTTCGATTGTGTGTGTCGCTCGCCCAATAGACTAGTTATGAAAGTTTACGAAGAGGAGAAGTTGGTATCGCCGGCGATGGTACAACGCGACGTCCCGGACGTCTCGATTTTTCTCCCCGTCTACAACGAAGAGCTGAACCTTCTCCCTTTGCACAGCAAGCTCGACGATGCTTTAAAACGCCTGGGTCGTACGGCGGAAGTCATCTACGTTGATGACGGATCGACAGACGGTAGCCTTAAGATTCTCCAGGACATCGCGCGCGGCGATGACCGCGTGCGGGTAGTGGCGCTCAGGCGCAACTATGGGCAAACTGCGGCAATGGCTGCGGGAATCGACGCAGCTCGCGGCAAGGTGCTGATCCCGATGGATGCAGATTTGCAAAATGATCCGGCAGATATCGTGAGGCTGCTGGAGAAGCTCGACGAGGGCTACGATGTCGTTTCAGGCTGGCGCAAAAACAGGCAGGACAAGCTCATCACGCGCAAGATCCCTTCGATGATGGCCAACCGGTTGATCTCTTGGATCGGTGGAGTTCCGCTGCACGACTATGGGTGTTCGCTCAAGGCTTACCGGCGTGAAGCGCTGCAAGACGTGCGGCTCTATGGCGAGATGCACCGGTTTATTCCGATTTATGCTTCATGGGCCGGAGCTCGCGTTTCAGAGATTCCGGTTGAACATCATGCGCGCACAATGGGTAAGTCGAAGTATGGCTTGTCGCGCACGCTCAAAGTCGTCTTTGACCTCATGACGATAAAGTTCATGGCTTCTTATCAAACGAAGCCGATTTATGTGTTCGGCTCTTTTGGCATGCTGGCATTTCTGATTTCACTGCTGGCAGGGCTCTATGCCGTGTTTCTGAAACTGTTTCACAAAGCGGATTTTGTACAGACACCACTTCCGATTCTGGCGATCGTGATGTTTGCGGTGGGCATTCAGTTTCTACTGATGGGATTGCTGGCCGAGATGTTGGTGCGCACGTATCACGAATCGCAGGCCAAATCGATTTATGCAGTGCGGGAAAGAATGGGTTTCGATGATCAATAGGAGACATACGACCTATATGACCTATAGGAATAGGGCCAATAGGACCTATTCGTCCTATATTGGTCCTATCGTCCTATTCAATAGGTCCTATAGGGCCTATTTGTCCTATTGAGTAGCCCCTGATTCACCATTGTCATGTGTGGAATAACCGGATGGGCCAATCTTAATGCGCGGACGCCGCCTCCCGACGGCGCCGAAGAACTTCTGCGCTCAATGTGCGAGCGACTGACGCATCGCGGTCCCGATTCGGAAGGCCTGCTGGTTTCAACTGGCGTCGGTTTGGGAATGCGCCGGCTCGCAATCATCGACCTCGTCACCGGCGAGCAGCCGATATTCAATGAAAACGGAAGTGTCGCAGTCGTACTCAACGGTGAGATCTATAACTATCGCGAGCTGCGCGCGACACTTGAAAAGAAGGGTCATACGTTCCGTAGCGCCTCTGATACCGAAATCTTGCCTCATCTTTACGAAGAGCACGGCATCGAGATGGTCCAACATCTGAATGGGATGTTTGCCTTCGCCCTCTGGGACTCAGACCAGCGCAAGTTGTTTATCGCGCGCGATCGCTTTGGAGAAAAACCGCTGTACTGGGGGGTGTTCGACAACATTCTTCTTTTCGCCTCTGAGCCGAAGGCGTTGCTGGCGCACCCCGCTGTCCGACCGTCACTCAACGTCCAGGCACTGCGACAGTATTTGTCGTTTGATTATGTGCCGGCACCGCTGTCGATCTATGAGGGCATTCACAAGCTGCCTGCGGCACACACGCTGACTCTCGAAAACGGCAAAGTGAAGACCGACTGTTATTGGCGACTAAGTTATAAGCCGAAAGAGCCCGTTCCAACTGAAGCAGAAGCCGCTGAACGAGTCCGCGAACTGTTGGCGGACTCCGTCCGGATGCGACTCGTCTCCGACGTGCCACTCGGCGTGCTTTTATCAGGTGGTGTTGACTCGTCGTCGGTCGCAGCTCTGGCCGTGCGCGCATCGTCTGAAGCAGTCAAAACGTTCTCGATCTCATTTTCTGAAGCGTCGTTTGACGAATCGTCTTACGCGCGCGGTGTGGCGAAGTTTCTCGGCACAGACCATCACGAAGAACGGTTGAGCGCGAATCTTGCTGCCAACCTCGTGGGCGAGATTGGCTCATGGATGGACGAACCTTTTAGCGATCCTTCGCTCGTGCCCACATATCTACTTTCACGGTTTACTCGCAAGCACGTAACTGTCGCCCTCGGTGGCGACGGTGGTGATGAACTGTTTGCGGGATATGAGATGTATTGGGGTCATAAACTTGCCCAGATATACGCGCGAGTTCCCCGTGCTCTAAAAGCAATGGTGATCGAACCGTCGGTCCGTCTGCTGCCTGTCAAAACCAAGAATCTCTCGTTTGACTACAAGGCTCTGCGGTTCATCACGGGGACGAAGTACGAGCCAGTCGCCCGTCATCATGTTTGGTTTGGCTCGTTCACACCGGAAGAACAACGAGAGTTGTTAACTAACGAGGTGTTACAAAACAGCGACGGGGACATTTACGCCGCAGCGCGTAACATGATGGACGAATGCGACGCCGACGACATCGTCGAGAGAATGCAGAACCTTGACACGCGACTTTACCTGGCGGAAGACATACTGACGAAAGTTGACCGAGCCAGCATGGCGGTGTCTCTCGAAGTGCGGGCGCCGTTCCTCGATCATCGACTCGCTGAATATGCTGCATCACTGCCCGTTGATTACAAACTAAGAGGCCGGCGGACAAAGTACATCCTCAAACGCGCGGTATCCGATCTCGTTCCACGATTTGTTCCGCGACGTGGCAAGAAGGGTTTCGGTGTTCCGGTAGCAGAGTGGTTAAAAGTGAAGCTGAGGCCGTTGGCTCGCGACTTACTGTCTCCGGCGCGAGTAAAGAGAGCGGGCTTCTTTAATCCGGACTACATAACGCGGCTACAGGATGAACACGAACGCGGCGTTGCTAATCATCGCAAGACACTCTGGACCCTGCTCATGTTTGAGCTCTGGCATGAGAGCTTTATTGAGACGGCCCGTCGCATCGAAGCCTCAGTAAGCAGCAGGCAGTAAATCCAGCCAATGCCGATCGATCTTGCTGCTGCGCACCAACGTTTGTGGGCCTGGTGCCGCGACCGCGATTTTGCGGGTCACGATCCATTTGATGCCCTCAACAGCAAGCTCTTCCAATCAACTCCACTTAAACATTCCAAATTAGCGCGACTCGCTGCGACGCAGCTTTTCAAGCGATCGCCCATCAACCTGCGTCGTTTCGCATTAGTGGCGCCAGGAAAGAACTCCAAGGCAATCGCCCTCTTGGCGTTAGCTGCATTAGCTGATTATCGCCGGCAAAGAACAAAAGAAGCTGAAACGCAGGCGCGGCAACTCCTCGACATTCTTTTGTCAATGCGTCTTCAAGGCTGGAGTGGAGCGGCCTGGGGCTACAACTTCGACTGGCAATCGCGCATGTTTTTTGCGCCACGCGGTACGCCAATGATCGTGCCAACCGCTTTCGCAGCACGAGCACTCATCGAAGCCTCGAAGGCCTTTAATGACGATGTGCATCTCGCGACTGCACGCTCGACTTGTGACTTCATCCTGCGAGACCTGCGTCGAAGCGTTGAAACCGAAATGGAAGTTTGTTTCAGCTATTCTCCGCACGCTAATACGCGAATCTACAACGCAAGCCTTCTGGCTGCGGAAGTGCTCGCCAGCGTCGGCAGCCTTACCGGGGAAACAGAACTTTGTAATTGGGCATTCAAGGCGACGTACTATGTTGTCCGACGGCAACGCGAGGACGGGGCGTGGGCGTACGGCGAAGATGCAAGCCAAACATGGATCGACAACTTCCATACCGCGTTTGTCCTCTCATCACTCACGCGCAACGTCAGACATACGCCTCGTAACGAAGACTTTCAGCAAGCATTACGCCGTGGTTACAACTTTTGGAGCGGGAGCTTCTTTCTTGCGGATGGATCGCCGAAATACTACCATGACGAGCTTTATCCGGTTGATGCGCACGCAGCGGCTACGGCGATCGTTGCCTTGGCTGATTTGCGAGAAGCGGTGAATGACGACGCTCTCGCGCTAGCTGACCGAATCGCCCACTGGTCTATCGAAAACTTGCGTGACCCAAGCGGCTACTTTTATTACCAGCGCCGTCGCTTTTTTACCATACGCACACCATTCATGCGCTGGAGTCAGGCCTGGATGCTGTATGCACTTGCGAGGTTATTAGAGGAAAAGGATGCCCATCGCGTCTGACGTATCTCTCGGAGAAGGCGTAAAGATATTTCAGCCAGACCTCGTAAACCTTTACGGTTGCACGATTGGACCGGATACCAGGGTCGGCGCATTCGTCGAGATTCAAAAAAACGCCACGATCGGCGCTCGCTGCAAAATCTCGTCGCACTCATTCATCTGTGAAGGAGTCACCATCGAGGACGAAGTCTTTGTCGGTCACGGCGTGATGTTCACTAACGATCGCTATCCGCAAGCGACAAATGAAGCCGGCTCGTTGCAAACTGAAGCCGATTGGCGAGTGGACGCAACATTGGTTAAGAGAAGAGCCTCAATCGGCAGCAACGCAACTATCATCTCAGGTATCACCATCGGCGAAGGAGCTTTAATCGGAGCCGGCGCAGTAGTCACGCATGACGTGGCCGATCATGCGATTGTGGTGGGAGTGCCGGCCCGGGTAGTCGGCGATGTGCGGAGTGTTTCAAAAGCGGAATCATGATAAGAGTCGGCGTAATCGGTTACGGCTACTGGGGCCCCAATCTGGTGCGCAACTTCATGGAGGCATCCGGCTCCACTGTCGCTGCCGTCTGCGACATGCGTTCAGAACGACTGGCAACGCTGAACAGTCGCTATCCATCGATCAGAACGCTCAACAGTTGTGATGAGTTATTCAGTGATAACTCGATCGACGCAATCGCAATCGCTACTCCCGTTTCTTCTCACTTCGACATGGCGATGGCTGCTCTGGGCGCAGGCAAACACGTTCTCGTCGAAAAACCTTTGGCTGCAAACTCCGAACAGGCACTGCGTCTTATCGAAGAAGCCGGCCGCCGTCGGCGCGTTCTGATGGTCGATCACACCTTTGTCTACACCGGCGCAGTGCGCAAGATCCGCGAGCTCATTGCGAGCAATGCCTTGGGAGAGATTTATTATTACGACGCTGTGCGGGTGAACCTCGGATTATTTCAACACGACGTAAACGTCATCTGGGATCTGGCGATCCACGATTTGTCGATTATGGATTACGTGCTGCCGTCACGCGCAGTCGCAGTCTCAGCTACCGGCATCAGCAACATTCCCGGTCAGCCCGAAAACGTCGCCTACATCACTCTTTTTTTTGGCAATCCGCAAATTGCGCACGTTCACGTTAACTGGCTGACGCCCGTTAAAGTGCGCCACACGCTCATCGGCGGCAGCGACAAGATGATTTTGTACGACGATTTGGAACCGAGCGAGAAAGTCAAAGTCTACGATAAAGGTGTTACCCTCTCTCAGAGTCCTGAGGCCGTTTATGAGATGCTCGTGAGTTATCGTTCTGGTGACATGTGGGCGCCGCGGCTCGACACGACCGAAGCGCTGCACACTGAGGCATTGCATTTCATCGACTGCATCGAGAACAATAAAGAACCGGAGACGAACGGTCAGGCAGGGCTCAGGCTCGTGCGGATGGTAGAAGCTGCCGAACAGTCACTGCGAGGCCGAGGCCAACTGGTGGAAATTGAATAAATACAAATGATTCCTTTAATAGATCTAAAGTCACAGTACCTCAGTATCAAAGAAGACGTCGATGCGGCGATCGGCGACGTCTTACAGAGCTGCCAGTTCATCCTCGGCCCACACGTCGAAGCATTCGAATCGAACTTCGCCGCTTATTGTCAGGCTAAATATGCCGTCGGAGTTAATTCAGGAACGAGTGCGCTCCACCTCGCGCTGTTGGCTGCTGGAGTCAAACCTGATGATGAAGTGATTACGGTCAGTTACACGTTCGCCGCAAGCGTAGCTGCCATTTGTTACACTGGCGCGAAACCAGTCCTGGTCGACATCGATCCGCATACTTGCACCATGGATCCTTCTCTGCTCGAAGCAGCGATTACTCCGCGCACGAAAGTGATCATGCCCGTTCACCTCTATGGGACGTGCGCAGAAATGGATCCGATTCTTGACGTCGCGCGGCGACATGGATTGATTGTGATTGAAGACGCCGCGCAGGCTCAGGGAGCAGAATACAAAGGACGTCGAGCAGGAAGTCTTGGAGATATCGCCTGCTTCAGTTTCTATCCCACGAAAAATCTGGGCGCTTACGGAGAAGCGGGCGCAATCGTCACCAACAATCCGAAATACGCTGAGCTCATGAGGCAGTTGCGCGACCAGGGCCAAATCGAAAAGTACCGGCACGTCCATGTCGGGTACAACTATCGAATGGAGGCTATTCAGGGAGCTGTCCTTGGCGTCAAGTTAAGACACCTTGATGGCTGGAATGAGGCACGTCGACGGCATGCTGCAAAGTATCGTGATGCGCTTGCAGATTCAGGACTCCGTTTGCTAGAAGAGATGCCTCATCAACACTCTATCTACCACGTCTTTTCTGTTTTCACGCCCGAACGACAACACCTGATGGAGCACCTCAAAACCAGCGGTGTCGGTTGTGGGATCCACTATCCTATCCCTGTTCACTTACAGCCGGCTTATCGTGATCTGGGGTACAGTGCCGGTGACTTGCCTCATACCGAGCAGGCTAGCAACGAACAGCTCTCGCTGCCGATGTACGCAGAGCTTCCAAACGAGGCCCCGGCGAAGGTCGCGGATTCGATTCGCCAGTTTACGTGTCCGACGAACTTCAGTTTGTCGTATGTCGGCGAGGAATAGGGCTGCGACAAACTAAAGTTTGTCGGACAAGATGCGCATTTGGATCGACCTGGCTAACTCTCCGCACGTTCCCTTCTTTAGTGCCCTGACGAAAGAGTTTGCTGAACGAGGCCACGACGTCGAGATCACCGCGCGTGACTTCGCCGAAACAGTGGCGCTGGCGCGCGCTGCAGGTTTGCCAGCCGACGTAATCGGCGAGCATGGCGGACGAAGCCTGTTCGGGAAAACTGCCAACCTCATTCAGCGGTCATGGGCGCTCAGACGTTGGGCCGCGAGACGTTCACTGGACGTCGCCGTCAGTCACAACTCTTACACACAGATCTTTGCCGCATGGTCGCTCGGCTTGCGAACTGTGACGCTGATGGACTACGAACATCAGCCTGCAAATCATTTGGCGTTTCGCCTTGCATCGCGCATCATCGTGCCGAGCGTCTTTCCTGAAGAGGCGCTTACCCGTTACGGCGCTCGTGCCAAAAAAGTGAGGCGTTACAATGGCACCAAGGAAGACGTATATCTCGCCGGCTTTGCACGTGACCCGAGCTTTGCTAATAAGTTAAGGGAATTGGGCGTGTCGGAGGAAAATGTGCTCGTTACGGTCAGGCCGCCGGCGCGCGACGCCTTGTATCATCGGTTTGAGAATGAGTTGTTCGATGAGCTGCTGAAGCGCTTGTCGGGGCGGGCGGAAGTGAAAGTTGTGCTGCTGCCGCGCACCGCGTCGGGTCAGTACCGTAACGTGGTAACGTCGGGCTCCAGTCAGTACCGTAACGCGGTAGCGTCGGGTTCCGGTCACAACTTTATAGTACCGGCTGAGCCACTCGACGGTCCCAACCTCATCGCTGCGAGCGACCTGGTGATCAGCGCGGGAGGCACTATGAATCGGGAAGCGGCTGCACTCGGAATTCCCGCCGCTACCATTTACGCGGGACGTTGGGCAGCAATCGACGAAGCATTGGTACGCGAAGGAAGGCTGATGCGCATTCAAAACCGCGAAGACCTCGACAAGCTGCCGATTAAAAGAAAGGATAGCGTCTCATCTCGTCAAGCAATGCATGTGCGTCGTGAAGTTGCCGACTTGATAGTGCAAGCATGAGAGCAGAGCGAGTCAAAAATCGGACTGTGGCTGCAAGCACCGTGCGTGTGCCGGCGCGCGCTCCACATTGGGTGATACCTTCCGTAAAGGTCGCCCTAGTCATCGCCGACTTCCTCATCGCATTATTCGCATTTGTCGCCGCCTTTTACCTGCGTCATGGTGGGTCCATTTTGGTGCGCACTACTAATGGCACTCTTTCGTGGAGCCGTCAGTTTGCTCCCTATGGCGCCTTACTGTTGATCGTTGTTCTGATCCGCCTGGTGACTCTGCGCTACTACGATCTTTACCGTTTGCGCGGCGAGTTTTCTTTTTTCGATGACTTCGTCCGTCTGTTCAAATCAACGGCTATAGCGTCGCTCTTGATCGTTGCCGCCGCTTTTCTGTATCGCGGTGGCTTTCAGTATCGCGCGTTCTCGTACGCACGATCCGTTTTCGTTTTGGATTTTATCTTCGCCTTTGCGGGCTTGCTTACGCTGCGCCTGATCGTGAGAAGCGCTCAAACATTTGCGCGACAACGTCACATTAATCTGATCCCGACTCTGGTTGTTGGCCGGGGTCCAGAGGCTGCCTTATGCATCCAGGAAATGCGCGCGCGGCCTGCCCTCGGTTATCGCGTCATCGGCGTTGTTGAGAACAATACGCGAGATGTGGCAAGCGCATCGACGTATGAAGGCGTTCCGATCATTGGCAATCTCGCCGAGCTTCCTGAAGTCATTCGAGACTCAGGCGCGAACGAAGTGATCATCGCCGACCCGGATGTCGACGGCAACGCATTGTTTGACGTGATGATGCGCTGCGGCCGCCGTCGTGGAGTCGAATTTCGCATCGCACCGAGTCTTTTCAACTGCCTGCCGCGCAAGACTGAGATCGATCAAATTGGCGCGCTGCCGATGATCCGTTTGTTTCGCGAACCCTTATCGAACGCCGCTCGCCTGGTAAAAAGGACTTCGGATATCGTCATCGCGCTCCTCGCATTGGTGCTATTTCTACCGGTTTGGCTGATTGTTGCCTTGTTAATCAAGTTGGATTCACGCGGGCCCGTTTTCTTCAGGCAGGAACGAGTGGGAATGGACGGTCGTGTTTTCCTCGTCTACAAATTTCGCACGATGTATTTGAACTCGGACGATCGCGTGCACCAGGAGTACCAGCGCAAATTCATATCGGGAGATGCAGAAGCAAATCTTGGCGACGAACGGCGACCCGCCTACAAGTTATCGTCAGATCCGCGTATTACGCGCGTTGGGCGGTGGCTCAGGCGTTCGAGTGTCGACGAAGTGCCGCAACTCTTCAATGTGCTCATGGGAGATATGAGCGTCGTTGGACCACGCCCTCCGATCACCTATGAAGTTGAAGCTTACGCGCCGGGGCATCGTAGGCGGCTGGACATGAAGCCGGGCCTGACTGGTTTGTGGCAAGTATCAGGTCGCAATCGATTGCCTTTTGATGAGATGGTGAGGTTAGACCTGTTCTACATAGAAAACTGGTCATTGTTGTTGGATTTGAAGATCATCCTCCGCACGGTGTTAGTAGTCCTCCGCGGCGACGGATACTAGGACCATACGCAATGAGGTCAGTACCACCCGCGGTAGCGGGTGGGTGCTTCGTTAGGAGTTGGCAATGATCAGACCCTACCGCGGGTGGTACTGACCTCATTCCGAGCATGACGCTTATACTCGCCTTTACGTTATTCATTGCAGCGCCGCAGTGGACCATACAGACGAGCGGCACTAATTCGCGGCTGCGCGGCATTAGCGCCGTAACCGATCGCATCGCCTGGGCCAGCGGCTCAGACAGCACTGTCCTGCGCACCCTTGACGGCGGGGCGACTTGGAGAAGACTCACAGTCACCAACGACAAGCTCGACTTCCGCGACATCGACGCCTTCGATGCCCGCACGGCCTATCTCCTTAGCATCGGCAACGGCCCTGCTTCACGCATTTATAAAACGACCGATGGAGGCGCCACCTGGACCTTGCAATTCAAGAACGACGATCCAAAAGCGTTTTATGACGCGATGTCGTTCTGGGATCGCAATCACGGCATCGTTATTGGAGACTCAATTGACGGCAAGTTCTGCATTATGACGACCGAGAATGGCGGGCGGAACTGGAACCGAGTGCCGGACAATGTGCTGCCGCGGGCTTTGGAAAACGAAGGAGCATTTGCCGCGAGCGGTACCAACATTGCAATCTTTGGAAAGTCTCACGCATGGATCGCGACGGGCGGCGCTCGTAAAGGACGTGTATTGCGCACAACTGATCGAGGCCGCACGTGGACCATTGCCGAGACTCCTTTTCAGGCCGGTTCTTCTGCTGGAATTTTCTCGATCGCTTTTCGTAGCGCTACGGACGGGGTCATTGTGGGTGGGGACTACACGAAGGAGACCGAAGCTGTCGACAACCTTGCTGTGACTACGGATGGTGGCGGCACCTGGTCACTGGTTAAAGGATTGTCAGGTTATCGATCCGTGGTAGCTTACGTTCCTGGAACGAGATCGCTGGTGGCGATTGGTCCATCAGGAGTGGACTATTCAACTGACGACGGCCGCACATGGCAACAATCGGATATCGGTAGTCAGTACCGCCCTGCGGTAGCGGGCGGGTCGCCTAACCAATCCGCAATCCGAAATTCGAAATCCGAAATTCCCGGGAAAACCGAAATTCCTCAAGGGTTCGACACATTGAGTTTTGCTCGGCGTCGTGTTCGAGCTGCGGCGGTCGGCTGGGCCGCCGGCGCCCGCGGCAATATTGCGATGATAAAATTTTGAAAGCAGCGCTCGATCACAGAACCGCTTGCGGTAACCTGCGTTCTAAGTACTCAATATGAGCGAGAATTGAGTGTTATGAGCGCTGGCTACCGCAAGCGGTTCCGTGATTGAGTGCTGTTCTTCGGAAGGATGATAAAGTATTCTTTTTCTGACATGGCTGCCGGTGGAGAAGCGTAAGGGCAGGCCGGCTTTCCGGCTCTATGATTCGGACAATCGGCTAATCACTGAAGAAGTGAACAAGAAGAAAATTACAGTTACGCCCAGTAAGTTGTTGTATTCAACATGGGACCTGGACTTTGCTGCCCTATCGCCAGGAATCTATCGTCTCGATGTTTTGATGGAGCAGGATATCGTGTGGCGCATGTTCTTCCGCATGGTGGAGTGAGGAAGTTTCGAGTTTCGAGTTCGGAGTTTCGAGTTTCGAGTTTACGGTTCGAGAGTTTTGAGTTGAACCGAAACTCGAAACTCGGAACTCGAAACTCGGAACTCGAAACTTTCTTCTTGCCGTGAGCGGTTGGAAAAGTTTATTCTGCTAATGCGGTTCTGGCCCCTCTCCTCACATAACGCAGAAACTAAATTCCTCGAGGTAACCATGAAGAAGCTCGTATTGTTCCCTCTTTTGATCGCAATATCACTTGTTTACTTCTCACCGGCGCCCACATCGGCTACATCTGCGTCTAATTCGGCTACGTCACTTCCTCCGTCTAACAAAGACAAGTGGCTTGAGGGCGCGGACGGTTATGAACGCGCAGTCCAACTGCAAAAGGAGCTGAACGTTCCGCTAGTCGTATATTTTTGGGCGGGTTGGTGTCCGTACTGCCAGGCGCTTGACTCGAAATATTTACCCACAAAGCCGGTGCAGGAATACCTGCGCGAGGTCGTTAAGGTGCGCATCTATCCCGAAGAAGGCCCGGCTGAGCGCGCGTTGGCCAAACAATACAACGTGCGAGGCTATCCGTCGTTCTTCATCATCCGCAATTCCTCAGCCAGGCCGGTGAAGGTCCATCCGTTTCGCAATTCGAAGAATCTGACACCTGAGCAATTCGCCGAAGCCTGCCGCGACGCGGGGAAATAGCAGCGAGCACTGGGTTGCCGGAGCAGGCGGCAGGAGCAGTGAATCAGGAGCAGGAAGGCAGGAGCAGGTTAGCTAAGAGCGCGCACGTTGATGTGTCTTGAACGCCGAAGCCGTTCGCGAATGTGTTTTGAACACCGAAGGCGTTCGCGAATATGTCTTGAACGCCGAAGCCGTTCGCGAATGTGTTTTGAACGCCGAAGGCGTTCGCCAATGTGTTTTGAACGCTGAAGGCGTTCGCGAATGAAGCCCAGGGTTGCGGCGCTTCGCCGCTACCCTGGGACATTGTCCCCGATCATTTAAAACGCAACCCCGATGGGCAACCCCATCGGGGTTGCGTCTGTTTTTGTGCTGCCCATAACCCAACGTAGCCGCCAAAGCGCGGCAACGTTGGGCTGGAGGATGAAACCGCTTCGCGGTTCGTAAATGCCTGATGTGAAGTTTTCAAATACCCCCTAGGCGTTCGCGGTTTTTCAGTTGCAGGAGCAGGTGGCAGGAGCAGGCATAACCGAGACCCGCTCCTGCTCCTGCCCCTGCCTTCTGGTCTCCTGATCCTGACTCCAGACTCTAGACTCCAGACTCTAGACTCCTACCTACTGCACTGAGACATCGTCCACTCGGAACGATGTGGACAGAATAGAGTCATTGGTGCCGCGGAATTGAATTCGCACAGTCTGCCCCGCGAAGCTGCTTAGGTTATACGGTCCTCTCAGAACGTACGCTCCCGCAGTTCCGCTGTTCTGGTTACTGAACGTCGCTAGCGTTGCGAGTAAAGTCCCACTCGTGTTTCGCACTTCAATGAACAGACGATCGAACACTGCTGCGCCCGCTGCCTCATTGGTGGTGATGTTCAACCAGAAGGTCAGGTTCGGCGAAGAGCCGCTCGGGATCGTGACTGTTTGATACAGCGTCCCACTCGTGCTGTTAACTCCATTCAGTATCATGTAGGCCACACCGCTGTGCGGGAATGACCCCGTACTGCGAACGACCTGGCCTGAAAGCACCCATGGCGTAGTCCCCGACTCGTACCCACCGTTAACAATCAACTGCGTACCGCCACCGCCGGTACCTGCTTGCGTCACAGTGAACGTCAAGCCGGCAATCGTCATCGTGCCGTTGCGCGAGCTGGTGCTGCCGTTGCTAGCGACCGAATAGTTAACCGTGCCATTACCACTGCCGCTGCTGCCGGACGTGATGGTGATGAACGTTGCGTTGCTCACGGCAGTCCATGCGCAACCGGTGCCTGCCGTAACGCTGACACTAGCCGATCCACCGGCTGCCGCGAAACTGGCGCTCGTCGGATTGATTGAGAACGTGCACGTTCCACCGCACTCAGACGGCAAGTCTGTCGCCGCAACGTGTGTCGTTCCATCGTTACCAACTGCCGAAACGCCCATGCCGTGGCGAGCAAAGACAGTCCAAATCGCACAGCGGTTTGCGCCGCCGTTCAAGTTCTGATCGGCCTGCAGGATGCCGTCACGAGCATTCAGAAACGAAGGCCGAGTCGGCGTGAACTTCATGCCGTTAAGAACCAGCCGGTCGCTGGTCGCCGCGCCGAGTTGAGTGCGCAAATCCCAGAGCGTTGCTGCCCAGACTTCACCGTCTCTATGCACTTGGAAACCGCCAGCGCCCACGTCAGCATAGGAGTCATGAACGGGATTAGCCGGGACGCTGTAGGCCGCTCGGCGAATGCCGTTGGGATTGTTGGTTACGTACTCGCCCACCGCGCCATCGTTATTAATCGTGATAGCCCAGTAGTCTGACCAACCTTCACCCATGGCACCCGACTGAGTGCCGCTCAGCGCAGTACTGCCGTTGCCGATTAGGCGATTCGAGATACCGTGACCATACTCGTGAAATACCACATCGCCATCCACTGAGCTGTCGCGATCCGGTGAGGGCGCTGTGAATAGGAACTGCTGCATGCGAGGACGCGAACCGTCCGGCGGTGTAGCAAAGTTCGCATTGTTAGTGCCCGAACCGTCTTGAGCCTCAGCTCGCACGGAGTCGTTTCCGATGCCGCCGCGGCCAAAGTTGTTCACCTGGAAATTGCGCGATGTCTCAGTAAACCCGAGGTTGTACGAGAAGTCGTGCATGATGTTGTTGAAATAAAAGAGATTCGTTACCACAGCAGCCTGTTGTGTTCGGGGATCGACTGTGGTCGAGAATGGAAACGTGAAATTCTGATTTGAAGCAAAGGCATGACCGTTAGACAAGCCAGTGCCGTTATTCGCATCAGGCACGTTGTCGGCATTCGTATCGAGATAGGATTCGACGTTGTTGCCGGTAGTCACTGTCGACGTGCCCATCCATCCGGCCGCCGTGTTGATTGTCGTATCGCCTACGAACGAGACCAACACACGAGCACCTTTGTCCGGCGCTTCAATGAAAACCGTGCCCTGCGCTTCAAACACGTACAGGTTATGCCGAAGCAGCAACTCGCCGTTGCGCGCGTCTACCAGCAGTTCATACCATTCTTCTGGTCCAACTTCGGCGTACACGTGCCACGCCAGTCGCGTCGAGTCGCCGACCCGCACAATGTTGAGCTCGGACAAAACGTCTTCAAGCCTCACGTCCAATGGGTTCGCGAAACTTGACATCTCGCTCTTCGAGGCGCGGGTGTGGGTTTCGACAAAGGTTGGAGCAACGGTTCTTCCTGCGTACTCGAACGCTTTGGCAATCCCACGCGATTCGTTTAGGAAAGGTTTGAGCCTCGGCTGTTGGCCGTCGATGAGGAAGCCTTCGCGGACCGACAGGACCTCTCCATTCTTGTTTACGACTACCTGAACCTGGCCTTCGAAAACCTTGATTCCACCAATCGTCTGAGCATAGTCGAGAAAGACTGTTCCCTGATCGTTGTCTTCATTCATTAGTTTCAAATTGGAAATGCCGGCGGCATCGAGAGAAAAAACCGCGGCATGCCGGTTCAAAAACTTGCGGGCAATGTTGTCTGGCGTATCGGATTGCGGTTCGGATAGGGTTCCGCCGTCGACGAAGAAGTTTTTGATCGCGCCGGTTTCGTTAGCGACGGCACGCACATTTTGCGCAGCCTCGCCGAAACTCGATCGAAATTCTTCGAGCGCTGCAGATTTAGCACTTGCAAATTTGCGCCCAGCGATCTCTCTGCCTGCGCTTGAGTTTAGGTCGAGATCTTCAAACCCGGTCCGGCCGGCGAGTCGAATGTCGAAATTGGGAAGCGCTCGGCTTTCCGCTACGATTGGATCCTGGCCCCCACTATTTGGCTGAAGCGAAGCATCAGATTTCGAGATCGGAAACATTGAAGCTGCCGCTAAAGCCAAACCCGGAAATAGTACGAGCAAAATTCTACGTATCATTGTCCCTCCATTCAGTTGTTGAGGTAAGGCAGCCCGCACCGCCGATAGCTGCACTAGGTGGAGAAGAGCCGCAGACAAGGATGTGTCACCACCAAGTGATTTATGTTGGTGAGATATGCCTAACAGTTAATGCCGCTGGGCTCACTTACTGCGACTGGGCTAACTTGGGAGGAGGGGAAGGCACAAAGTAGCAGATTCGTAAGGTGAGTGTAAAGCTATTGCCGATTGCCAATTTCCAATTGCGGATTGCGGATTGCGGATTGCGGATTGTCTCTGATGAGACGCGAATCGGCAATTGGCAATTGGCAATTGGCAATTGGCAATCGGCAATGGTTAGACTTTAGCCAAGGCTAGCGCGAGCAGTAGAATCTTCTTTATCCCTGTATAGAGCGGTTCGATCTCACAGTTCTCAGTCAGAGCGTGTGCGTCTCGACACGGACCAGCACCCGTGGAGATCGAAGACACTCCTCCCAGTAGAGCTGCGCTTGAGTTATTCGAGCCAGTCGGTGTGATCGGCGGATCAAAACCCATCGCCCGATGCACGGCTTCGGCGACCTTCACCAGATGCGAGTTTTCATTGCCGGGAATCACCGCGGGCGGCGCTGATGAGATAACATCGGTCTTGACCTTCATTCCAACGCGCCTAGCTTCCTGTTCCAGTATGGTCGCGATCTTCTTGTCGAGGTCGTCGATCACCTGTTTACTCGTCGAGCGCAAGTCAACGGTGAACCACGCATCCGCTGCTTTGGCGTTGACCACTTCTGACCCGCCCAACATGCCGATGTTCACGTGAGACGGCGGATTAGTTGGAACATTCAACCGGTAAATCCTCGAAATAGCACGTGCCAGAGGGAGACTAGCTGAATAGGGCGGCGTCCGTGATCGGGTGTGGCCACCGGGGCCAATGAAGTGATGGCGATACCAAGTGATACCGATGCCTGCGTAAGTGAATCCCTCGTAACCTCCGTCGAGCGCGATGTAATAATCGATTTTGCCCTTGTTATCTTTAACGAACTGCTCGGCGCCGTTCATGTTTGTCTCTTCTTCTGTCGTGAAGACAAAGATGAGATCGCCTTTAGTCGAAATGTTGGCTTCGTCGAGTGCTCGAATTGTTGCGAGCAGCGCTTCGATGTTCCGAGTGTCATCGCCGACTCCCGGTGCATAAACTCGGCCGTCGCGCACTTCGGCCTTGATTTTCAAGCCCGGTTGGAAAACCGTGTCCAGATGAGCGTCAAAGACGACGACTGGACCACCGCCAGTTCCTTTGCGCACCGCGATGAGATTGCCGGCTGAGTCGTAACGCATGTCTTGTAACCGGTATTTGCGCAAGAGGCTCTCGACGTATCGCGCGCGTTCCTGCTCTTCTCCCGAGGGCGCGTTGATTTCAGTAATGGCAATCCACTCGCGCAGAATCTCCTCGCGGTTTTTATCGATGTAGTCGTTGGCCGCTTTCACGCGCGCGTCGTTCTGGAGCGACTTGACCTCGTTCAGAAACGGAACGGGCTGTTGCGTTTGGGCGAACGCGGCGGTGATAAGAAACGCAGTCAACAGAAAGCCGGTGAACAATCGGTGCATGGAGATCCCTCTGTCTTTGGTCTTTGGTCTTTGGTCTTAGGGCTTTGGACTTTGGACTTTGTACTTTGTACTTTGGACTTGAGCGTCGTCTCGAAACAAAGACCAAAGACCAAAGACCTCTAAGACCAAAGTCCTAAGACCATCAGTAATTCGTCAAAATCTCCTCCGGAGCAAAGCCCATCTGTTGCAGGCGGTCGCATGTTTGCTCGATCATCTCAGGCGAGCCGCAAATCAACGCTATGGGTGACTTGAGTGACGGCAACACGTGGTCCAACAGCGACTGAACATAACCCGTCGGTCCCGACCAATCGTGCCCGTCAGGCCTCGAGATCACCTGACGAAGTTCGACTCCCTCGTCTTTCCAAGTTTCCGTTTCATCCCGGTAGCAAAAATCGTCAGGGGTGCGGGCGCCGTAGAGCACCACGAGTTGACCATAGTCCTCCCTGCGGCGTAGAACATGCCGCAACGCCGACCGCAGCGGTGCCACTCCTGTTCCCATCGCGATAAACACAAGATCCTTATTCTTCTGTTCGTCAAGCGCAAAGCCGTGTCCCGCGACCTCGACCAGTTGAATCCGGTCACCCTTCTGCATATCAAAGATAAATGTGCCAGCGCCGGGTTTTTGTTTTACGAGAACTTCAAGTTCGGGATCTTCCGGAGCGCTGGCGAAGGCAAAATAAGTCGGCGGCTCGCCCGGGATCTGTAGCACCGCCACCTGGCCCGGCACGAAGGAAACGCCGTGAGTGACGTTCGTATGTGAGTTGCGCTCGGGCATCAGGTCAAACGACCGTGTCGCGCGAGCTTGCTCGTGAATGTCAGTGATAATTAATGGAAGCACAAATTCAGTTTACCATCACAGGTATTGAACTCTGGGGTATTGGGGTAATTGGGTGTGGCCAACTCGGAAAATCGAACCGCCAAGACGCCAAGCTGCGTTAAGAACGAAGGCTAGTCGAACACCGAGGTATCTCGCCATTCGATAACAGCTCTTTTGCATTCTTGGCGTGCTTGGCGTCTTGGCGGTTCATTTACGCATTCCGTTAGCCGAACAGAATTACCCCACCACTAACTCTGGCCAATTGTTGAGTTGTTATCAGTAACGGTCTAAACTGCGCACGTATGAGGCATTCGCGAACGCTCGCCGTTTCTAGTTTTGCTCTAATCGCTGCGTGTTTGTTGACTGCGCTCTCGGAGCCAACCGCGCTTGCCCAATCTGGCAGGCGTTTACCAAAAGCTGCGGCTACGCCCGCGCCTACGCCGACACCTGAGCCAGCCTCCACCAAACCAGCGGAAAACTCCAAGCCGGCACTGAAACTCATTGTAGGCGCCGACAGTGGATACATCGCAGGTATCCCGTCATACCTCACGAGCAGCGCAGTGAGGGGATGCGTTGACCGGCTGGACGCGGGACCTAATGTCGATGTAACCGTGACTCATCGCGACGTAAGTCGCGGCGAAGCCATCAAGACTGCCAAGGCCGAAAAGGAAGCGTACGTCGTCTGGTTAAAGTTGGGGTCGGACAGAATGAGAATGGACAACCAGATAGAACTTAACGAGCTCTACCTCGACTACGTGGTCTACACACCGACCACCGCCAAAATCGCAGCCAGCGGCAGGACGTACCCCGCAGGATACGGTCGCGGTGGCGTTATCCTGAACCCCGGCGGGATACCGGGACGGAACAACTGGCCCTACATGGAGCAAGCCATTAAACAAGCCGGCCGCGCCGCTGCCGAACGAATCCTCGATTCTTTGATGGCTAAGTTACCACCCGAGCGCGTGCCCGGATAACTATCCGCAGATTACACAGATTACGCAGATTCAAACAAAAATAGCAGGCAATTTTCAACGAGCTCTCCGACAAACTACTTACCTACCCCATTACAGTTCTTATCTGTGTAATCTGCGTAATCTGTGGATAGTGCCGATGCGGAAGAAATGAATAGAACTAATTCTCTTCCGCGTAGAGTCGATCGATAACCGGCTTGTACTTCTGTTCAATCACGCGACGCTTGACTTTGAGCGTAGGTGTGAGCTCGCCGCCTTCAATCGTCATTTCATTTTCCAATAATGCGATCTTCTTTACGCGTTCGTACTGCGCGACATCCGGCGTGAGGGCGGCAATTTGACGCTCAAACAAGTCGATAATGCGTGGATGGCAGCAGAGCTCTGCTCTAGAGGCTGGTTCGATTCCCTTCAATTGAACGTATGAGTCAATCAGTTGCCAGTTCGGGACGATCAAAGCTGCAGGAAACTTCCGTTCATTGCCGATTAGCACCACCTGGCTGACGAAACGCGAGCCTTTGATCTTCTGTTCAAGCACCTGCGGAGCAATATATTTTCCGCCCGACGTCTTAAACAGTTCCTTTTTCCGGTCAGTGATGCGCAGGTAACCGTCGCTGTCGATCATTCCTACGTCACCAGTCTTGAACCAGCCGTCGTCGGTAAATACGGCGCGCGTCTCCTCGGGTTTGTTGTAATAGCCTTTCATCACGTTCGGCCCGCGCGTTTCGATTTCGCCGTCAGCCGCGATACGCACCTCGACGTTCGGGATCGGCTTGCCGACGGTGCCGACGCGATTGTCTTCCAGACTGCTTGCAGTGATGACCGGTGATGTCTCCGTCAGTCCATATCCCTGAATAATCGGTATGCCGGCGCCCAAATAAATGTAGGACAGTTCCTCGGCTAAGGCAGCGCCGCCGGAAACCAGCAACCTGATGCGACCACCAAACGCCGCATGCCACTTGGAGTAAACCAACTTATCGGCTAACCAATGCTTCAGCTTCAGTCCCGCCGGTACACTTTTACGATCGAGCACGTACCTCGCATATTCTCGCGCGACAGAGACAGCCCAATTCAGCATCGCGACATTGAGCTTTCCCTTCTCTGCCACGCGCTCCTTGATGCGCTCATAAATCTTTTCAAAGATCCGCGGGACGCCCACCATGATGGTGGGCCGAACTTCGCGCAGGTTTGGCCCAATCGTGTCGAGCGACTCCGCGAAATACACCGCCATTCCCTGATGCAAGTACATGTACATCGCCTCTCGCTCGAAGATATGCGATAGAGGCAACACCGAAAGTACGACATCATTCTTTCCGAACGAGAGAGGATTGGCTGCGTCGACCAAATTAGACACGAGATTGGCGTGAGTGAGCATCACGCCTTTAGGCTCACCCGTAGTTCCGGACGTGTAAATAAAGGTCGCGAGATCGTCTTTTGAAATTCGTCGCGCCAGCGTGTTTACGAGGTCAGGCTGCGATTTCAATTGCCGCTCTCCGCGCGCCTCGAGTTCCGCAAGCGTTAATCCGTCCTCTGGGCTAACCCCTTCGGAATTAAAGAAAATGACATGTTGAACGGCTGGGCACTCCGCCAGGATTTCCTTCAGTTCCAGGAATTTGTTGTGATCATTGAGTGCGAGAACGCGAGCGCCCGAGTCCTTCAAAATGTAACAGACCTGCGGCGGCGTCAGCGTCGGATAAATCGGAACGTCAATCGCACCGGCAAACAGACAACCGCCATCAGTCAGCGTCCACTCAGGTCGACTCTCAGACAGTATTGCGACGCGGTCACCAGGATAAATGCCGAGCGAATACAGGCCGGCGGCGATGCGACGGATTCGTGTCAGCATTTCATCGGACGAGATTGGGTTCCAGCGGCCGCCCTCCTTGTAGTTGAGCGTATCCGGCCGCTTGTGCAATCGCTCGATTTGTTCAAAGGCTTCGACGAGGGTGGACGGCTCGCCTGGCTTCATTGCTCGGGACACAGCGGGAGCAAAGGTTGGTTGGGAATTGATCTGAGTAATGGAGTTCACTTCGTACTAACTCCATTCAGAAAAATATCGAGCACTTGGTCAGCCATCGGCGCCAATTTGTACCGGCGTTTGGAGAGAATCCAGTTGGTCGCCATCTCGTCGAGAGCACCGTAGAAGATCTTGGCGCCGACCTTGGCATTCAGATCGGATCGGAATACTCCCGCGCTCTGACCTTCTTCGATCGTGGCTCGAATCAATCCCAGGTATTCAGCGAAACCTGCAGCAGAGAACTCTTCCATGAATTTGGTCGAGCCTCGCAGTTCCACTTGAAAGACGACCGCCAAATCGCGATCTGCTCCCAGCCATTCCAGATGCAAAAGCGCGATCCGCCGCAGCTTGTCACTGGGATCGCTGATGTCCTTGAGTTGTCTACGAAATTCCGCGAGTGCTGCTTCGACTGAGCGATCAAAGATTGAATGAAGGATCTCTTCTTTACTCTTGAAGTAGAGATACACGGTGCCGTCGGCGACGCCTGCTTCGGACGCTATGTCCGCGACTTTAGAGTTGAAGTAGCCGTTATGAGCAAACACACTGATGGCCGCGCGTAGGATTGCTTCGCGCTTGTCGCCAGTGACGGGCCGAACGGAGTTTAGTGCTCGAGCTGATCTCATAACGTCATTTGCCGATTGCCGATTGCCAATTGCCGATTAGATTCGTATCCCAAATGCTTGTTTTTCAATTGGCATTTAGCAATCGGCAATTGGCAATGACCTGACTGAATGAACAATCACTCAGTGGGCTTCTAGCGTAAACTGAGCAGCAATTTTGTGCAAACTTTCAGTTAATCGCGCTGTTCCTTGGTGGGTGAGCGTTCCTCGGACATTAAGTTGGCCGTACTGTCATTCGACATGGGAAATGACGCCATCCGAAGCTCCTGCACCGGTCGCGCAGTCTCAATCCCACGATCGCGGAACAGTCGGGCAATGCGGTAATTGATGTCGCTGCGGATCTGCGGGTGGCGGCTCGGCTCACTCGTCCAAACCAACAACCGAAAATCGAGCGAGTAGTCGCCGAACCGGAGGAACTGAACCTTGGGTGGATGATCCGTCGCCACGCGATCTATCCCATCAGCCGCTTCCAATAGCGTCCGGGTTACCAAATCAATGTCCGAATTCGGAGCGACAGCAACAGGTATTGGAATTCTGGCGCGTGAGCCGCCGTAGGACCAATTAATGACTCGCTGACTCACCAGACGGGAATTCGGAACGATGATCGCAATGCGGTCATTCGTGTAAACGATCGTGGTCCGTAGCCTGATGCTCTGCACATCGCCTTCGTCCTGATCGATCGTGACGCGATCCCCGATGCGAATGGGACGTTCGAACAGCAGAATGAAGCCGGACGCGATGTCAGCGGCGATGTACTGCAGGCCAAAGCCAATACCAACCGATAGAGCTGTGAAGACGACCGCAATCGAAGTCAAATCGATATTGAAAGCCTGCTTGAGCGCGATAAGTAAGCCGATGGTGATGAGGAGATAATTTGTCAGCCTGACAATCGTGTAGCGTATTCCCGGATCGAGATTCTCGCGACGATCGATCCGGCGTTGGAGCACTGCGCTAACGGAGCGTGCAACCAGCAGGGTGATGACGAAGACTGCCAGGCCCACCAGCAGACTCGTTATTGAGACCTGGAAGTTCCCTATTGAGAGCTTGCGATTGAGATAGAACCAGATGCTCCTCAGCGTCTCTCCCTGGAGCAATACGAGCAATGCAAAGGCATTTTGCATAGCGACTAGGCTAGCTTGGAGTTTGTGATCAAGCAAGACGAGAGGCCTGAGAAACAATTGAGCAGCGCCTCGAAGCTACCTTTTTTCGGATTTCGTGCATCTTAGGCCCGACAAGACACCTCGCGCGGTCTCCCCCGCATGGTCAGATAAGACAAAAAACTTGAGACCAACGCCGGTCTCGATTCGAAAACCAAACTACGTTTAGCCCACGATGGCAAAACCTGAAGTTTGCCGTGAACCTCGAAGTGTGCCCTGTCAGAACCACCCGCAGTTGCGGGTGGGTATCGCGTCCAGTGGCACGAGGAACCTATTCAGGAGAACTACAATGAAACTATTCCGCATCTGCCTGGCACTCTCTTTTCTATTTGCCGGCACTAACGCTCTAGGCCAGAACACAACGTCACCTACACCAGGCTGGGTCGTGCTTCCAGTCTCCGAATACATAGCCCTGAAGCGCGCTGCAGTTCCTGCTGATTCACCACCTGAGTCGCCTCCCGTCGAAGCCACTCTGACCCGAATCGACTACGACCTCAAAGTCGACGGTGACATCGCTTCGGGTGAAGCTCGATTAACAGTCGATGTGATCAAGGATGGTTGGGTGACGTTAGCGATGCCCGAGGGCTTGATGGTCCGCGAGGCGCAACTCGATGGTCGCGAAGTGACACTGGTCTCGCGCCCTAAAGAAACGGGTCCTGCCGGTGGGGAGCTGCTTCTCTCGCGAACGGGCCGCTCAGTCATAACTCTGAAGATCGTGGCGCCCGTCAAAACTGTTGCCGGAACGGACATTTTAAAGTTACCGGTGAGCAACTCAGCCGTCTCGCGAGCAGCAGTTGAGTTATCGCGCCAAGGAATCGAAGTCAACGTCAGCGGCGGGCTACTGCTGGAGCATTCGGAAAATTCAGGTGCCAGCCGTTGGGTCGCAAATGGTCGCGGCAACGAGCCGCTGACATTCGCCTGGCGGCGCAAAGTCGATGATGAACGAGCGCGGCAACCGCTCAGGCTGAGAGGCACCGTCACCGAGCTGGTGGGGTTGGGTGAGGACGCAACTCAAATCAATGCCGAAGTTCAAGTCGACGTGGTTCAAGGTCTGGCGCAGGAAATCCATGTAGAGCTGCCCGACCAGTTCACTTTGAATCAGGTTTCCGGAGCAACGGTTGCTGATTGGGAAGTGACCGCACGAGATCTGAAGGTCGTCTTCATCGAACCGGTGCTGGATACAGCTCGATTCACTTTGAGTGGAGAGTTGCGATTGCCACGCGCGGGCAAACTTGACGTGCCGCTGATCCGTCTGCCCGGGGCTGAACGCGAAACTGGCGGCGTAGCCGTAGAGGTTCTCGGTGCAGGTGAGATCAAGGATCGGCAGGCAAGCGGGCTTGAAGAAGCGGAAGCTTCAGAATTGGGCCGGCTGATCGCAAGCAGGCATTCGCCCTCGATGATCGCGTATCGCCTTCCGCCAGCCGAAGGGAAATCGTCACGAACGCTGTCGGTCGATATTGCGCGGTACACGCCGCAAGCGGTGCTGACAGCAAACATCGAAGAAGCGCAGTACAACGCATTAATCGCTGCTGACGGAAAGATGCTGGTCCAATGCCGGTTCGCGGTGCGCAACAATCAGCGCAACTTTCTCAAGCTCAACCTTCCCGCGACGGCCGTGTTGTGGAGTGCATCAGTAACCGGTCGCCCAATCAGACCGGGACGTGCTCAGGATGGCTCGTTGTTGCTGCCATTGGAAAAAACGAGATCGGGGGAAGATGCCGCTGCATTTGTTGTTGAAGTGGCATACCTCGATCGCAGCCAGCCGTGGGTCGACAAAGGTCATGCTCGAGTTTCGTTAGTCGCAGTCGATCTTCCTATCTCCAAATCAAATCTAGTGCTGCATCACTCGCCTCTCTTTCGCATCAACATGGTTCCGGGAAACTTCCGTGTTGAGCCTTTCCGTTCGCCGGAATCGGCTGTCCTGCGCGGCGGCAATTCAGCGACGATTGAAAGTGCAGTCCAACCGACGGTCGCGGATGCTGCTAAGCAACTGCTTTCCCATCATGGCGACGGAAAACGGCCATCCAAACCGGCGCGCAATCTTCCAATCCGCGTAGCCTTCCCGCATTTTGGTCCTTCCGTCTTTCTTGTTTCGGAATTGACGAGTGAGAACCAAACACCAGTGGTAGAGCTCGACTTCCAACGCGATCGAAAGCGAGGTGCGAAATGAGAATATCGATAATCCTGATATTGGTGCTGGCAACTGCTGCGTACGGCCAACGAAATTCGCCAACGGATGTGGCTCTCCCATCTTCCGCTGCGGCCGGAACAGTCACATTGTCACTCTCCGAATATAACCGCCTGATCGAGCTCGCGGCGCGCAAGCCAAAGACACCCGATGCGCCGCCGGTTCCATTCGTGTTGTCGCAAGCCGCATTCAAACTGCGCGTTGAAGACCAGCGCGTCACAGGCGCGGTAGATATCGATGGCATGGTTCTCGATAAGAGAGCGACCAAGGTTCCACTTACAACGGGACTCACACTTCTTGAAGCACGCCAAGCCACGAGTCCCCTGCCGCTAATGCAGGAAGGATTGAGTCATGCGGCGATCTTGAATGGCCCAGGGCGGTTCTCGGTGTCGCTGAGCGTAGCTGCAGCTTTAGCCGTGGAAGCCGGACGTGCTTCTCTTGTCGTGCCTGTCCCGGCAGCGGGCAGTTCGCTGCTTGTTCTCGACCTCGCCGGCAATCACGCCGATGTGCGAGTCGAACCGGGACTGATCACAAGCCGGAATACGGCAAACGGGCGCACGATTGTCGAGGCGACGCTCGAGCCTGGCAAACCGGCGAAAGTTTGGTGGACCACGAGAGAGATTTCCGCGCCCGTAGCTCAACGCGAAGTCCGTTTTCTTTCGGACATCAAGTCAGTCGTATCGGTCGGCGATTCTCAACAGCGCATTGCGGCTCTATGCGACGTGACGGTGGTCCAAGGCGAGCCAGTTGAATTCAGGTTGCCGCTACCCGCCGGCTTTGAGTTGACTGAGGTAACCGGCAGCACGCTCGATTCGAGTCGAACAGATGCAGGCGTGTTGATTCTCAACGTGCGTGAACCAACTCGTCGCAACCATCAATTCCTGGTCGCGATCGAACGTTCCAATCGCGAGTCCAAAGTCGACGCGCCAGTGCTTTCCTTCACCGGCACACAACGCGAAACCGGCGAGCTTTTGGTTGAAGGCATTGGTGCAATGGAGTTGGTTCCGACTGAGAGTGGAGGGTTGCGACGCATGGACGTACGTGAAGCAAGTGCGATCGCGCGTTCCCTTGCTCGTTATCCATTGCAGGCGGCGTTTCGTTACAATCGCCGTGCAACCGACTCGCCCAAACTTCAACTCGAGTGGACCCAATTCCCCGATGCGCGGGTGCTGTCAGCCCTCGCCGAACGCGCCACTATCACCACTCTGATGAATGTGGAAGGAAAGTCTCTGACCGAAGTAACACTGCGTGTAAGGAATCATGCGCAACCGTTTGTCAAAGTTGAGTTACCGCCGGGTGCGACTTTGGTGTCGGCTGAAGTTGAAGGTCAAAGAGTCAAACCGGTTGTTGGACCAGACGGTAATCGTGTTCCACTGATGCGTACTGGGTTCACTCCCTCCGGAGCCTACACAGTGTCGTTCGTGTATACGGGCGCCGGGACTCGCTTTGCAAAGAGCGGCTCATACGAAATGGGACTTCCTAAGTTGGACGTGCCGATCAACTTGTTAACGTGGGAAGTCTCTTTGCCGGATCGGCTCGAGGTCAAACAGTTCCGCGGGAACGCGCTTGCGGCTGAGCTCTTTCCGGCAGCGGCACAGAATGTTCTTGCGTTGGACGTTGAAGGTGCCGGGACTGATTCAAGTGTTTGGGCGCTTGACGGCGTTGAGCTCAGTGAATTAGCAGCTGGTCAAATCGGCGGAATCGTAGTTGACCCGAATGGCGCGGTAGTGCCTAACGCAACGGTTAGCGTAATCAACACTCAAACTGGAGTGACGCTGAATGCGAGAACTGATGGCGAAGGACTATGGACGGTTTTAGGCATGCAGCCTGGCGCGGTCAGAGTCACGATTGGATCGCCGGGGTTTATGAACACTCAGCACGATCTGGAACTGTCGGCTTCGCAACCGGCGCGTTTGGGAACGACGCTTCAGGTCGCCGGCGTAACTGAGACGGTTCAAATCACGGGCGGTGGTATTTCGGATCGTGAGGTGCGGAGGTTCGAACAGCAGGCGCGTAAGGCCAGGGAGGCTCAAATGACTGCGCCATCGCAGAACGTATTTAATCTTCAACGAAAGGTGGCAGGCGTTCTCCCGGTGAGAGTGGACGTGCCGCGCGCGGGCAAGTCGTATCGCTTCGTCCGGCCACTTGTGATGGAAGAGGAGACGAGAGTGACCTTCCAATACAAGTCGAAGTAGGATGCAATTATCGTGTTATTTGTAGGGGCGTATAGAGTCTGGAGTCGCGAGTCTGGAGTCTGGAGTCTGAAGTCCGCGACTCTAGACTCCAGACTCGCGACTCCAGACTTTATACGCCCCTACAGACTTTTATTGTCTTCTATGGCAATGCGGTGAAGCCCGTCAATGGATTGCCGTAGAAAGAATCTTTCCAGGCGTTCCGATCCCAAACACCATCCTGATCGCCAATTATCTGAACTGGAACAATCACACGATCGCTTCCAAGTTTGCTGTTCTTTGCGATCCCGTTATCGAAACTTCCGCCTGGAGCGACAGTGAATTTCAACGACCGCGCCAGCTTATTATTTCGCAGCACTTTGACCTCATACTCGCCCGGATGCTCGGCAAGGTAGAAAATCTCGCCAACCTGACCCGGGAACGTGCTAGGTTTCTCGACGTCTTTGATGTGGCCTTTGATGTTCGGAAAGTTACAGACGACGCGGGCCCACTTTGCTTTCTGCGGGTATTTGTCTTCGACATAATGTGTCGTATTGTTCTCTACTTCTGTCCCGCACCCTGCGCTTCCGGCGATGGTGCCGTCAATTGAAATCCGCCCAATCTCCTTACCCTGATAGAACACATGCGGGTCCATCTTGTAAGCATCTCCGCGAACCCAAAAAGCGACATGGAAGTTTGGCATCTTCCAGCCGTAAACATCAGAGGGAGTGAGCCAGACATAACCGATCGGAAGGTTCCAGTCGTGATTGATGAAGTAAACCCAATGGTTCACGGCCTTTGGTCCGAATTCGTTGTCCTTGGCTTTCTCAACTTTCGCCTTTCCATTGAAGAGTGTCATGTTAGTGCCGGCTAATTCATTTCTCATTTTTATTGCGAAGTTGATCGGTCCGGTATATGTGGAAGCTTTTTCCTCACCGATGTCCCGGCCACCGCATTCAGTTTTCCACCAGTAACCCGGTTGGGTTTCTTGGGTTGAGCAGTCGTAACTCACCCATAGACCTGTCGGCGTTGAGAATTCAACAAAGAGCTGTCCGCCGCTGGGAATGGGACCGTTCACGCGAAACTCAGTGCGTGGGAGCCAGCTCCAAAAATCATAATTCTTCTTGTATTCGTTGACCGTGAACGCGGTCACCTGCACGCTGTCTTTCGCGATTGTGGGTTGGTCCTGGTTGGCTGAAGCGTTTTCCGCTGCGGACGGTTGGGTAAATGTGTTTTCCGCCGAGGACGGCTGGCTAACTACGAGCAGGATTAATGCAAAAACCGAGACTAAGGCAAACGTGTATCTCACTTGGGAACCTCCTAATGGAGTGTCCGATAGCTTCGGTCTTGATTCAGGAAGCCCGTAATGGGTCGCCGATAGCTTTGGTTTGGACACTGGTAGTTCTGGGCAGAGCGGCAATAAGTTTACACGAGCGACCGCACTGTCGTTAACATTTTTTGTTTGAAAGACAGGTTTGAAAGATAAGCGCGTCTGGTGCACGCGGGAATGAATCTCAAATCTCAGATCTGAAAATTATGGCTCAGGGGTTTTTGGAAAAGGCACCACAATCTTCAACGGCTCATTAACTCGGCCCACGGTTACTTTTATAGGTTCCGCCGTCGAGCGCTTTTGTGGTATCTCAAGTGATAGTGGGCCCGCTGCATGCAGCCAATAGGTTGCTCCAACGAATGCCTGTAGCGAGAACCTTCCGAGCTCGTCTGTGCTCTCCCAATCATATTTTTTATCATCGTCGGCGCTGTCCTGTGCAGCAGCCAAAAAGATCCATGCATGATGTACAGGTACGCCGTTTGGCCACACAACAGTCCCTTCAATTTCACGCACAACATATCCTGGCGGAAGCCTGATATCTCTCTCCAAAAGTGATTCACTTTCACCAATCGTTATCTCGTCTGCCTGTCCCAAGTCCTCGGCCTGCTGGTAGTAAAATTGAAATAACTTCTTCGGATCGGTAAATGGCGCTCTAATCTTCACCGCCAGCAAATACTTACCGGGAGTCAATCCCAAGAAGGAATATTTTCCTTGGGGACGATGGTCATACCGTTCCTCGTGGACAAGCATGGGAGAGTCACCGCGACGAACCATGATTGCTACCTTAGCGCGAATAATAGGGTTACCCTCGGAATCAAGCACCTTACCGCTGAGCTCGTTGTTCCAGCCGATGTTGAACTCCAGATATGCGCTGGCGCCGTAATGAATAGCCGGATGACGTTCTTTTTTGTTCGAAGTAAGCACAAATTCTTCGGAGGCCGGGTAATATGCCCTGTAGTTATCAGGGAGCACAGGCCGAATCGTGTATTTGCCATCCGGCACGTTGATAAAACTGAAAAGACCGCCTTTGTCACTGACGGTCTCGAATTTCTGTTTATCACCTTCAATCACGACTCGCACACCTGCCATGGGTGTAACCCGGCCAGAATTCTCCTTGGTTAAGTCGGGGTCAGTTCGAGTCACTGAACCATAGACACGCGGTTCAGGCGTGCCTTTCAAAAGCGATCGAAGGAAATGCAAGTCGCTATACGCTGATGCAATTGAACTCGATCTGTTACACATTTCCGTGTAGAGAGCCTGCCAAATACCACTTGCATAGACCAGGTAAGTTTTACCTACGGTGAAGCCAGCGTAGCAACTGCTGTCAGTTCTCCCTGCATTGATATCAATTTCTGAGTCTTTTGGGCCCTTCAACAGTTCGTTTACTACAAAGCGAAAGTGACGCTCCTTGTAGTCATAGTCCTTCCCCAGCCTATTCTGCTCGGTGAAGGTGACGTCTTTGGAGCTTATGACCTTGCCCACGAACACGGCTTCAGCTCTTTGAAACGCCTCATATGGTGTAGGAATAGGAGGACATGAACATCCGTAGACCACAGTGGCAACCTGCGGAAGCAAAACGGTAAACAATGCCAACGCCAGTTGTGCGGGAAACTTACGTATTCTGAATATCTCCCTGGGCCGAACGCGCGGCAGGCTGGCAGCTATGCTATATCGAACTCTTTTAAGCAGGCAATATTAGAACAACGTCGTACTTCCGGGAGTTCTTAAGGAAGGAAACCTCGGTTCGTTATGACGTTCCAATCTCTAACGCCATAATCTTTTTTCGGTCGCGCAAGTACAGCCGCGTTCCTGCCAAGGAAGGTACTGTCCAGGATTGACTGAGCAGTTGGACTTTCGACGTGACCGTTAAGCCTTCAGCCGTCACTGTGGCGAGTATTAAATTACCGTCTTCGTCAAGAATGATGAAACGACCATCGGCAAATATGAATGAGGCCCTCGGAAAACTGCGATGGCGCCACAATACTTTTCCTGTTTTAACATCGACTGCGGTGAACGGCGCTGGCCCAAAGTCGCCACTTGAACCATAAACAAAATCGCCAACGCGAATCGCGTTAGTAAAATGAATTCGCATCAATCGATGCGACCACAATTCCTCCACGGTCGTTTTGTCTCCACTCCGACTGAGTTTTATGACCCGGCTTCCGCCGTTGTATCCGCTCGAAATGAAAAGCAAATTGTCGGAGCCCCAAACCGGTGTGCTGGTGTTTAAGCCGAAGTCGACTGGATGAGGATGGCTCCATAATAGATTTCCGTTGTTGGGATCGACCCCTACAACTTCGGCGTACATGAAAGCAACGAGTTGATCCTGACCATCGACGTTGATGATGATCGGAGAAGAGGTGGAATTCCGGAAGTCATGCTTCTTCCAGGCCACCGTACCATCTTTCTGATTGAAGGCAACGAGGCTACTGGCCTGTCCACCGACCAACATGACAATCTTGTCTTTGTAAGCGATTGGACTACAAGAATAACCATTCACGCGCACAGTGCCGTGAAACTCCTTGATTAGATCATGCGACCACAAAAGCTTGCCGCTCTTTTTGTCGAGGCAATGCAGCTTGCCCGTGGCACCCGAAGTGAAAAGCAGGTTGCCTACAACCAATGGAGTTGCGTGAGGGCCCGTCCCGTATGACATGTCGTATTCCGGCGAGAACGGTGCAGCATAACTGTATTCCCAGACCGTCTTACCCGTCGCCGCGTCGAGAGCGATTACGATTTCGTTCTCGCCTTTCCGGTACATGGTGAACAGCATTCCGCGTTCAGCGGCGATGGCAGAGTATCCTTCACCGAGTTCTCTTTCCCACAGTCGCCGGGGACCGGCCGCCGGCCAAGTTGTGGCCAGCCCTTTTGTGTCCGATTTGAAGTTTCGCTGCGGCCCGCCCCACTGCGCCCAATCGGACGATTGCGCTACAGCTATTTGCGAGATCAACAAGACCAGCGCGAGGGCCAGGATCGGTTTTACTGTCCGAGAGTGATGTTCTTTTGGTTGTCCGACAAGCTTCAGCTTGTCGAAGCCAACGACAAACTGAAGTTTGTTGGACATTGACTGGATTGTAATCCCCATCGTTTCTGCTGGCACATCAGTCGTTCGAATTTGGTCTCTTAAAGCTCGCTGGATCGATTGGACGGTTTATTGTTATCTCCTCGATCGTGGCTGATAGAGCAGGATACGGTTGACCATCAAATGTGGCCGTTACCTGAAATGGCAAAGACAACCCTTCAATAGTTCGAAAATCGGAATAGTTAATCGCAATCTCACCAACAACTCCGCCGGGTCCGCGTCCTCGATATGTCTGACTAAGCACTCGGCCGGTTGCAGGATCAATCCCAATCAGCGAGTTGAAGCCGGGAAGTTCAACATCGACTTGTTCGACTTTTGACTGGCCGCTGCTTGCCGCCGAGACCTTGAAATCTGAACGAGCCCTGGCTCGAAGGAGAACCAATAGTTCATGGTTAAGTTCTTTATGGATTGCTGCGCGGTTGTCGTCGGGCATCGGCCTGGCGGCATTGTTTACGACGAAAAATGATTCGGAGGGCGCGACGACAGAAATGAGAGTGAAACTTGGCCTGACAGTTTCCTGACGCACTCCATCAGGAAAAGCCAGCAGCAAAGTATTCTTGACCGCGTTTCCTCTAAGTTCTTTCTTTTGAAAACTGACAAGCTGATCCAGTTTTGCTGCCCCGCCTAACGCTTCAACGGCTTTTGCAATTAGATCTTGTGCTCGTTTCACCATCTCCGGTGTAGGAGGTGCTTTGGGCGCTGCCGGCACCTCAAGATATTTTTCTGGAGCGGCCTTGAAAATAGTCTGGCATTGCTCGGAGCCAAAAATGTAGATGCGCCCATTATGAACTGCATAGAGATCTGAGTTTGCCGTAGTGGGCGCTCCCATCCGAGCACAATAGCCGTCCAATTGGATCTCGTAGCGTGATGGATCCTTTTCAAACGACGCTTTGTTCTCCTCGCTCGCAAAAATGTATTGAAATTGACCTCGAGTGACTTTGTATTTCATGTCCCCTTGTACTTCTTTACCCTGCGCGAGCATCACTGGGTCAAGACCTTCAAGCGGGATAACTGTTAAGGGGGCGGGCGATGAGTTCTGCGCGTAGGTGGAGTCTGTGGAACAAGCAAATAGAAGAATCGCGACGACTAGTGAACAGACGAAGTGCACAACTATGGCAGTCTTTGGAGGTCGAGTGAACATGACTTTCTCCTGATGAAATTTCACTGGCGAGAGGAACAGTAGGCAAATGAGTTTGCGGCGTCTTGAATAGATCCAACAAGTTGGAATCAAACAAACTAATGCCGACAGGGACGTCAAACCGCTCAAGCACAGAACCGCTTGCGGTAGCCAGCGGTCATAGCACTGACTTGCGTGGTCTTGCGCTGAC
>DATEDU010000395.1:0-4085 GCA_035281525.1 Pyrinomonadaceae bacterium | reverse complement strand
TCCTGCTGAATGCCTCTGCCGACCGCGTATCGCGCTTCCGCAATCTTCGTAAATTGTTCCAGTAGTGTTTTCGTCTTGCTTACGACGCCTAGTGCTTTGTTCAAGTAGTAGAGATCAAAATAAGCATCCTTTACTTCCGCGACGACATTCCGGCGCGTCTGTTCGAAGGCCCACCACTCCGCATCTGCCTCCGAACTCGCCACCTTACCTTTGAGAGCACGCTTGCCGGGAAACGGCAGATCCTGAGTAATGCTGATCGAGCGGCCGCTGGATGGGTCGTCTCGTTGCACATAGAAAGGTGCAATGTTGCCCATATATCCAACGCTGAGCATGGGATCGTCGAGAGCCTTAACTTGCGGGACGCGAGCGCGCATCATATCGAAGCGACGCTGCATGGATTTGATTTCCGGATTGTTCTCCAGCGCCTGCTCGATCAGGTCGGATAGACGAGCATTGCTTGATTCATTAACCCGCGTCTGCACGGCAGACGACGCCGGTTGCTGCGCGAGTGCTATCCCCTGCCCGAGCAAGAAAACCGTCAACAGATAAGTTGTGCCAGTTGTGATGAAGCTTTTCACTTCGCACCTCACTCAGTTATCTCCACCAGATGCCCGTGTGGACCAGGATGCGACGACAATCAACGCAACCCGGTTCATCACAGTTCCGAGAACTGCAACTACGGGCAAACACACGTGTACCTTTGAATGACTAGATCAGGAGCGCGAGGTTCTTGAGGTATGAAGTTGGCGGAGTGAAAGAAGAACTTTGCAACCGCTGCTCTTGCGGGAGTCGTCGCAAAGTCACAGGCGGTATCAGGGCGGCATAATCAACAGAGATCACTTTTTGAACAGGCAGTCGGAGATCGAAAGCCGCACTGGTTGGTCCAAGCTCCCGGCACTCCAACAGACAGCATAGAGTTGTGCCTGTGGCATCGGCCGCATTCGGTTCCATTCCCATGTGCTCACAACCGATCTTCTGCATTTCGGCGGCATTACAGCCGTTATCTTGAACCGGAAGTCCCAACGACACACTCGTGCTAAGCGTTAGCAGCATGGCGAATGAGATGATCCGCACCCATGTCGCTTTAGCCAACCCGCGCCTGCGTTTGCTGTCGATGAATTTCATGTGGACCGCCTGAGTCTCACTTAGAGCTCCGCTCTCATTCGGCAACAGCCGTGCCAAGCGAATAGCGCAGTAATTTGCGGGGGTTGAGGGGGGTCAGTGTGGATTTCCGCAAATCCGGTGCGGGGAATTTCTCAACTGAAAGTTTTCGGGCGAGTGATATGGAGTATAATTCCCATGCTCAGAGCTTCCTCCCATAACTCAAATTACATCAACAAAGTTCACCTTAGAGGGAGGGTCTATGAAATTTCTGCGAGCATCAATAATTGCGATCGCCTTTGCCGCGGTCTCCATCGGTTTTGGTTACAATCAATTCGTTGCCAAGGCCACAGACAACGAACCTCAAACCCCGGCATTCTGCGCCAAGTGCGGGGATGGACAATGCCAAAAGTCGTGTGGTGAAAACGCGCAAACCTGTCCACGAGACTGTGGCGGTGGTGTTCCTCAGACGAGTTATCGCTGAGCGAAAGTTTTCACGTTTCAAGAGGAAAGGCTGCCCTTGCAGCCTTTTCTCATAACATGCTTCTTTATCCATGTTTCTACAAATGTGTTTCCCGCCTGCGTGAGGTCAATGGAAAATGGATTTTTTAAAAATTTTTTTATTTTCCTTCACCAGAGTCTCTCGCTTGCGGGAGGTCAGTGAAAAAACCAAACAACTTTGTCATAGCGAAACGCGACGCAGCCTTAATGCATTCGCGATGACAGAAACAGAACTAACGCTCATCGCCGCCGCAGCCATCATCGGGTTAAGCAACAAGGCAAAGAAGGGATAAAGAACGCCAGCCGCGATCGGCACGCCGGCAGCGTTGTAAACAAAGGCGAAGAACAGGTTCTCTTTGATGTTCTTCATCGTCGCCCGGCTCAAACGAATTGCCCTCACGATGCCTCGCAAGTCGCCTTTAACCAACGTGACGCCCGCGCTCTGCATCGCTACATCCGTTCCGGTGCCCATCGCGACACCAACGTTGGCCTGGGCAAGCGCCGGTGCATCGTTGATTCCGTCTCCGGCCATTGCAACCTTACGGCCCTCGGCCTGAAAGCGTTTGACGATTTCGGCTTTTTGATTCGGCAATACCTCCGCGACAACTTCATCGATGTTGAGTTTTCGCGCAACAGCTTCGGCCGTTGTTCGGCTGTCGCCAGTAAGCATGACAACCTTCAGACCCTGCTGATGGAGTTGATTGATCGCCTCCGGCGTACTCTCCTTAATTGGATCGGCGACTCCCAACAACCCTGCGGGTCTCCCGTTAACAATCACAAACATCACCGTTTGCCCTTCGGCACGGTAGCTTTCAGCCCGCGCGGCGAGTTCGTCCGCATCGATTCCAGTTTCTTCAACCAAAGCGCGATTGCCGAGCGCGACAGACTGTCCATCGACAGTTCCCTTAACGCCCTTTCCGGTAATCGATTCAAACGCTTCAACTTTCACCAGGTCTACGTCGCGCTCCTCCGCGCCGGAAACGATCGCGGCCGCTAGTGGATGTTCACTACCGCGCTCGAGACTTGCCGCCAGGTGAAGTAGTTCCCTTTCGCTGGTCCCTTGCAGAGGTACCACGGTCACCAGTTTCGGTTTGCCCTCGGTCAGCGTGCCGGTCTTATCAACAACCAGCGTGTCGATCTCGCGAAGCACTTCAATGGCTTCAGCGTTCTTAAACAAAACTCCCGCCTGCGCCCCTTTGCCGGTCGCAACCATGATTGACATCGGAGTTGCTAACCCTAACGCACAAGGACACGCGATGATGAGAACGGCGACCGCGTTAATGATTGCGTAAGCCATACGCGGTTCTGGGCCAACCGTCGCCCACACGACGAAAGTAATGATCGCGATTAGTATTACGGCCGGAACGAAATACGAAGACACGACGTCAGCAAGCTTTTGAATCGGCGCACGACTCCGCTGAGCTTCACCAACCATCTGTACGATCTGTGATAACAACGTTTCCGCGCCAACTCGCTCCGCCTGAATCACCAGTGAACCAGTGCCATTAACGGTCGCGCCAATTACTCGATCACCCGATTTCTTTTCGACCGGAATCGGCTCACCGGTAACCATTGCCTCATCCACTGAGCTCGTTCCCTCAATAACAACGCCGTCCACAGGAACCTTCTCGCCTGGTCGAACACGCAACAGATCGCCTTTCATCACTTGATCGAGCGGCACATCCTGTTCATTCCCGTCCTGCCGAATTCGGCGTGCCGTCTTGGGAGCCAAACCCAGTAACGACTTGATTGCAGCGCTCGTTGAACTTCGCGCTTTGAGTTCGAGAACCTGGCCCAACAGCACCAGCGTCGTGATAACCGCAGCGGCTTCGTAATACACAGGCACGTTGTTCATGTGATCGCGAAATGAGTGGGGGAAGATTTCCGGGAAGAGTGTGGCAACGACACTGTAAAGATAAGCCACACCCACGCCCAAACCGATCAGCGTGAACATGTTGAGACTGCGGTTTACAAGTGAGTACCAAAAGCGCATGAAGAACGGCCACCCGCCCCAAAGTACGACTGGTGATGCGAGCGCTAAGGAAATCCAGGTAATAGATCTTGCTCCGATGAAGGTCCGCGCCGGATCTCCGGGAATGAACTCGCTCATCGCAAGAACTATCAGAGGCAGGCTCAGAGCCGCACTCACCCAAAACCGCCGCCGCATATCCTTTAGCTCTGCATTTTCTTCCTCGGCAACTACGGTTCGCGGTTCCAGTGCCATTCCACAGATCGGACAGAATCCCGGCGCATCACGCACGATCTGCGGATGCATCGGACAGGTGTATTCGATTTTTTCTTTGGGTGCAGTTACGGTGACCGGCTCCAAAGCCATTCCGCACTTGGGACACGAACCAGGACCGTTCTGGCGCACCTGCGGATGCATCGGGCACGTGTACTCTCCCGACGTAATCGAAGCGACTTGCGTCTCATCCTTAGTCGGCAATGCTGGTGCGGCTTGATGGGACACTGCTGCCGTATAT
>DATEDU010000394.1:0-8675 GCA_035281525.1 Pyrinomonadaceae bacterium | reverse complement strand
TGGAAGAGAAGATAATGATGTCACGTTCGTCACCCTGAACGTTTTCCACGTTCTTGACGAAAAAGCTCATGTCTTCACCATGTTCTCTTCTTTCGCGCTCGGCGGCCATGGCATATCGAAAAGCGGCGTCGTTCTCAGCGCGTTCTTCAAGCACCTCTTCAATAAGATCAGCTTGCTTGCGATTGAAAGTAACTACACCGACTGTCTGCCTCATCGCCGCAGGTTTATCCCAAAGCTTTGATAAGACGTCCGCAACGGCGCTTGCTTCGTCAGGGTTGGTCTGGTTGGTATAGATGCCGTCGACACGAATCACTTCGATCGGTTTCACCTGTCGTACCACTTCATCAGGATGCCTTACGGGCACGTTAAGTCGGTTATCGTAGAACGATGCGTTTGAAAAGGAGATAAGGTCGCGATAGGCAGATCGATAGTGTATCTGCAGGGTAGTTGATGGAAGAGATGCCTTGGCCAACTCGAGAAGGTTGCTACAGTCCTTTATATCTCGCCGGTCCCAGCTCTCGGAGAGTTCTGCGCGCTCCTGGTTAGTTAATGTCTCCTCACCCTCGTCACTTTCATAGACGTCTGCCTCGTCATTTTCTACCCGGCTGGAGAAGAAGGCCGTGGGTGGCATTTGCTTCTCATCACCACTAACAATTGAAATCTTCGCTCGATAGAGAGTTGGCAGGGCAAACTCGACAGGAATCTGAGAAGCCTCGTCATAGATCACGGTGTCAAACAAGCCGGCCTTTAGTGGAAGAATCCGACTGGCGACATCTGGGTTCATCAGCCAAACAGGTCGCAGCTCCATCAACCCCAGTTCTGTACCGCGATTCAAAAACTCTCTGAGTCGTTGAGCTCTTTGGCCACGCAAGCGTGTGATGTCTTCCCATGCTCTCAAGGGACGCAGGCGGCTCGTGTCGATGCCGTCGATCAAAAGACGCTGATTGGCCTTGCGCATTTGTTGATCCAGATCAGCGAGCGCTTTCACTTTGCTTTGCAGTTCCGCAGCGTCAAACAAAAGCAGAGGATTTTCGTCCTCGAGTCGTGCTTTCCATGCCAATCGGGATTCTCGTTCGATCGTTCGACGCACCTCTTGATCCAACTGCACCGGATCCCGGGGTAACAACGACTCGACGCTGCGAAGTACGCGGAAGACTGTGAGTGCCAAAGGAGAAAGCGACGAAGCTCGACGTCGAAAGCGCAGGTACGGTTCTAGAGTTGGCAACGAATCGGAAATAGTTGAGATAGCACTTTCATTCGAGTCCTCAGTCTCAATCACGCGTTTGCACGAAGCAATCCAAGTCTCGTTGAACCATGTTTCGAGCCTGTTCAATGCGATCAGAGAGCGCCGGCGGGCTTCGTGGCGTCGCAATCCCTGCTGAACACGATCGACAAAACTCTCGAATGCTTCCGGCGTTGCATCATTGACGGCTTCGAGCGCCGAAGACTCAAGCGGACATAAGTGCAGGGTGTGCACTAGATCGCGGACCAGGGTTAACTCGTTTTCAATTCTTTGTGCGAGTGTTAACAATGCCGAAAGAGGCTGCTCATTGATCTTTGCAGCGACAACTTGAAGCGATGTCGTAACTGACGCCAAATGTGCTCTCCAGGGTCGTAACGCGATCTCATGCTTGGCAGCAACTATGAACGAAGGTGCATTGCTGAGTTCGCCCAATGACTTCTCCCTGAAGAACGTTAGAAGCTGGCGTCGTCGATACCAACGTAAAGGTGACAACTTAGCGAAAAACGAAGCAGGTTTAGTAACTTCCTCAGCAAGTGGTACCCATGTATTCAATTCAAAATCACTGAAGCCGGTTGCTAATGTTTGATTTGCGTTATCTGCTTCGGGAAAGTTGATGTTTTTAAGGCCCTCCCTGATCGTCGCCAACTCAACAAGGGCTCGTTGGCCCTTTCCTTTGTCTCCGTTGCGAGCAAAGAGTGGCAGCCATTCGACCAGACGTTGGCGCTGAACTGGTGCGAGCACACGGAACGATTGCGCATGAGTTGCAAGCCAGTCGGAAGCTGATTGCGGATCTTCGATCGGAAAAGCCTCGGAGGTTTGCGCAAGAGTTTTCTGTCGCTCTGCCTCATCCGCAATGAATGCATTGAAGTCATTCTGGAAATCGGTGATTGTGCCGAGGTCGGAAGAAAAAGATTTCAGTTGTGCCAAAGGACTATTCTCGAACTGAGAGGGAAGCCAGTAACGTGCGAGTGGTGCGCATGTTTCCTGGAGAGTAGCGACGCTCTCGGGATCAAGAGTTGCGAAGTGAGGACGTAGACCAGGCGCATCAATCGGTGCACGTGCTTCGCTTTCCAGAGCAATCAGCTCTCCCAATATAAATCTATAAGTCGAACCGGTAACGGAATCTACTTCGTGAAGTGCCATATGATGTCTATCGAGTTCAGCTTCCAACGATTCGATTCGTGCCGCGACTTGTGTGCGATTTATTCGCCAGGACTGTGTTCCAAACTGGGCTGCGCTGTGCAGAGATTCTAATTGCTCTCGAATAACCCGAATAGTTCGTTCACGATCACGATTTTCGTCTGTGATCATGATGATCCGGTTGGTGAGGCCTTCGGCGTCTAGTCTCTTGTGAACAACGTCGAGAGCCGCCTGCTTCTGGCACACCACGAGAAGATTTCTTTTTGAGCCGATGGCATCGGCTATCATATTGACGATTGTCTGGCTTTTTCCTGTTCCCGGAGGACCATCAACGACCAAGCCGGGTGCTTTTCGTGCTTCAAGAACAGCCGATTCCTGAGATGGATCGCTTTGAGCCGTAAAGAATCTGTCCAATTCGCGAACTGGTGGTGGTTCTTCTCGCGTAGGTGGCGGTGAGACTTTTAAGAGTGTCTCCAAGCCCGTGCCGGCGGGTGGTATGCCCTTCAACTGTCGCAAGTCTTCGACGACGGCTTGCCCCATGTAGGCTAGGTGAAATAGCACCGCGCAACAAACCAGTTGACGCTCTCCCGTTTTAATTTGCACATCTTTGTTGGGTAACCGCACAAGGTTTCGTGCTTGCGCAGTAGCAAGTGCGCCAAGTCCATCCATCAGATCGACGAGAGAGAGGCTCGCTCTTCCGAGAAGATCCTTGACAGTTTCCTTCCAACGCTCCGCGGTTTCGGTTCCGAGCAGTACACTGAATGCTGGATTAAGACGCACTTCTTCTCGTTCGCGATCGAAACCTATCGACACGTTGCCACGCGAGCCAATCTCGGGTTGCAGGCGGATGGGCCAAAGCAAGATCGGGCTGATGCGAGGAAGCGCCTTGGACGCGGTGCGAATCAACAGAAATGGAAAACCCATGTAAAGACCGTCAACGCCGGTATCGCGACGATACAAAAGCGCGTGGGTATAAAGCGATCGCAGTCGTCTCTCCAGGGCTTCGTTTTCGGCAAACACCGCCGGATCAATCGGCACCATCTTTTCGCTGCGTAGCAACAAATGTTCAAGCAGCGCTGGCGATGGCCGTCTGGTAGTGCCAAGTTCCGTGAGATCGATGCGTGCTGTGGTCTTACCTATAGTCATTCTGCTTAACGGGCCACGCTGAACCGCGACTGAGACACGCTTGGCGAAGAAATCGAGGAGAGTCGCCACGTATGTTTGTTTTGGAGGTTCGGACCAGCGTTCAGGTGGAACTGAGAGAGCAACCAATGCTCTCGCTACCGGTATTCGATGTTCCAGCCTAAATTGATCTACCCATTCATCTATTCGAATATTCCCGCAGCGCGCAAAGCCTTGTACTCTCTTCTCAAGTTTTCGGTACAGTTCACGACGAGGGAGAAGCAAGTCGGTTGCTGCTTGTTGCGCGTCAAAATCACTGAAGCCAACTTCGGACGCAACTTCGGTTGATTCAGTGATAATTGATTCGCTGGTTCGAAACTGTCCGACCGCTGCTGATAACAGCACGATCAGGTCTTCTTCCGAGATCTGCCTGCGCTCAAAGATCGCCGACAATGCGGGATGATCGCTTTCGGGCAAGATTTTCCGCTTTTCGTTCCACATCTGTTCTAAACGACTCTGAGAAGTCGACAGCAGATGGATTCGAAGGTCATCTTCCTCAAGTTCGATCTCTAAATTACGAGCGCGCTCGCGGACATTTGTGGCCCGAACCTTCAGTCTCGACAACCATATTTCGGTATCCAGACGTTTCAGAAAATCGGGTGCAGGTCCCGTTATTAATTCATAACCCTCATCCAGATGGTCCAAAAGCCAGCCTGGCGTAACAATGTCGCCGCGGCAAATCAGCGGCATCAATGGATTCAAGATTTTCAGCGCTAGCGACAGCCGAAAATCATCCGAAAGGTTTTCTAACAGTCGAAGCTGCCGAAGGCTACCGAGCAACCGTGAATCTACGTTTGTCTCTTCGGCCCACGTAACTACAGCGCCTTTTAGTAGCTTGTCTTTCGCGTCGTCCCAGCTGCCCGAATCCGCAGCAGCTAAGGCGAATGTCCTTGGGCTATAGTGAGATTGCCCCGCAAGTTCGATGCTGGGACCGGTTGGGGTGTGAAGCTCTTCAGGAGTTGCCGAACTTGGCAACGGAACGTCCTCACCGTTCAGCCAACGTTTGACTTCATTCCAGGACCAACGCTCACGGCGGTCCCGGGCCAACAATCCCCGCAACAGGCGACTGAATCGAGGTTCGATATCGCTTGGCAAAGGAGGTCCGTTGGTGATCACGTGAATCAGGAATGCCTGCTCGTTTACGCCTTCAAAACATTTGCCACGCGTGATCTGTTCCAGAAGGATCATTCCGAGACTCCACCAATCGGACGCGGCGGCAACTCCTCCGGCTATCGCTTCCGGTGCGCTGTATTTGGTGGTTTCAAGAGGTGAAACAATATCCAGATCGAAATCTGAGAGCCGGGCAGAACCAAAGCCGGTTACAACGAGGTCGAGCGGATCTTTCTGGCGAACCAGAATCGCGCCTGGTCGAAGATCTCGATGACGCAGGCCATGTTCGGAAAAGCTGTGCAGACACTTACCAAGTTCTTCAACGACGCGTTCAAACATGGCGGAGTCGTTGGGTAGGAGTCCAAGCTCAGCGAGTGTGCCTCCGGTTAATTCTTCGTTTACTTCATAAGCTCGGTCCTGCCATCGGCCAGTCGCGATGATTCGCGGAGTATGATCGATCGATAGCAGTCTGAGAACTTGGTAAACAGAAGGGTCCGGCTCGCTTCCAGCAGTGTAGAGTCTCAGCACAGCTTGTTCTCCGGTTTCATTCACGGCGAGAAATCGCTCTTCTACTTTGCTGTCAGATTGCAAAGGTTGTCGAAGATGCCAGCCGTCGATGACAGTGATTTCTTCAATGGGAGGTTCAGCCGGAGTTGCGACCTGATCGATGTCGGCGCCGCAAATACTGCAGAGGAGGTCACCCGCACTGACGGTGTGACCCTTTGGACATTGCAAAGCCACAGGCCTATCTGGAGTTGGAATTACTGGTTGAGCAGGGTGCCATCCTTCCGGGCGGAGAGGTTCCCGAGCTAGATCCCAGCCGCAATCGCGTTCCCCAATTTTCCCTTGGCAGAGAATTTCGTGAAGGCTACGTTCGGTCAGACAGTTGGGGCAAAATCGAATCAAGAGGAACCTCTGTCGTGTGGGAGTCAGAGAAACAGCCGCTGTGTCCAGCCGCTTTCAGAATACTTTTGAACCGGCGAAAGTCATCTCGGTGCGGGATACCGGCGATCCAAACACTACCATTGTCGTCAAACATTACATCGAATCTTCGATCCTCGGGTTGAATCGTCCTGTCGAATGATGAAAATCGTTCTCGTCCTAACTCCGTCAGAAAGTGAAGAGCCTGATTGTCACTGCCTCTGAGGCGAAAACTTTGACCGGAACGTTCCTGATAAGGTCCAGAAATGAGAACGTCAACCAAACCTGAATTCGCGTCTAACCATTCGGTCAATTCATCAAAGAGATATCCTGAATAAACAAGCACATCCCCACCCGAGATCCCGCGCAGCTTCTGTAGTAAAACCCGAAGTGCGTCGGGTTGATCAAACGGCTCCCCACCCGAGATCGTAATGCCCTGAGCATCAGGCATCCAATGCTGTACTGCGGCAATGACGGAATCCACAGTCGTCCATCCTTGATCAGGATCCCAGGTATCTTTCGAAATGCATCCGGAACAGCGAATCGAACAGCCTTGGAACCAGATACCGATTCGGCGACCCGGGCCTAATGTCGTCACAGGAAAGTGTAATCGTGAAATGGCGATTCCGTTTGTCATGCTTTTACTAGCTTTAGAGTCGTGGTGGCCCCACTTACAAGCGCTTCAATGTGATAACCGCCGCCGACGGAGTCTTCCTCGAAGAGTGCGCGAGCTAGGGGATTAATCAAATGCGCCTCCAACTGGTTACGAATACCTCTGCCGCCATGTGAAAGGTCAGCCAAACAGATCGATCGCAGTCGATGTTTGACGTCTTCAGCGATCGTGACCACATTACCGGTTTCTCTGACGTTCGACAGAATGCCTTCCACCATGTGGTCGAAGATCTTTGCCGCAATTTCCGGACGGATGAAGTCGAAGACGATGATGTTTTCGCCAATTCGATTAAGTATCTCAGGTCTATTCAGCACTAGCTTGAAATGGTTTTCGATCTCCTGCCGAACCTTCCTGTTGACTTCTTCGAAAGGTTGCTCAGCAGTGACATTGGGAATGCGCGACCCGGTAGCATCCAGAGAGTAGATTCCAAGATTGGAAGTGAAAATGATCAGGGCTTCAGAAAAATAAACTCGATCGCCGCGGCCTGAAGTCAACACGCCATCGTCCAGCACTTGCAAAAACTTGTCGAGAATTCTTGGGTGGGCCTTCTCAATTTCGTCGAAGAGCACCACGCTGAACGGCTTTTCGCGAATTGCGTTGGTGAGTTCGCCACCTACATCATAGCCTACATATCCCGGCGGTGCGCCAATCAGTCTCTGGTCAGCGTGCTCCGCGCTGAATTCAGACATATCAAAACGAATGTAAGCACTCTCATCGCCAAACAACAGTTCGGTGATCGTTTTGGCCAACTCTGTTTTGCCGACGCCAGTTGGCCCAGCAAGGAACGCCACGCCACGCGGACGCCCGCCGCGACGAGTTCCGCTGATACCAGTCGATGCGCGCTTCACAATATCAAGCATGTGGATGACCGCGTGATCTTGTCCGATGACGCGCTGAGTCACGAATGTTGACGCCGAACGAATTCGCTCCTTCTCAATCTTTCGCCATGGGTCATCTGTTACTCCGACCTTGTATCGTCTTACTGCATCAGAGATCCTTGATACTTCCACCCGCTCGGTGCGGCCAAGCTGAACGATTGCGTTGAGATCCGTTAAGAGTAGTCCCTCCGTCTCATCAACCAGATCCTCTTCGGCTTGCGTGAGTACGGCGTTACTTGCTTCCTGCCCGCCGACCAGGCTGCGAAGCAATGAAGGAATGACTGCCCGGCGAGCAGCACGATCGGGTTTTGAAATAGGGATATGACGCAAACGCGGATTGTTAATAACTAACCAGTCAGGCAGATCGCCCTCTTTATCGACAATCCACAAGACGGTATTGAACAATGGGTGTCGATCTGGTCCAGCCGGACGAGCTTTCGCACTTTGTGTCAAAACTAGTGCGCGCGTAAAGAGCTGATGTTCTGCGGATGATGGATAATCCGTCCTGACGAGTAAGCGAGATGCGAAGTCGATGATGATTGCTGTCGGCGCACCGTCAGACGACACAACACGGTCAAGGGTGGTGGCCAGAAGATCCAAACTTGCTCCCCCATTGGCATTTGATTGTGGAAGCCCAAGGCTCTCAAGTACGTGTGCGGCCTGAGCAGGCTCAATAAAGGGATCAGCGAGCCGAATCCCCATGATTGGATCGTAGGCAAGAACATGAGTGAAGCCGGCGTTTCTCAGTTCTGCGGCTAATACATCGATCAGCGGGGCTGCGGCGATGAGACCGGGACTGACCTCCCGTGTTTGGAGATCCTTCACATTGCCAGACAACACGAACTGACTCTTGAGTGGCAGGAATCGCAGAAGATCACGAAGCCATCGCGGTTTTATGTATTGCTCCATGGGTTCTTAGGTCAACGGGCGAGGAGTTCTAGAACGTCGAGATCTTTGCCCAAGTTTGGGATGCCGGTCAAGACTTGCCAGTCATTTGTTGCTTCAGCCATGTGCGAGTAAACTTTAGTCACGATCAATGCTCTCCTGTGCGACGCCCAAAAGCTCCGCTATCTCTGGAAGAGTCAATCTACAGAAAACGATATCTTTGCCTTGCTTCATTGATTTTCGCGAGTTTTATCAGTGCTTCTTCAAGTTTCGACTTCCAAAATATTAACTTGCGTCGGCCGCTTTCCTCGCTTTTGCTGCTGATTCCTGTTGGCGTAATCAACTAACGACTTCGCGCATGGGCATGGCCACAATGCCGCAAAACTGTCCTCGATTCTCGTAACTGATGTTCAAAATCGCCGCCTAGCTGAGAATTACTTCACTCGGCAACCAGCGCTGAGTTATGCCCTGGCGTCGTTGGTGCGTTGCTACCATCTGGATTGCTGCCCCACGCGCAGACGCAAGAACGGCAAAGCAAAGAGTAACCAAGAGAATTGATATTCAAGACGAGGTTTTATTTTCATTGGACAAACTACACCTCAAACCAACACCATCCGCCCCAACTTTCGCTTGACCTGACGCC
>DATEDU010000393.1:0-30281 GCA_035281525.1 Pyrinomonadaceae bacterium | reverse complement strand
AAGTGGTTCCGCGGAGTATAACGCTACGCAACCCAACCTAAAGGTTGGGGAGAATGAGAAGCGGAATGATCCTACCCGCGAGCAGCGTGGACCTTTATGCCGTAGTCGAGCGATGTATAAACTTACCTAATTACCCGCGGGCGGCGTGGACTTTTGTACCGTAGTCCAGCGACGCGTAAAACTTACCTCTTCCCTGCGGCGTAAGGTCCAACACATTCCAAATCGGATTCAACTCATCAATCCCTCGCTCTCTGATGTCCTCACCCAACCACGGATGTCCGCTATAAAAATGACGTAACGTCCCGTCCGCGTCGCGAGCAAAAACCGAAATCGTCGAATCCTGATTCCCTTCCTGATCTTCGCTGCCGAGATCATATTTGAAAGTGCTCTCGCCGGCGCTCAACAAACGGAGCCTGTTCCATCCCCGGTTTCGAGCGTGCGCTCGCAGCGTGGCGGGATCGGCGGCAGCAACGATCGCGAAGTCAACATTCTGAGCGAGATGATGAGCAACTCCATTGAAGGCATCGATCCATGCGGTGCACATCGGGCAGGCGTTTGTCTGCTTTTTGCCAAACATGAATTGATAAATAACAAGTGAGCGATCCGGCGCGGTAAACAATTCACTTAAGCGCACTTTTCGTAATGGCTCGTCGCCATTGTCGAGTGAAGTCGGGCCCTCAATAAACTCGTAGTCCTGAATGGCAGCGCCCGGCGGCAGCGTCCGGCGCAATTCGGCCACGCGTTCACGTTGTCGCATTAACTCGATTTCCGCGAGACGCAGCTTTTCACGTTTTGCAAGATACTCTGGCGACTCGTTCGGCAAATTCGTTTGTCTGAATGTTCCGTCGATCATTTCGAAAACCATCACAGTCCCTGCCTTTCAAGCGAATGAAACTCAATTGTTCGGGGGCTGAGAATCTTACTATCAATCGCAAGGAGTCGCGAGTCTGGAGTCTCGAGTCTGGAGTCAGAACTCCGGCCTTCTGATTCCCTGACTCGCGACTCCCGATTCCAGACTCTGGACTCCGGACAGTTCCTTGGATCGTACGGCAGCGCACAGATTTGCCAACCCTTCGCTGATAGACTCTAAACCTTCCCCTACCAACGATCGATTTCCCCGAGCGTCGAGTGAACGCGAGCGCATAGCTCCGAGTAGACCAAGGAGGCGAACATGAGTAAGCAGCAGTCAATCAAACCTGTACACATATGGGTTCTAGCCGGGCTTCTTGCATGCGGGCTGTCAATCGTTGCCGGCAAGGCTGGAATTAGGATCCAACAGGAGAATTCGAACCAAAATCAGAATGCCAACCGGAACGCTAACAGTAACGACAATTCAAACAGAAACCAAAACCGAAACGACAACACAACTGCCAACCGCAACGAGAATGCAAATGCGAATACGAACGCTAATGCGAACACCTCTCCAACAGGTGAAACAGCCGGCATGACCATGAGCTCACAGGACCGAAAATTTCTCATGGACGCTGCGATGGGCGGGATGATGGAAGTCGAACTTGGTCGCTGGGCGAGACAACAAGGGGCGAGTGAGGCCGTGAAGCAATTCGGTCAGCGGATGGTGGACGATCATTCGAAAGCGAACGCGGAACTTACGTCTCTGGCTTCGAGCAAGGGAATTACGTTACCTACAGCTCTCGACCGAAGTCATCAAGCGCATGTGACAAGGTTGTCAAAATTGTCCGGAGCAGCATTCGATCGCGCTTATGCAAAGCTGATGTTGAGCGATCACACAAAAGATGTTGCAGCATTCGAAAAGCAGAGCGCTAGAGCCGCTGATCCGGATGTGAAAGCCTTCGCCACTAAGACACTCCCGACTCTTCAGGAACATCTTCAGATGGCAAGGGCGCTGACTGGTCAACCAAGCGGCAATACGAATGCCAACATGAATACGAATAGCAATAGCAATACGAACGATAACAGCAACGAGAACAGCAACGTCAATACGAATACCAATAGGAGCGAAACAAACAGGAACCGTAACAGCAACGACAACAGTAACAGCAACCGGAACCGCAACGACAATACACGTCCGTAACGGTGTTGTCAGAAGCGCTCGGCGTTTCAGCAACCCCACTTCTAGGTTGGGGTCAACAGTAACAAGAATTTTCTGAAACCATGTTATGGTTTCTCTGTGCCCGCCACTCCAAGCCATACCGTGTCACAAAAAATCGGATGATTTCCGCGACGTTTAGCCCGACGTGACCCCACCCCAAAGGTTGGGCAGAATGAAAAGTTGAGAGACAATCATTGATAATTAATGCCATCTATCGGAGCAGATTTCGACCGTTTGGCGCTTCTCGACGAAGAGGGCTGGACTTCCAACAACCACTATCACAATTCCGTGCTGAAGCATGTTCCCGCGAATTGTGAAAATGCACTCGAGATCGGCTGCGGTACCGGCGCATTCGCGAGACTTTTAGCATCGCGTTGCAAGCGAGTTGTTGCGCTCGACGTATCGCCGGAGATGATTCGGGTCGCACGCTCGCTCTCAAGCCAATTTGATAATCTTGAATTTCAATTGGCCGATGCAATGACCTGGAACTTCCCTCAATCTCAATTCGACTTTGTATGTTCGATTGCCACGCTTCATCACCTGCAACAGGGTGAGTTGTTAGTGAAGATGAGAGACGCTCTTAGGCCTCGGGGCGTGCTGGTGGTTCTAGATCTCGTGGAGTCCAACGGCTTGGCTGAACGAATGCTTGATGTCATTGGGTTTGGGGTGAGTGGTAGTCTGCGGTTGCTTCATAACGGTAGATTGAAGCCACCAGCAGAGGTGCGTAAGGCTTGGGAGCAACACGGGAAACACGATCATTACGCAACTATTAGCGAGATGCGCGCGCTTGCGGATGAAGTTCTCCCTGGCGCGAGTGTGAGAAGATGTTTGTTGTGGCGCTACATGCTTGTCTACCAAACTCGGTAAACGTCTGACTCCGTGCTCTCCGTGCTCTCCGTGTCTCCGTGGTTAGATCTGTACCACGGAGACACGGAGAACACAGAGAAACCAACTCTACGGAGTGTTGTTGCATCTTCATATCGCACATGTGAGCCATTACAATCCCAATCCACAGATTACAAGATTACGAAAAAGAGAACACGATCATGAACCTTAGAACTCATCGCAACTCCCGAATCCACCACTATCCAATCACCGCCGCACTTCTACTTTTTGGATTTTTATTCATCGCCCTGGCATGCCAGGCACAAACAGAATTCCCTGACACACCTGCCGGCAATCAGGCGAAGGGCTGGTTGGAAGCTTTCAATGCAGGCGACGCCGAGAAGTTCAAGGAGTTCCTGCGCAAGAATTATCCGGCTCGTCTAGAGTTCGCCGACCGCGCAATGGGATTTCGAGAGATGACCGGCGGCTTCGACCTGAAGAAAATCGAGGAGTCGACACCCACAAAGTTAATCGCGTTAGTCCAGGAGCGCGTCTCGGATCAGTTTGGCCGTCTGTCCGTTGAGGTCGATGCGGCAAAACAAAACCAGATCACCCGCTTGGATGTGCAAGCGATTCCGCGACCCCCGGACTTTGCGCTTCCGCACCTGAGCGAGAGCGAACTGATTGGCGCCTTAAAAAAGAAATTGGACGACGAGGCGGCTGCTGATCGTTTTTCAGGTGCGGCGTTGGTCGCGAGAAATGGCAAGATTGCGTTCGCTCAGGCCTACGGTCTGTCAGATCGCGAAAAGAAAACTCCGAATAATTTGAAGACGCGCTTTCGACTCGGGTCGATGAACAAAATGTTCACCGCAGTCGCGACTCTTCAACTGGTGCAAGCCGGCAAACTGGATCTGAAAGCACCGCTCGGCAAGTACCTGACGGATTATCCAAACAAGGATGTTGCGGCAAAAGTGACAGTCGAACAACTGCTAACACACACCGGAGGTACCGGCGATATTTTTGGTCCTGAGTTCAGCAAGAAGCGTCTTGAGTTAAAGACGCTGCAAGATTATGTAACTCTTTACGGTAGTCGCGCTCTGCAGCACGAGCCCGGCAGTCGTTGGCAGTACAGCAACTACGGTTTCCTTTTGCTTGGTGTGCTAATCGAGAAAGTTAGCGGTCAGAGTTATTACGACTACGTTCGAGATCACATCTACAAACCGGCGGGAATGACGGGGAGCGCTTCCGAACCAGAGGAGCAAATGGTGGCCGATCGAAGCATTGGCTACACGCGATTTGGTGGACCTATCTTGAAGCCCAACACCGACACTTTGCCTTACCGCGGAACCTCTGCAGGTGGTGGGTATTCCACTGTTGAAGACCTGCTCCGGTTCGCGACTGCTTTGCAAGCACACAAGTTGCTCAACGCGCAGTACACGGAAATGCTGACCACGGGAAAAGTTGATACACCCGGAGGTGGTAGATACGCATTTGGATTTGGGGATGAGATGATCAACGGCACGCGATGTTTCGGTCATGGCGGCGGCGCCCCGGGAATGAATGGCGAGTTGACAATCTGTCCTTCCTCAGGCTACGTGGTTGCGGTATTGGCGAACATGGATCCACCGGCTGCAAGTCGAGTTGCGGATTTCATTACGAATCGCCTGCCAGCGAAGTGATTCCAACCAGTGAACAAGTCAACGATGCGCGCGAGTTATTACGGCGGTTTCTCAAGCCCACTCGGTTAATACCAGCAGAGCGAATAGCGTGCGATTCGGACACTCAAATATACCTAAAGCTCGAGACTGAGCTGCCAACCGGATCGTTCAAGCCACGCGGGGCGCTGTACGCCCTCATGACGAACCTTCAGCAGCGATCTATAAACGGCGTAGTCGCTGCCAGCACCGGCAATCATGGTGCAGCTGTCGCTTACGCCGCACGCCTTGCAAAACTTCCTGCGACGATATTCCTGCCGCAATCTCCGAACCCGATCAAACGGGCGCGAATCGTTGCACTCGGCGCGGCTGTTCAGGAAGTTGAGTCGACAGGTCAGTCTCTGGCAAACGCTGCCGCGTCATTCGCTCAACAACACGATTACTATTTTCTGAATGACGCAAGCGATGATTTGGTGCCAGTTGGTACTGCGACAATTGCCGCAGAAATCCTGGACGAGCTGCCCACACCAGATGCGTTGATCGCACCAATGGGCGACACTGCTTTAATCAGAGGCATCGCGGCGGAAGCAAAGCGTCGTCATCCTGCTATCAGAATCATCGGGGTGCAAGCTGCACAAGCACCTTCGTACGTTCTCTCGTGGCAGGAAAATCGTGTGATCCCTACGGATACGTGCGATACGATTGCGGATGGGTTAGCAACTTGTGTCCCGCTGGAGCTTAATGTTCGTGCGATTCGTGACTTAGTTGACGAAGTAAGTTTGGTATCAGAGGACGAACTGCTGCAAGGTATCCGCACGCTTTTGTTTGAGGAACATGTTATAGCTGAAGCTGCCGGCGCTGCTGCGGCCGCAGCATATCTTCAGAACCCGACAGCTTATCGAGGCCGCAGTGTTGTGCTGTTAGTTACAGGATCCAACATTCCGCATGAGCTTCTTCGACAAGCGGCAGCGTTGTCATAGATGCGTCTTCATGAAAATGCAACTTTTCATTCTCCCCAACCTTTAGGTTGGGGATGAGTGGCTCGTGGACGCAACCATTTTAATGGTTTCCCTCTGACCGCCACTCTAACCCATACCGCTTAACAAACATCTGATACTCTCTACATACGTCCGCCTGCGATGATGCTTTGCTTGATTGGCAATGTAACGAGCAACGCGCCCTACATCAGAATGCGAAACTGAGAATGCCCCATAGCCTAAACCCCAAGCGAAATGACCTTTGATTATTCGATTGTGATTGATCCAGTACGATGATCCGCCTTTGAGAAGCTGAATCACTTCTTCAATCAAATAACGAGTGGGAAGGTCAACTAAGGCATGAGTGTGATCGGCATTGAAGTAATTGATCTTCATGTATATTCCTTTTTGCAGTGAGTAATCGGTTAGGAATAATGAAACTTTCGCAGCGGCGCGTTTATCTAACATTGGTTCGCGGTTGAGTGTTTCCCAAATCAGGTGTATCCACAGGCGTGAGTAGGAATGAGTAGACATGTGAGGATCTCCTTTGTGAGTTTTGAAAAACCATTAAAATGGTTCTGCCGGAGTATAACGCGACTAACCCCCAACCTAAAGGTTGGGGAGAATGAGAAGTTGCGTTTTGAGATAGGCCGTGTTCGGAATCTGCAACATAGTTTTCTACAGTACTTTTCAATGAACTGGATCACGACACTGTTGCCCCGTCCTACGCTGGACTAAGTGAGCCGACGAGAAATGATGACTACTCCTCTTCAGGCTGTCATCTTTGACTTCGATTACACTTTGGCTGACTCGTCTCAAGGCGCTCTCGAGTGCATCAACTTTGCGCTCAATGAAATGGGTCTAGAGCGGGTCTCGGCGGAAGCTGCCTGCCGAACTATCGGCTTATCGTTGAATGAGACCTTTCTTACGCTAGCTGAACATCACGAGCCGCGACGGTGCGATGAGTTCTACCGACTGTTTGCGCAGCGAGCAGAAAAAGTCATGACTAATCTCACCGTACTCTACGAGTCGGTTCCACACATGATTGAGGCGCTTCGCGAAGGCGGTCTTAGATTGGGGATTGTCTCCACGAAGTTCCGCCGCAGGATAAATGAAATTCTGGAACGTGAGGCTCTTCTGCATGGCTTTCAGGTCATTATAGGCGGTGAGGATGTCGAACAGCATAAACCACACCCGCAAGGTTTACTTGAAGCGATTCAGCGACTTGAATGTTCAACTGCTTCAGCCGTGTATGTCGGTGATAGTGTAGTCGATGCTGAACTGGCGAAACGAGCCGGAGTGCCGTTGATCGTCGTGCTTTCCGGCGTTACGTCCAGGCGCGACTTTGATAGTTACGAACCTATTGCAGTGCTGGAAAACCTGAGCGAGCTGCCAGAGTTTCTTTTAAGCCACACTAAATATGAAAGCCATAGAGGTTGAAAACCTTTCCCGCTCATTCAACAGCCTTAGAGCTGTTGACAACATCTCTTTCTCAGTAGATGCGGGAGAAATATTCGGGTTCTTAGGCCACAACGGGGCTGGTAAAACCACCACGATTCGAATGCTGAGCGGGCAGTTGCTGCCTACTTCCGGGCGCGGTCGAGTCGCTGGTTGCGATATCGTCACCGAACAGCAACGCCTGAAACCACTGATCGGAGTAGTTTCCGAACATCAGAATCTCTATGAACGGATGTCGGGACGCGAGAACCTCGAATTCGCCGCTCGCCTCTACGACCAAAACAGCGGACGCATCAATGAGGTTCTCGAGCAAGTTGGTCTACTCGACAGAGCCAGGGACAAAGTGCAGAACTATTCAAATGGAATGAAGCAGAGGCTGCTGATTGCTCGCTCCGTTTTACACCGCCCGCAAATAGTTTTTCTTGACGAACCAACCCGCGGTTTAGATCCAGTCGTAGGACGCGAGCTTCGTCGCCTGATTGTCGACATGTCGGATCAAGGCGTGACAATCTTTCTTACCACTCATTACATGGAAGAAGCCGACCAGCTTTGCGATCGCGTGGCATTTCTCAGCGAGGGACGAATAGTGGCTTTGGATAAACCCAGCCATCTCAAATCAGCGCACGGTCAAAATAACGTGAACGTAACTCTCGATGATGGCCGGTGCCTCAGTATTGCTTTGGATGGTGAAGATGCCGGCAAAGAGTTAGAAAATCTCATCAGCAGCGGGCAGGTTAGGACGATACATTCAGCCGAAGCGACACTCGAGGAAGTCTTCATTCAATTGTCAGGAAGGCGGTTGTCTGAATGAACGTGAGGATAGTGTCAGCGATCACGCGGAAGGATGTCGTAGACGCCATCAGGCATCGCTATCTCCTGACTGCGTTGGTGACGCCGTTGTTTGTCGCGCTGCTCTTCCGCGTGTTGTTACCCGGAATTGACCGTCGTCCCAGTCTAACTGTGGTTGTCCACGACTCCGGTGCCTCGGAGTTCGTCGCAGAGTTGCGCAAGACTCCGCAGATGGCCGTGGTTGAAGCTGCTTCCGCAGATGCAACGGCAAGCGAAGTGGAAAAGCGCAAGGCGATCGGTGGGTTAGTAGTGCCTCTTAACTTCGACGCAGATGTAGCTTCAGGCAAACAACCGCAACTTACCGTCTACATCAATAATGAAAAAAGCATCCTTGAACTTGCTGCGTTCCGCCGCCTGGTGGACCAGTTGAGTAAGTCTCTCGTCAAAACTCCAGATCCTGCACGGGTGGTTTGGGTGGATGTTGAAAAAGAACCGAAGGCTCAAACCCGTGGACTCAGCCCCGATCAAATGCTGCTGCCATTACTCCTGATCCTTACCTTCGGGATGACTGGGGCTTTCGTGGTGCCTTTGTTAATCGTGGAAGAAAAGGAAAAGCGGACTATTGATTTTCTTTTATCATCGCCGGCGAGCCTGAAGGAGATCATCGCGGGAAAAGCTGTGACGGGTGTGGTCTACACACTGCTAATTGCAGGTCTGATTCTGGGTATCAATTGCAAGTTCATAGGAAACTGGTCTTTGACATTGTTGACTATTGTAGTGGGATTACTTTTCATGGTCGGCGTTGGGTTGTTGGTCGGAAGTCTGCTGAACAACACAATGCAGGTGAACACGTGGGCAAGTTTTGTTTTGATTATCCTGCTTGCCCCCAGCTTCCCTTCCCTCGGCCTGATGACATGGTTTGATACTGCGATTCGTGTGGTCCCAACGTACTACTTGGTTGAGGCGCTGAAACTATCGATCGCCGGCACTATGTCATCACAACTCTGGATACATTTTGCTGTACTCTTAGGTTGTACTTTTATCGTTTTCTTTGCCGCAGCTTGGGCTCTACGTCAACGCAGCTGAAGAACCGTGCTCGAGCAGCAGATCTGTCAGGCGATTTGAGCTGTGGGGCATTATTCATTTCTTCAATCTAGCGGGGAGGTTCGTGTGAAAAAGCTGCCGGAGACTGAGAACTCTTTGCTGCTGCGGACGGACTTTTCCGATGACGCCGCATGGGCCGCTCTGTGCGAGGCCGTTCAGGAGCCAAACGAAGATGGCTTTAGGGCGTACGTAGACTGCATCAGCGATCCGGCTTATGACGGGCTGACAATGGAGCAGTTGGTCGCGTTGGCTGGCGAAGGTGAAATCAGTTTCGTCTTCCTCGCCGACCGAACCACGTTCACAAATGCTGAGCGGCCGATACTTGTTGTGGACTTGAACGAGGAGCCGGGCCGGACGTTTCGAGTCATCCCGCCCGAGATGTGGAGTGTCGAGAACAATTTGTCGATTGCGAACATGGATTACTCCGAATTCGCCGACAGCGTCGATCCCGACGGCATCTTCCGCGGCTTTCATGAGGTGAACGCAGATGCGAATCGTTGTTGTTGTTGATTACGATCGGAGCTGGCCTGAAATATTTGAGCGGTTGCGTTCCCACATCTGGCCCATTCTGAACGATCTCGCGATAGCCGTGGAGCACGTCGGCAGCACTTCAGTTCCAGGGCTGGCTGCCAAACCCATAATCGATATGACTGTCGTGGTCCCTACGGAGGCGAACATTCCAGTTGCAATTGAACGCCTCGTCAATCTCGGTTACATGCATCGGGGTAATCTCGGAGTTGAAGGCCGTGAGGTGTTTCACACGCCAGACGAACTGCCAGCACACCATTTGTATCTTTGTCGGCGCGACAGCCTGGCGTTAAGGAATCACTTGGTCGTCAGAGACTATTTGCGAACACATCCCGAGATCGCACGTGAGTATGGGGAACTCAAGAAGCGGCTCGCGAAGGAGTTTCCGCACGACATCGAGAGTTACATCGATGGCAAGACAGATCTGATTCTCAAGATTCTTCTGGCCGCAAACTTCCCGACGGCTGACCTCGATGTCGTCGAATATGCCAACCGAAAAGCGGGCTAAGCCGGCTGAAAGGCCAAACTCGACAATGGCGGCATCTGCAATCCAAAGGCTTCCGGATTCTCACCGATGATGGCCACAGCGAAGAAGCTCGGAACGTAACCCGCACTCTCCTTCCGAAAACTTTCATCCAATGTCTCGCTGTTCGCAAGAAGCGTCCAGAAATTCCGTTCGTAATTCTCGCTTCCTCTCAACTGGCGCAGAGTATCCCGCACCCATTCCGACCCGCGGTTATAGCTCAGCAAAACCAACGTCACACTGTCTGAATCCTCACCGAGCTCGGCCATCCGATCCGCGATGTAGTGAGCGGCAGCAGGCGTCATCTTTTCTGCGTCGCACATTTCCTCACGAGGGACGCCGTAGGCCTTGGCCGTCGCCGGCACCAATTGGAACAGGCCCTTTGCTCCGAGATCACTCTCGAAACAATGGCGATACCCGGATTCAATGACCGGCAAATAGATGCCGATGATTACGGGAACCTTCCGTGCCTCGAATGAGCGAGCAATTAACGGCACGTATGGTCGCGCGCGCGCAAAGACTACACCGAGATCTCCCGGCGGCTGATTCGTAGTCGCGTTTATGTTCGCGGCGTAGCGATCGACGTACGGCTTGATAGCGCGCACCGCATCGTCGTTGAGCTTCACCGCGCGGTCACTCATCATCGTCGAAATACGATGCTCTTGCGCAGCAACGAACTCCAATCGTTCAGACTCGCTCATTTGCGAGTACGGTTTTCGCGGGCTTTCCGATGCCGCAGAAGTGTTGGGCACGCGCGTTCGCCTATAAAGAATGGTTCCAACTGTTGCTGCACTAAGCAACAGAACTATGGCAAGTACTGGCCACACACGACGAGGCAGTGGATTGATCGACTGAGTTTGCGAAGACGGAGCATTGAGTTGTTCTCTTGTAGTTTTTAAGCCCGCAATCAGCTCACTCACTGTGCGGTAGCGGTCAGCCATCTCCTTGGATAAACACTTGGCAACAACGGCTTGCATTAGTACGGACGAATAATGTGGATTTGAGATCTCAGATTTGAGATTTGAGATCTCAGAGAGTGGCGCGGGTTCGCGATCGAGAATAGCCACCATCGTGTCCATACGTGTAGCACCGCTGAACGGCAGTCGCTGCGTCAACATTTCATAAAGCACCACGCCCAGGCTCCAGATGTCTGTGCGTTCGTCAACTGGAAGTCCGCGCGCCTGTTCCGGAGACATGTAGTTGGCTGTCCCCATCACCAATCCAGCCTCGGTCTGCATCCGAAGACCACCAGTTTCAATGAAACGGTCAGATGTCTCCGGCTCCATCAGTTTGGCGATGCCGAAGTCAAGAATCTTCACCAATCCGTCTCCCCGCCGCATGATGTTTTCGGGTTTGATGTCGCGGTGCACAATGCCGGCCGCGTGTGCGGCAGCAAGTGCTGAAGCCACTTGCTCCACGCAATCCAAAATATCTGCGAAAGACAATTTCTGCTCTCGGATCAACTCGCGGATCGTCTGCCCGTCAATGAACTCCGTGGCGATGAAATAAATTCCATCGTATTCGCCGACTTCGTGAATCGTTAGTATGTTCGGGTGGTTTAAGGCTGAAGCCGCTCTCGCTTCGCTTTGAAAACGACGCAAGCGTGCGTCGTCAGAAGCGAAGTAAGACGGCAAGAGTTTCAGAGCAACTCGTCGGCCCAGCCGCGTGTCCTGGGCCAAATAGACTTCACCCATGCCACCTGCGCCTAACCGCTCAATGATTTTGTACGGGCCGATCTCGCGACCGAGGTTGTCGTCAATGTCGCCGCCCAACAAAATGTGCGCATCCTCGACGATGGCCGGTTGCTCGATAAAGTCAACGGCTTCTTCATAGGAGGTAATTAACGACGTTGCCTCTGCTTTCAACTCATGGTCGCCGGCACAGGCTTCGTCGATGAAAGAGGCACGCTCGGGCGGCGACCGATCAAGCGCGTCCTGCAGTACCGCCTCAACTTTTTGCCATCTCTCGGGAGTCATAAGTGCTAAGTGATAAGTGATGAGTGATAAGTGATGAGGTAGGAAGTTTTGTCCCTTATCACTTATTACTTATTACTTATCACTGATTGCTCTTCATCCTTCTGTACAGCCACGCTTTGGCGGCGCGCCAATCCCGCCGCACGGTCATCAACGAAATATTCAACACCTCTGCCGTTTCCTCGAGATTGAGCCCTCCAAAGTAACGCAGTTCAACGACCCGACTCTTACGCTGATCGAGTTTTGCCAACTCATCGAGAGCTTCCTCAAGAGCTACGAGCTCGGCCGCGCGCTCCATCGACATTACAGAGGCGTCTTTGATCGAAACCTGCCGCGCTTCACCTCCGTGTTTCGCATAGCGCCGCCGCCGCGCATGGTCGATCAAGATGTGACGCATCACTTGCGCGCTGACGGCAAAGAAGTGTGCGCGATTTTGCCAAAGGACTTTTTCCTGACCGGCCAACCGAAGATAAGCCTCGTTGACGAGAGCGCTCGTTTGCAGCGTGTGTCCATTGCGTTCGCGCTGAACATAGCGATGGGCAATGCGACGCAGTTGGTCGTAGACCAGAGGCATTAGTCGATCGAGCGCAGCCTTGTCCCCTTCCCGCCATTCAACGAGCAGGCCCGTGAGCTCATCGGCAGTCAGTGTCTCCATTGGTCGCAAATTCTAGCATCATTTATGAAGGCGAAGTTCGGAGTTAAGATCGATTATATTTTTGCGTCAGCATGAACAGTTTTGGCGTTTTTTCTCGCTTGCGGTCATCAACGCGGTACTGGCGGTACCGACCTGATTGTCCCGCGGTGAACAGTTTTCTTTTGGGTTCTCGCTTATTAAGTTGAGGCGGGACGATCCACGAAATAACACGAAAATTCACGAAGAAGAGTTTCGTGTTGTTTTGTGTGATTTAGTGGATCGTTTAGGCCAATCCATGAATAGCAGGAGACACGAAAATGAACTTGAGATCGGTGATGATGACATTGACGGGCCTAATTCTTTTAATCATAACCGCACTGAATGCCGCAGCTCAGGCCGTTCAACCGAGCAAACGGTACGAAGACATGTCACGTCAGGAGCGACTCCTCTTTGTTGGCGAACAAGCGCGGCGCATAGCTCGAGAGATATCTGGAAATGACTATGAGTTCACGACGGAATTCGAAAAGGACATTCAGAAGGCGGTGACTCACTATGCTCAGCGCCTTGGGAACGGGCCCGAGCGCGCCGGAAGGACTGACTTACGTGTCGTGTTAGAAAGAGGCCAGACTCACGCTCCTCTGCTGATTGCCGTATTCAAGGCAAACCGCATCTCGCCGCTTATTGGTCTCTACCTTCCGTGGATTGAATCCGAATACGTCAACATTCAAACGCCAAGTCCCGCGGGAGCTTTAGGAATGTTTCAGTTTTTGCCTTCCACGGGCCAGCGCTACGGTCTTTCAGAGCAGGAACTGTTGGATGTCGGGAAATCTGCTGATGCTGCCGCTCGCCTTATCACAGACAGCATGCAAACGTTCATCGGAGATCCGATGAAGGAGGCCCTGTCGCTGTTAGCGTACAATCGGGGTTCTCAAAAGACTGCTCGCGAATTGAAAGTTCTGCTTAACGATCAGAACAGACGGTGCAGCATCTGCGCAATGACCGCCGATCGCAGCAAACTCGACGAGACGTTCAGATCTGAGAGCGTCTTCTATGTGCCGAGGTTCTTCGCCGCCGCTATTATTGGAGAGAATCCGCAGGTCTTCGGCGTACAAATGCAACCGCTCTCGTCGAATTAGGGTGGCATGCACGAGCCTGTCCACAGATTACACAGATTACGCAGATTACAGGATTTGAAAAGCAGAAAGTTAAGAGCTTTTTAATCGGTGCAATCTGTGTAATGATGTACTTTGTTCGCTGCTTAATTACTATAAGAGCCCCATTAACGATGTGACAGTTGACAGGCTCAAATAGCCAGAGCCTCAACATTGGAGAGAAGTCACATCTCCCGGACACTTGAGGCGCCACCGCAGGCGCCTCAAGGAGTCTAAGGGGCACTTTCCCGCCTTCCACATCAGCCCTGCGGGCCGCTTTGTGCGTTAAGCTGAAAAGCTCTATCCTTAGCAATCAAACGCCGATGGAGCCCCTTCGTTTTAATCGCGTAGCCGCGGGCACTCTCGCCTGCTTTTTTTCGCTGTCAGTCTTCGCACAGCAGCCGGTTGTTGTGCAACCGGGCGCACCAGGCCAGCCTACCCGAACGCTGCCATCTTCAACGAGACCAACGCTGCCGCCATTTTCGCCTGCAGACGCGAAGTTCATGCAGGACATGATCATGCATCATGCCCAGGCAGTTGAAATGACAGCGCTCATCGAATCGCATACTGAGAATAAGGAGCTCCGCTCGCTGGGAGCGCGAATTAACAAGTCGCAAGCAGACGAAATAAAATTCATGGAACGGTGGTTGACAGTTCGGGGACAGCCCGTGTCTCCAGCGATGCCGGAAATGCACGGCATGCACAAGAGTCATGAAATGCTGATGCCGGGTATGCTGACGGCAAAACAAATGGCGGCTCTCAAAGACGCAAAGGGAGAAGAGTTTGATCGCCTGTTCTTGCGCGGGATGATTCAGCACCACGACGGCGCTTTGATAATGGTGAAAGACTTGTTCGACACTGCCGGCGCGGGCCAGGACGCTGAACTTTTCAATTTTGCAACAGACGTCGATAGTGGTCAACGCGCTGAAATCAGAGTTATGCAAAAGATGCTCGGGGAAAACCCTTAAGAGGAGAAACCATGAGTCGAGTACGCAATATTATTTTGCTAGTAGCTTCCCTTGTTTTGTGCTCCTGTCTTGCAGTCAGGACGATCGCGCAAACGCCATCGCCCTCGCCGGCACAAGAGACGAAGGCTGACACGAAACCCGCCAACCAGGATCCGTTTGCTCCAGAGCCAGCGGACCCGCTGCCGCCGGGTATGACGGGATCAGATACGAACGATCCGCGCGCGAAATTAACGCCGGGAATTAATGACGCAGGTGAAGCCGCGCTGGGCATCAAGCATCTGCTGTTGGTTAAAAAACCCGACGTATTTGACCTCGGCTCCAACGATCCGAATGACCCGAAAGTGCAAAAGATCCTGGGTCAAATGGGCGCCACCTCCATGGACATTGCGAAGATCCCAAAGCCATCGCAGTTGGTTTTCGCTCAACTCGCTTTTGCAAACTCAGACCTCGCGTTTCAAGGCGATCATCTGTTTATGGGAAACTTTTATGGCCTCAGCATCTATGACATCTCGAATCCGGCAAAGACACGCTTGGTGAGTTCGATAGTATGTCCGGGTGGGCAGAACGACGTCTCGGTCTACAAGAACCTGCTCTTCCTGTCAGTTGAGATGCCAAATGGCCGGTTGGATTGCGGTACCCAGGGATTTCCGCCGCCGCCCGCGCAGCCATCCCCAACTGTAAGTCCAACTCCCGATGGAGAAGAGTTCAAGCCACCACCTCCACCACCAACAGATAAAGAGCGTTTCCGCGGCGTGCGAATCTTTGATATCACGGACATCACAAAACCGAAGCAGGTGGCGGCGGTGCAAACTTGTCGTGGCTCGCACACGCACACCCTGGTAGTCGATCCGAATGACAAGAACAACGTCTACATCTACGTCTCGGGCACCTCTTTCGTCCGCAAAAGCGAAGAGTTAGCTGGTTGCTCTGGTGAGCCGCCGGACAAGGATCCAAATACAGCGCTATTTCGCATTGACGTGATTAAGGTGCCGCTGGCCGCTCCGCAGACTGCACAGGTCGTCGCCGGCCCTCGCATCTTTATGGATCCCCGGACTGGCGCTCTGAACGCCCTAAGTAATGCAGGCACCCATAGTAAGAAGGGACTGACAAAGCCATCGGACAGCGACCAGTGCCATGACGTGACCGTCTACTCAGCGCTTGGACTGGCTGCCGGCGCTTGCTCCGGAAATGGAATCCTCTTAGACATCAAAGATCCGGTTAATCCAAAGCGGCTGGATGCAGTCAACGATCCGAATTATGCGTATTGGCACTCGGCGTCGTTTTCAAACGACGGCAAGAAAATTCTATTCACCGACGAGTGGGGCGGTGGAACGGCTGCGCGTTGCCGCGCGACCGATCCCAACAAATGGGGAGCCGATGCGATCTTCCATCTGGAAAATAACAAGTTGAAATTCGCGAGCTATTACAAGTTGCCCGCTGCTCAAGGCGACAGCGAGAACTGTGTCGCGCACAACGGCTCGTTGATTCCGGTCCCTGGCCGCGACATCATGGCGCAGGCTTGGTATCAGGGCGGCATCTCCCTCGTTGACTTCACCGACGCCGAGCATCCGGTTGAGATTGCTTATTTTGATCGTGGGCCGATTTATCCAAATATGCTCGTGCTGGGCGGTCATTGGTCTTCGTATTGGTACAACGGCCACATTTACGCTTCAGAAATCGCTCGCGGCTTAGACATCTTCGAGCTGACGCCAACGAAGTTCCTAACGCAGAACGAAATCGATGCTGCCAAAACGGTTCGACTGACTGAGTTGAACGTGCAGAATCAACAGAAGATCGAGTGGCCTCGCAAGTTGGTCGTTGCGAAGGCATACCTTGATCAGCTTGAACGATCACAAGCTCTGACGGCAGATCAAATTGGAGCTGTGCGGCAAGCGATTCAAAGCGCCGAGAAGTCGCACTTGAATAAAAAAGATCTCGCAAAACTCAAGACTCTTGCGACATCGGTAGAAAAAGACGCTGGGACAAAAAGTGCGGCCGACTCAAATCGATTGCAGGCTCTTGCAGCAATTCTACGGAACCCCGCACATTGATCACATCTCTAGTTGCGGCCAATTATAGTCGACGCCGCCAGTTGCGGCTCGGCCAGCGGCAGGTCGACCATTATTGGCGCGTGGTCTGAGATACGGTCTTTAAGAGCTTCATTCAACTCTTTCAGCGTGCGCCCGAAGTGCGGAGCAAACTGATGCGGCTGTTCCTTCGCGTATGGCTCTGTTAGCGACAACGGCTTAACGAATATCCAATCGAGCTTGAACTTCCCGACAAACCCAATGGTTCGCTCGACCTCGTAGGTAGTTATGAATCCTTTATCACCTCGTTGATTTGAATTGGCCAGCGGATCGTCTTTGGTCCCGATTGAACGTTCGCGCTCGCCGCGAAAGTCGAACGAGTTCCCGTCCGAAAAGCGAAAGTCTTTCAGCTTGTCGAAAAACTCTGCTTCTGGATTCGAGGCCACCAGCGGAATGTTTCGCACTGTCGGATCCGCTTGAGTGCGGTACGTGTTCATCCCAGTGAGCAGCAGCGTCGGAAGCTTGACTCCGGTTATTAATCCCAACCCTTGTTTCGCCCAAAAACTCTTGCTGCCCAACCTGTTCTTTATCGCGCGGCCCAGCGATAACGGTCTGCCGTCATGCGTGGAGGTGTTCATATCGCCCGCAACTACGACCGCTCCATTTGTTCCTTTGATTCCAGCGAGCAGCTCTTCCAACTGTTTCCGGCGACCCTCTGGTTTGGTTTTGTCTTCAAGATGTGTTGCTACGATAGTCACGCTGCCGCCGGGAATGCGCTCGTCAACAATCTCCGCCGTCAACATCATGCGGCCGCCCCGGCGCACTTCCCTTCTGACCTTTTCGCGGAACACTAACTCTCCCGCTTTGCGTTTACCTTGCTCGAGCGGCTGCACGCTCGCTAGTTCTTCTTTGTACCAATCGTGCGGCTGATGGCCGAACGGTTGCAGCCGCACGTTCTGTAAAGGAAAGCGGCTGAGAATGGCTGAACCGTGCAGCCCTCGATAACGGTTCGGGTTGACAGTTATCTCCGCTTTGAGTTCTGCCCTGTCCTTCTCCGGCAACTCTTCAAATTTTTCGATGCCCAACGCTATTGGATCGACTTCGACGAACTCGACACCATAGGCGTAATTCATTCCAAGTGCGGTGGCCAACTCCGCCGTTATATTCCGGTAATCTGTGCGCTTCATTCCCCAGTCTGCTTCGTTGAGGACGATTACGTCCGCGTCCTTCATCAACGCCACTTGTTGAAGGATAGTGGTCCACTCCTTGCCCCCACGTCGGTGGGCGGTTGAGTCGATGAACTTCGCGAAGGTGGTGCGATTCGTGAATGCAGCCAGCACTGCGTCGTACTCGAGTCCACGTTCAATGTTCCACTGGACGATACGCAGAGACTTACCAATGCCGGCCGTAGTTGGCAGCAATGGCCTCACACCGCGACTCGAGGCGTTGTTATTTACAAACGGCGTCGTCAACAGCAGACGCAACTTGTTCTGCAAAGGCTCAGGGGGCGTTTCCTGCTCATAGAGTTCAACGAGCTCCCGGTAGGTGAACAACTCCGGTGCTTGTTGCTGGGCGTTTACTACGAATGTAATTGATAGGAAGGCGCACGAGATCACCAGCCGGGATTTGTTCTTCGTATTCACGTCAGCTCCTGGGAGTCGGGTTATGAACTGCCGTGTCAATTTACCATTGCTTGAGCTCTCTGCTTACTAGAAAATTTTTGTCGCAAACTCAGGGGCTCGCCGGTGCGTAATTCATTCGACGCTGCTCAATCATCCGACCCTGGTCCAGTTTGCCTTCCACCAATTCATAACCAAGCAGCGCAAACACTCGCCCGCGTAGGAACAGCGGCCTTGCATTTCCATACCAATCTACGCAGGAGGCGCGACACTTATCGTCCACCGCCTTATCAGATTGTGCGCCCAGTTCTCCCAGCATACGGAACTGAAACGCTTCATTGTGCAAAAACAAAATCGCAGCAGACGTCTCAAACAGATGAGTGGATCCAGGCCGGGCGGGCAGGCTAATCGGCAACCCCAGTGTTCCCGAGGCTGGACCGTCGGATTTATAAAAGAAACCATGACTTCGCAACTCACCTTCTGACGCACCTTCGCGCGTGTAACGAGAAGCAATTTCGGGCTGGTACCCAAGCATGATCGAAGTAAAGTGAAGATCCTTTCCGTCAGTACCAATAACTACGGCACCCGAGCCCAACTGCTCGATACGATCGACGCCGTGGGGCAAGCTCAGTCGATGCAGATTGCCGCGGTCCCATTCCACCAGGAAGAGGTCCTTGTCGGACCGCGCGACTTCAGGATCTACCCACCACCCGCTGCCAGTCCCGTAGATCAGATATGGGCCAACGAAACGATTATGAAAATAATACCCTGCGGCTTTTGGCAATCGACGGTAACTTGTAGCCGAAACCATCGTGCTGCCATCGGAAAAACTCCAGAGCGGGATGCGCATCAATGCTACATCTCCCGCAGCGACTTCCGCGGCCCACATGCCATCGCCCTTCGAGCTGGAACGCACCAGCACGTTCAAATAAAGATCTTCACTTTGCAAAAAGGAGAACTGATCCATCGGACCGCCGGACACGCGCAATGCACCTGGCTCGCCGCCGTCAAGTGGCAGGCGAAACAGAAGTGACGGGAATTTTTTGACACCCTCGGACCACGAAACCGCCCAAACGTAGACGGAATCTAATGAAACGTAGAAGACGCTCCCCCGTGGCCCGATGACCGATGTTGCCCGGCAATCGAAGCCGCCGTTCGCGAGGTCGCAGATCGTTACCGTGTGCAGGGTTACACCATCGTCCACGAAGAACTCCGCTTGCGGACGATAGATACGAGTCGCGTCAACGATACGGCGAAACTCGTCGGCCTTGGCTCCCTTGTGCCATTTGCGCACGGCCGGAAATGATTGAAATGGATCTTCATTCCTTTCAGCATAGAAGTGAAGCGGAGTGTAAAAAATTAATTTGCTGCCGATCAGTCGGCTGGCATAGTTGCGTGAGGAATAATAGTCGTTTGAGCGCAAGTGATAGGTAGATCGATAACTGAGTTGTCCCTGTGCGTCGACGTTGAATAAACCGACCTCCGTACTGTCGCGTTGATAACTATATCCGATGACGACGATCGTATTCCCGGACACCAGCATCTCGTCGTACCAGGTGTCATTTGGATCGATATCGGGACCAAATGCATCGATCGTTGAAACGGGCTTCAACGCGCCGTCCCCTATTTCAACAGTGAAGAGCCGTCCGCGACGCAGTATGACGAGATGATCGCCATGCAGCTTAACAATGCCGCCCTCGTCGACGCCCGCGTGCTGTGTGTTGGTAATTGATTCTTGATAGCCTGCGCCGGCCGAAATCTGGACTACGGCAGAGTTCTCACTGGCCAATCGCGCGCGTTCCCGTTCAGCAGCGCGCTTTTGCTTCTTGGCTATCTTGTGAAAATAGCGTTGCATCTCGCGCTCCGACTTGAACGCCTTCATTTTCTTGGGAGCGCGCGGCACAGCCAGGATCGTCGTGCACGACAACAGTAGTGCAAGAGGCAATAAGAGGAGAGTTTTCATGGCTCAGAGGGTTTGTCTGTAGTTAGGTGGGGATAGACAACCCCTTGGACTCGCGGTTCGTGCAAAAGGATGTCTGCCTAACTAAGGCTTCGACGTGGCTAACTTACAGGAGCCAGTCGCAGACGAAGCGCCCGACGCGCAGCCGTAACACCCCGATTCCGATTGCGTAATGTGCGAGCCAACAGCGCGCCACGAGCCTCTTCGTCTGACAAGCACATCCGTGTATTGGTAATAACCTGCCATCGACCAACCCTTGTAACGACCGCGGAACGTGGATCTGCCCGTTACGACCGCCGTATCACCAGTTATCCACACGTTCACGTTGTCGCTTTCGCTGCTTTCGAATCTGACTTCATTAGCCTGAATCGCAGCCAGGCTTTCAGCCTTGCTTCTCACGTTACCCAAAGGGTCTGTCAGGATGTAGTCATCAGCCATTAAGCGATCAAGCGTGGCGATGTCTCGACGCTCGAAAGCGTGGCCCCACTCGATTTCGATCTCCCTGATGTGCTGTTCCACCGGGGCCGCATTTGTTGCTGGTTGGTTTAGGCGTACTAGAGAATTCGTCGCTGTGCACATATCCCGTCTTACACAAATCCGTTGTTGTTCGTTCAAACGTTAAGAAACTCTTGTGCCGCCGGAAACGCGATGTCTTACATTCGGGAAAAACGATACTTGGACCAGTTGCAACACGAACAGAAGGAAGATTTGATTCGAAGTATTACAGAAGGGAGCGCATGGAACTGAGGCGAAACAGTCTCACGAGATATGTACGGTAGCGTGCTTTCGTGGTCTTGAGTGGTGCCCTTGCTCACTTTGACCGATGGACTGTTGGCCCACGTGGAGACTACATAGTCGGCCTTCTGGAGTAGTTATTAAAGCGCGGAGTTTTCGTTGGATATGGTGCCGAAGGGGGGACTCGAACCCCCACGAGTTACCTCACACGCCCCTCAAACGTGCGCGTCTGCCAGTTCCGCCACTTCGGCTTAAATTGTCAACGCATTATAGCGACTATGTCGCGAGTTGAAAAATCCGCTCGATCAACGCGTTGGGTGTCAACGCCCGCGATGCAGCAGCTACCAATGCAAGTGGGTTCGCCTCAACTCTCCCGTTTCATGGACCCACCCGCTACCGCGGGTGGTACTGACCTCATGATACCCCGGTCCGCTGATGCCTTTATTATTTAGATGGCGAGGGACTCGCGGCGGGCGATCCTGCGGCACTCGTCGTTGGGGAGGGAGCAGCTTGGTCCGGTGACGGGGAGGCTTGCGGAGTTGGCGATGGCGAAGCCTCGGCTTCCGTCGACTGCAGCACTGAATACGAACCTGTGATCGCGGGCAGTGAAAGCATCAACGCGACTAGCATGAACGCCGCGGCGGCACCGATAGTAATCTTTGCGAGAACTGTAGCCGTTCCGCGCGGACCAAAAGCAGTGCTTGAAAGCGTACTTGAAAAAAGTTCGCCAGCGCTCGACTTGCCCGGCTGCAGCAACACGACTATAACCAAAACAAGGCACGAGAGAATGAATAAGCCATATAAAATGTAAGTCAACATTACTTAGAAGTCTGGAGTCAGGAGTCTGGAGTCAGAAGTCAGTACTAATACTCAGGTCGACTAATCATAACTGACGACTGATCACTCATCATTCACCATTCACTTTCTTTCATAATTCACAATCTGTGCGAAGCTCTCTGCCTTTAAACTAGCGCCGCCGACTAATGCCCCATCAATATCAGCCTGTGCCATGAGCCCCGCGATGTTATCAGGCTTTACCGACCCTCCATACAGTATCCGCAGCTCGCCGGCAGCCTTTGCAGAGTGCCCTTCCGCGAAAACGCGCCGGATAAACGCGTGCATTTCCTGCGCTTGCTCCGGCGTCGCGGTGCGTCCAGTGCCAATGGCCCAGACGGGCTCGTAGGCGACGATGATACGGTCGAGGTCTGAAGCTGTCAACCCGCTAAGTCCTCCAGTTAACTGGCCACTAACCACATTTTGCGCAATGCCAAGGTCACGTTGTTCGAGACTCTCACCGACACACATGATCACCGTCAATCCCGACGCAATAGCCGCGTGACACTTCTTTCTGACCATCGTGTCAGTCTCGGAATACAGCACGCGACGCTCGGAATGACCTACGATGACATGCGTAGCGCCGGCGTCGCGAAGCATGGATGCGGCAACTTCGCCCGTGTGCGCGCCTTCTTCGACTTCAGTGGAGCAATTCTGAGCCGACACTCGGACATTCGATCCTTCCAGTCGATCTGCAACAGTTTTGAGTGCAGTAAAGACTGGCGCGATGACAACTTCACAGTGATTAGAATTCGCCACCAGAGGCTTCAAGGCCAAGGCGGTTTCAACCGACTCACTGATGGTCTTGTACATCTTCCAATTGCCCGCAATGACTGGTTTTCTCATTTAAATGGTCTTGGGTCTTTGGTCTTTAAGCTTGATCTCATTCTCACCCGGCTTCAGCCGGGTGTTTTCGTCGAGAGTAGGAAGGAAACGTTTAAACGGTTTCCTGTGGATTCTCAGCCGAGATCACCTGGCTGAAGCCAGGTTAGAATGAGATCAAAGCACAAAGTTCAAATTCAAAATTCAAGATCTAAAATTTGAAATCTCAACTCTTATCATTCAATGCGCTGACTCCCGGCAATGCTTTGCCAGCCAGAAATTCCAGTGTCGCGCCGCCGCCGGTGGAAATATGTGTGATGCGATCAGCAACACCCGCGCGGTTCACGGCCGCAACTGAGTCACCTCCGCCCACAATCACAATGGTGCCACGATCAGCTGCTTCGGCTACAGCCTGAGCAACACCCAATGTGCCGTTATCGAACGGTGGCTCTTCGAAAACTCCCATTGGCCCATTCCAAATAATCGTGCGCGCATCGCGCAGCGCATTTGAAAAGTGCGAGACGGTCTCAATGCCGATATCCATGCCTGCATGGCCCAGGTTGGTGAACTCGATCGGAATTGTCTTGGCGATGATCTTGTCGCCTTTGACGGGCTCGTAGCTGTCTACCACCTGATGGTCAGTTGGCAAAAGAATTTCAATTCCCTTCTCTTCCGAACGGCTCCTGATCTCGCGTGCCATTTGTTGCATGTCGTCTTCAACCAGCGACTTGCCAACCGTAAACCCTTCCGCCTTGAGAAAGGTGTAAGCCATGGCGCCGCCTATTAAAATCTTGTCGACACCACGCTCGATGAGTGCATTGATTACTGGAATCTTGTCTGAAACCTTCGCACCTCCTAAGATTGCAACGAACGGATGCTCGGGATTCGTAATCACGCGACCCAGGTAGTCGAGCTCTTTCTGCATTAACAGGCCCGCCGCCGCTCTATCTACATATTTAGTGATGCCCGCAGTCGAAGCATGGGCGCGATGAGCAGCACCGAACGCGTCATTCACGTAAAGTTTGTCGCACAGGCTGGCCAACTGCTGAGAAAAGCCATCATCGTTCTTCTCTTCTTCTTTATGAAAGCGCAGATTCTCCAAAAGCAAAACTTCGCCATCTTGCAACGCACCAGCTTTGGATTGTGCGGCTTCACCTACGCAGTCATCAGCGAATGCAACCGGACGATTGAGCAGTGTTGAGAGATGAGTGGCAACGGGCTTGAGACTGTACTTTGGAATGCGCTCGCCTTTGGGCCTGCCAAGGTGTGAGGCTAGAGTGACGCGACTTCCTTGTTCAATCGCATAGTTGAGTGTCGGTAGCGCCGCGCGCAGGCGCGTGTCGTCGTCCACTTTGTCTTCTTTGATGGGAACGTTGAAGTCAACGCGTATGAAGACGCGCTTGCCTCCCAGGTCAAGGTCTTTGATTGAAAGCTTATTCACTTCTGCGCGTGGAATTTTTCTGTCGCACTTTCAGTGCTTGTCTGTTTTTCTGGCCTTCCAGGGGCGGCGTGCTTCGCTGCGCTCAGCACTTGCCCCTGGCTACCTTATCTCGCGCCCTTGGCGCGAAGAAATCGGCAATCGGCAATTGCCAATCGGGAATGTCTAGAGTCCTTTGCTGGCGATGAATTTGATCAAGTCCCGGATGCGACACGAATAGCCCCACTCGTTGTCATACCACGACAATATCTTCACCAGACGCCCGCCGATCACTTTCGTGTACTCCGCATCGACGATCGAAGAGTTTGAGTTCTTCTTAAAGTCGCTCGACACCAAAGGCTCTTCACAAAACCCCAGAATGCCGGACAGCTCTTCATTCGCCGCATCCTTCAACGCCCGATTCACATCTTCGGCCGTAGTCTCCTGTTCAACTTCGATGACCACATCAACGAGCGAAACGTTTGGTGTGGGAACACGCACTGAGATGCCGTCGAACTTGCCCTTCAACTCCGGCAGAACGAGCGCAACCGCCTTCGCCGCCCCCGTGGAAGTAGGGATCATTGAAAGCGCAGCCGCACGCGCTCGCCGCAAGTCTTTATGAGGCAGGTCCAGCAACTGTTGGTCATTGGTATACGAGTGAATCGTCGTCATCTGGGCCGAGCGGATTCCAAACTTCTCATTAACGACCTTAGCAACCGGCGCGAGGCAGTTAGTCGTGCAGGATGCGTTTGAGATCACGTGGTGCACTGACGAATCGTATTTGTCCTCGTTTACGCCGAGCACGATTGTGATGTCTTCGTTCTTGGCCGGCGCCGAAATGATCACCTTCTTCACCGGCCCGCGGAGATGCTTCTTGGCGTCTTCGGCTTTGGTGAATCTGCCGGTCGACTCGACTACTATCTCAGCTCCAACCGATTCCCAATCGATGGCGGCAGGATCTTTTTCGGAGAAGACGCGAAACTCTTCACCCTCAACCTTGATACCGTTATCAGTCGACGAGATATCGTGATCCAGATTCCCCAACACTGAGTCGTACTTTAAAAGGTGAGCCAGGGTTTTCGTGTCTGTGAGGTCATTGACGGCCACGAAATCTATGTCAGAGTCACCGATGGAAGTTCGAAAGATGTTTCGACCGATCCGGCCAAAACCGTTGATGCCAACTTTCACCGCCATTTAACCAAAGACCTCCTGCAATAAGTGAATTTCCTTCTCTACCGGCACCGGGTCGCTATCGCTCCCGGTACTGACGACCGTCGCGCACACGTCATCCGTTGTCAGTGAGTGATAGCGAACATACTGTAGAGAAAGACCACTCAGATTATGCGGCGTAGCTTACTGTGTCAAGCCACGATTCAAACCGGTATTGCGATAATGGTGTATTTGCCAACTCGGAAAATTGAACCGCCAAGACGCCAAGGACGCCAAGCTGCGTTAAGAACGAAAGCTAATCGAATAACGAGGTGTCTCGTCATTCGACAGCAACCTCTTTTGCATTCGTGGCGTGCTTGGCGTCTTGGCGGTTCATTAACACATTCCGTTAACCGCCACAGAATTACCCCACCCCATTCAAAACCGCTGAACTGTTAATCTTTTTGAAACAAGTGTAGTTTATATGACGTAGACAACCCTGATCAGGTGGAGTCTGTTTGCCCATGCCTTTTGGCGCCGCGGCACAAACTGAGATCAATTAAGAGGAGTTCTTGTTCTAATGGTTACTACGAATGTTCGCAGCTTACTCAGGGGAATGATTTTAGGTGCGGCCGTGTTGATAATGAGCGGTTCTACGCTGGCACAAACGCCGACTCCCGCGCCTACGCCGAATCCGACGCAGCGCGACGCCACGCGTCCGCCAAGCACGCAGCAACAGAATCCGACTGCGCCGCCGGCCACCGAAAAGCCTGCGCCACAGGCACCGCCGACGCAGCCTGCCGTACCAGGCGTCGACCGTCCAGTGCCTCCAGTTGCGGTTCCGTCGCCCACTCCGCCGACTGACGTCGTTCCATCGCCTTCGCCGCAAACTGAGCCGCCGCAAGAGCCACGCGAGCCAAACTTTCCGACTGTCGAAAAGAAAGAGTTGCCGCCAGTGCCAAACATGTCGCGCCTGGGAGTAACGAGTGATAACACGATAACTCTTTCAATGACCGAGGCGATCAAACGCGCGCTGGAAAATAACAACGACATCGAAGTGGCTCGAGATGACGTGCGTATTGCGGAGGCTCAACTGAGAGCGCTGGAAGGCATCTTCGATCCAATCTTTAGTATTACTCCGACATACGATCATCGTATTACGCCGCAACAGAGCTCGTTGGGCGGATCGGATACATCCGGAACTACAACTTCTAAGAGTTTTACATTCAGTCCGGCGATCGTGAAGCAGTTTGGTCGTGGCGGCGGAAATTACCAAATTCAATTTGCGAACACACGGACAGACACCAGCTCGACATTTAGTTTTCTGAATCCCTTCTATTCGTCGAACTTGTCGCTACAGTTCATACAGCCGTTGTTGAGAAATCGATCGATCGATAACAACCGGCGACAGATTCGAGTTCAGAAAAAGCGATTGGAACAGTCAGACGCTGATTTCCGCCAGCGCACTATTCAAGTCATCTCGCAGGTGCAACAAGCTTATTGGGAACTCGTTTTCGCACTGCGCGATCAACAGAACCAACTGGCTAACCTCAACCTCTCGCGTGAGAACCTGCGGAACGTCGAGGCCCAGATAGCCGCGGGTGCGAAAGCTCCGTTGGAGCGCGCGGAAGTACAGGTGGAGCTCGCGAACCGTGAGGCGGCGTTGCTGATCGCAGTTCAAAACGTTTCCATCGCGGAGAACAATCTGAAAAATCTCATCTTTAAAGATCCTACGGCTCCGGAATGGTCGGCGCAGATTACGCCGACAGACACACCGAGTTTTGACATGACGCCCGTTAATCTCAATCAAGCTTTGAAGGAAGCGAGAGACAACCGGCCAGAGCTGCGGCGGTTGCGTCTGCAGAACGACATCAACTCAATCGACATAACGTTCTTCAAGAACCAAACCCGACCGCAGATCGACGTAGTGTCAACCGTAGCGACAACTGGACTAGCCGGAAAGGACGTCTCGGGCGCACTGCCGCCTGGAACGCTGGTGCCGCTCGTTGCCGGCGATCCGAATTTAAACGCTCAAGCTTTTCTGTTACAGCAGATTCTCGATATCCAACAACGCGCAGGCTTCCCGCAAGCAATCGTGCCAACCGTACCAACTTCTGGCGGGCCGCCGACGGACTTGATTGGCGGTTTTGGTCGGGACTTATCCAATTTGTTCAGCTTCCGCACGCGTAACATTACGGTTGGTGTAGCTATTTCTCTTCCGTTCAAGAACAAAACGGCAGAGGCCAACCTCGCCGCTGCCCGTATCCAGAAGGAACAACTGTTTGCGTCTACCAGGTCGCAGGAACAACTCATCGAAGTAGATGTTCGCAACGCAGCGCAAGCAGTTGAAACAGCGCGACGACGAGTGCTGGCTGCCAGAGAGGCTCGCGCAAGCGCGGAACTTCAGCTTGAAGGCGAGCAGCGCTTGTACCAGGTTGGACGCTCCACTACGTTCCTTCTGTTCCAACGCGAGAATGCTTTGACGAATGCGCGTAATGCGGAACTGCGAGCTGAGACTGATTACAACAAGGCGCTTGCGGATCTTCAGCGTGCGACTTCGACGACGCTGAGCGCGAACAATGTTTCAGTGATAGCGGCCACTCGCTAGAAGGATTGAGTGGCTTGCGACCTTCCTACCGGTAAGGCTCTGCCTTACCGGTAATTCGGATGAAGATCTCTGTCACGATCATCACCTTCAACGAAGAAGCGAATATTGCCGCCGCTTGTAAATCCGTAGCCTGGGCCGACGAGCTCATCGTAGTTGACTCTCAATCAACCGATCAGACCCGCCAGATTGCCGCTGACCACGGCGCTCGTGTTATTAGTCGCGAGTGGCCTGGCTTTGCTCAGCAGAAGCAGTTCGCGGCAGACCAGGCATCCCACGATTGGATACTCAGCCTCGACGCGGACGAGAGAGTTTCCGACGAACTAAAGGCTTCGATCGAATCCCTGACGACACCCAACGAAGACGCACTCGCGGATGGATATCTCATTGCTCGCCGCTCTTTTTATCAGGGCCGTTGGATTCGCGGCGGCGGTTGGTATCCCGACCGGCAATTAAGACTTTATCGGAAGGCGGCCGGCAAATGGCAGGGCGATTTTATTCATGAATCGGTGAGTATGAACTCCGGAGCGCGAGTTGAGAAACTCTCCGGCGATATCCTGCACTATAGCGTGCGGGACGCGCGTCATCATCACCAAATGATTGGTGAACGCTATGCACCGCTGGCTGCGCGACAAATGTTTGAGCAAGGGCGTCGAACCTCAGCATTGAAGATTGCGACTGCTGCGCCGGCTGCGTTTATTCGCAGTTATGTTTTAAAGGGTGGCTTTCGTGATGGGCTCGCGGGATTGTCGATTGCAAGTTTTGCAGCCCACCACGCGTTTCTCAAAAACCTCATGCTCTGGGAAATGCAGAATTCGACAAAATAATCGCCGATTTCCAATTGCCGATTGCCAATTAGCGTTCTGTAAAAACACATTGGTCGAATAGGCTCATGCTCATTGAGGTTTTCTCCAATCGGCAATTGGCAATCGGCAATCGGCAATACCGTTTTCGTGTACAATGTCGGTTGCATGATTGTCTTCCCCCTCGCGGTCTTGCCGATCCTGAACCTGCTGATACCACCACCTGCTAGCTACGTCATAGCCGGAGTCTTCGGAGCGATCATTGGCAGCTTCCTGAACGTCGTAATCCATAGACTGCCACGCGAAGAATGCATCGTCTTTCCCAACTCACGTTGCCCTTCATGTGGTGCTGCGATCGCCTTCTACGACAACCTTCCGGTGCTCAGTTATGCCGTACTCCGCGGACGTTGCCGAGCGTGTAAAGGACCGATCTCGGCACGCTACCCTGCAGTAGAGTTGCTAACAGCGCTACTGTTCATCGCGGTCACATGGCGTTTCGGACTCACTCCAGCACTGGCTTTTGACTTGATCTTCGTCAGCGCGTTAATAGCTCTCATTTTTATCGATGCCGAACACATGATCTTGCCGAACGTCATCACGTATCCGGGAATCGCGTTCGTGTTGGTCGCAAGAGTAGTCATTCCCTATCTAAGCAGTCCGGCGCACTTTGACGATCTTCCAGGACTACTTGAAGGCTCGATGCAAGGCTTGCCGGTGTGGGCGGCGTCGCTCGTCGGCGCGCTCATCGGCGCATTAATCGGAGGAGGTTCGCTTTGGTTAATGGGTTGGACGTGGGAGAAGCTCCGCGGGATCGAAGCGATGGGTTTAGGCGATGTGAAGATGATGTTCATGGTGGGAGCGTACTTGGGCTGGCGATTGACGATCCTGACAATCTTTCTTGGCGTGTTGAGCGGGTCTTTGATCGGCATTGTCTTAATGCTGCGGCAAGGTCGCAAGGACCTGCAGTTTCTGTTGCCTTTTGGAGTTTTTCTCGGAATGGGCGCAATTGCCGCGCTGTTGGTTGGCACGCGCATCGTGGAGTGGTACGCCGGGCAGTTTCGGTGATTGCCGATTGCCGATTGTCAATTGCCGATTTCAAAACCATTTGCGAACACAGGAGGTAACGAACAGACCAGATCGGTTTTGGCAATTCGCAATGATTTAAATTGGCAATTGGCAATCGGAAATTGGCAATGGCTCGATGAGTAGCAACCGACTTCAAATCACGCTCTCGATTTTGACGGCCTTTTTCGTCTTAACGATTTTGGTCGTGGTAATGCTCTACGGACTGGCGCCTGCCACCCGCATTGCATCCACGCCTCTCGCTCTCACTGCAATCATCGGCATTCTAATCTTCACCTTGATTTGCGTCGTGATACTGCTGCGACAGTTGTTACGTCCATATCAACAGCTGGTCGGCGAAGCCAAGCGTGCGCCCATCGAATCAGCATCGCGCAAATCTCGAGACGAAGGCGAGTTCGTATTGGAAACTTTTCAAGGTGTTGTAGATCAACTTCAAAAACAACGAGCAGAACTCGAGCGCCTGACGGTTTTGGCGAGCGAGCGAGCCGACTCTGCCGAGAAGTTCAGCGAGCGCATCGTAGCCAGCATGCCGTCGGGCTTAATCGCATTTGACGGTAATGGTCAGTCGATT
>DATEDU010000392.1:0-30403 GCA_035281525.1 Pyrinomonadaceae bacterium | reverse complement strand
CAATAAGTCCGCAGAACCAGTTTCCGTCGCCGTCAGTGTTTCAATACTCTTTAATGAGCTCGGGATTGGAACCGCTCTGCCGGAGGAAGTTGGACCATACTACCGCCTCGGCGAGCAAACCCTGATGGTCTACCGCGGTGAGAAACTTGGATTGCTTCTTCCCTTCGTAGCCTCAATGTACAACTACGATCGCGTTGCGTTCGCTGAAGCGGTGCGCGAGAAGTCTGGTCTGACAGAGCCTCCGTACTATTGGTGCCGGTTTGATTGCACTACGTGGCTCGCTGATGCTGAAGGTGTTTGGCCCACAGCGGGTGGCTTTCTCCGTGTTCTCCGTGGCGCCGTGGTGAGTTCATTCACAGCCGATCCTGAAAACCGGTTACTCGATTACGGGAGACTGCACGCGCGATATCTCCTCAAACAGTTGCGGCCGGACGGTTCGCTGTACTCTGCTTACGACCCATTCCAGAACAGACTTTACGAAGGAGTTTACTTGCCCCGCCTCGCTCACGCAGCCTGGGTCTTGGCTCGCAGCGCTAACGTGCTCGGCTGTGATAGCGAGAAGCTTTCTTGCAGCGATTTTGGTCGTGAGCTTAGGGACGCTGCGGATCGAGTGATTGAGCATCTCATAGGCACTGTGACGTCAGAAGGTGATGAGGTTTGGCTTGAGTCAGGGGATGAAACTCCTTCGGTCGCGGAAATAGCGTTTCTATTGATGGCGTTGTGCGAATTGCCGCCCAGCGATCCACGCCGGTCGCTGATCAAGAAACTCGCTAAGCCACTCTGGGCCTCGATCGATCTTCACGGCCGGATCTCAACCCACCGTGAATGCGATCTCTCTGCTGACGATGCTTACCAGGACTATTTTCCGGGTCAGGTCCTTCTTGCACTGGCAACGGCAACGGAACAAGCGACAGCATGTGAGCGTTTCCAGTTCCAAGCTCCAAGTACCAAGTTCCAATTACAAAGTTCAAACCTCAAAGACCAAAGACCGAAGACCCAAGACCAGATCCAACAGGCTTTCCGCTATTACCGTCACCGCTTTCGATACAAACGCCACTTCGGACAAGTGTCGTGGCTGTTACAGGCCTTCAGCAAATGGTGGCACGTAACTCATGAATCTGCCTTCGCGGAGTTCGTCTTCGAGATCACTGACTGGCTGCTGGAATATCAGCAGGAGAAGGTTGGTGCCTTCATCAACGACCACCAAGCCGAATCGCCGGGTTATACAACCGCGGTCTACCTTGAAGGCCTCGCCGCCGCCATGGGCGTTTCGAGTTCCGAGTTCCGAGTTCCGAGTTCCGAGTACAACGTCGCAGCAGACTTAGAAGAGACTCCAATCGGCAATCGGCAATCGGCAATCGGCAATTCGATAAAGAACGAGGATCGGTATCGCAAATACCACGACTCTTTCATCGCAGGCTATGGCTTTCTCGATCGCCTCATCATCCAGGAAAGAGATCGGTCGATACTTCCTAACATAGACTCCGCACTCGGCGGCCTCCGCCAAGGTACTTACTACAGCCACATCCGCACCGACTTCGTCCAACACTCCTTATCGGCGTTGCTTGAATTCGAAAGGGGAACGAGGCGCAAAGGTACATGAAGCTACAGCAGCGCAGCAGCTTCAGTGAGTTCGCCTCTTCATGTTCAGCAAGCGGCGACTTTGTACAAGCGCCACTCGCCGTCCACACCGTTAAAACTCTCTGTCCCGCGCTCCTCAAAAGAAATGCCGGAACCTGCGATGAGATCTTTAACCGTATGAGAGACCAGAACCTCACCTTGCGCAGCGTGGTTGCGTATTGCCCGGCCTACATCAACCGTGACACCCGTCACTGAGTTATTCTCAAGCAAATCGCATTCGCCCGTATGAACACCGCTGCGAACACCGACCGCGAGACGAGAAGCATATTCGTTAATGGTGCAAGCGCAGCGAACGGCGCGCGCAGGTCCGTCAAAAGTCGCGAGGGCACCAGATCCGACCATGTCAATCTCGCGCCCACGAAATGCGGTGATTTGTTTACTGATATACGCGCGAAAGCGTTGTAGTAATTCGCTCCAGCTCGCTTCGTCGCGCCTCATCGACCCGTGCGGCGGCTGGACAATGTCAGTAAATAAAACCGTCGCCAGGACTCGCTCTGGTCCCGAAAACGGGCGCGCACCTGTCAAAAATCGTTCTATCTCATCGAGCAGTTCATCCTGATCACCAACGAAGGGAAGATGATCTTCACCCGGAAGTTCGATGTATGTTGCGTTGGGTATCAAGCTCGCAACAAACCGGCCTTCCTCTACCTTCAAGCATCGATCGCCGGTTCGATGCAGCACCAAAGTTGGAACGCGGATGCTTGGAAGCACATGCCTAACATCCACCTCAGCATTCATCTTCGTTAAGGCCATGGCGGCCCCCGGGCTCGCTCCCATCCGCAAGTACGTTGCCCACCATTCAATAAAATCCGGGTCATTGATTTTGCTGGGGGCGCGTTCTTCCAGACCGACTGGGCCACCCCAATTGCTGCGGATCTCGTTGAAGAAGTGCTCACGATGTTCGGCGGTCGGCGCCCAGGGATACTCCGGAGCCCAGATGCGCTTTGCATACGTGCCGATCATGACCAAAGCTGCAGTGCGCTCGGGATATGTAGCGGCAAACAGCCCGGACATGGGTCCACCCTCTGATACTCCACAGATCGCGGCACGACTGGAACCTACTGCTTCCAAAACGACACGGACGTCGTCCATCCGTTGTTCGAGCGTCGGCAACTCATCCAGTGGAACACGATCCGACAATCCGGTGCCGCGTTTATCGAACAAGATCAGTCTGGAGAATGAGGCCAAGCGGCGCAAAAAATAGGCGAAGCTTGGTTCCCTCCAGAAATACTCCAGATGCGAGATCCAGCCCATCACGAACACCAAATCAAGAGGACCATCGCCCATCACCTGATAAGCGATATTCACTTCGCCACTGCGCGCATACTTTGTTTCCGGAATTAGTTCGGAGTGAACCTCAGGCCTCGTCCGAGTGAATTGAACGGATTTAGAGCTCAATGAATCTGCATCTGCGTTCTTGACCGTTACCGGCAGCTTGAAACGATAACCTCTGCGCGGAATTGTCTCGATGTATTGTGAAGCGCTCTCTCCGGAGGCGTTCAGCGCTTTCCTGAGTTGGGAAATGTTCTGTGAGAGATTGTTGTCTTCAACAAAGCTATCTGGCCAGACGCGCTTCATCAGCTCGTCTTTGCCCAGCACATGCCCGCTGTTCTCTACGAGGGCTACCAGTGTTTCAAAGGCTTTTGGTGTAAGCGGAATCGGTTCGCCGTGCCGTAAGAGAAGACCTTCGCGCACATTGAGCCGGAGATTTCCGAACTCGTAAGCGCGATTTTCTTTCATAGTCCGCCCTTTTTCGTAGTTTTCGGCGTGTTTTCAGAAGTTCTTCAGAAAAATCTCAGAGACCTCTAAAGACTTTTCCGTACAGGAGTCTTAACCTCGAATCACTGTTACCACTTCACTGAGAAGATTTTCTTCGCGGATAAGAGTTATCACCGTGAACGGCGGATTATAAACCAAACCCCCGACGCCAAAAAATTGTACCAAAGGAGAAGTTCGGCAGTGTCTTTCCAGAAGCTTGCGAACACACAGGGAGAAGAAGCGAAAAGTACTCACGCGCTGGTTTTGGGCGGGAGTCTAAGCGGCATGCTGGCCGCGCGCGTACTCAGCGATCATTTTGACCGTGTAACAGTGATCGAGCGCGATCCCTTCCAGCAGACTCCGGAGCCCCGCAAGGGAGTGCCTCAGGCCATACACGTTCATGTGCTGATGAAGCGTGGCCAGATCATTCTCGAACAACTGTTCCCTGGCTTAACTGACCAACTGTACAAGGCTGGAGCGCACCGCCTTGAGATGGCAAGTGAGGCCGCATGGCTGACGCCGGCAGGTTGGGGTGTACGCTACTCCTCAGATTTAGACATGCTGGCGCTGACTCGCCCACTGCTTGACTGGCACGTCCGACGCCGGCTGGAGAGTTTAGAACAGGTTGCGTTTATCGATAACCACGAAATCGTAAGCCTCATTCCAAACGCTGCTGGAGACGGTATCAGTGGAGCAACGATTCGCTCGCGCGCGGATGGATGCCAGCTTGAGAACCAAATGTTCGCGGATCTGGTAGTCGACGCGACGGGCCGTAGATCGCGTGCACCACAATGGTTGAAAGAACTTGGGTACCCGCAGCCACGCGAAATAGTTATCAACGGCTTCCTTGGTTATGCCAGCCGCCTTTATAAAAATATCGGTCTTAAGCACGATTGGAAGTGTGCCTATATTCAGACAGCTCCACCTGAGCGCAATCGAGGCGCCGTTCTGTTTCCCGTGGAGGGAGGTCGCTGGTTGCTAAGTGTTATCGGCGGCGGTCGGGATTACCCGCCCATGGACGAACAGGGGTTTCTCGAGTTTGTGCGGAATCTGGCCGATCCGATCATCTATGAAACCATTCGAGATCTCGAGCCGCTCTCACCCATTCGCGGTTATAGAGCGGCGGAAAATCGAATGCGCCTTTACGATCGTGTTTCCAGGTTTCCGGAAAATTTCATCGTAGTAGGCGATGCCGCCTGCGCATTCAATCCGGTGTATGGCCAGGGCATGACTATAGCGGCGATGGGCGCTTTAACACTTGCAGAAACTCTAATAGAGCAAAAGCGAATTGCCGCGGACAGTTTGAAGGGTCTCTCCAAACGTTTTCAGCGACGCCTGGCTAAAGTAAACAGTGCACCATGGTTATTGGCGACCGGCGAGGATTTTCGCTATCGCGAGACTGAGGGCGGTTCTCTCTCCTTAATGACTCGCTTCATGCATGCATACATGGATCAAGTCGTGAAATTGACGACTGTCGATCCTGAGGTGCGTGAGCAATTGCTGCGAACATTTCACATGCTGCAGAAACCTACTTCGCTCTTCCATCCGCGCATCGTGTCGAAGGTGATGAAACAGGTAATTCCCTTCAGTCGCAAACCACTACGCAAACGGTGGCTGAAAGAACCCGTTGGCGAGACAACGATGTAGTTAGTTGTCGGAGAATTCGGACCGTGTCGGAACCCGCCAGTAAAATGAATCGAGTCGATACAGGACGGTGAGTGTCGGAGACACAATCGTTTGTAGGGGCGTCCCTCCGTGGGCGCCCCTTTTCCACAATTCGCTGCGCATCAGGGGGCCCACAGAGGGACGCCTACAAATTAACTCAACCATCGACCGGAATGGCCTCTCTATTGCGTGATTCCTCCTTGAAGATCTGTTGACAGTAACAAAGGAGGTAGCGATGGATACTTCAATGATCATCGGGCTAATCATTGTATTGGCCATAGTCATCGCCGTCGCCGCTGCCGTTTGGTTCTACATGCAAAAGCAACGAACACACCGGCTGCGATCGAAATTTGGACCTGAATACGATCGGGCAGTTCGTTCGGAAGGTGATGCGAGACATGCCGAACGCGTCCTCCGAGAGCGACAAGAACGCCTCGAACGTATTGAGATTCGGCCGCTGAGTGAAGAAGAACGAGACACATTTGCGCGAGCCTGGGAGCAGGAACAAGCTCGCTTTGTCGATCAGCCCCGCGAGGCGGTGAGAAATGCTGACCGGCTGGTGAAAGAAGTCATGCACACTCGCGGCTATCCCATGGGCGATTTTGACCAGCGCGCTGCCGATGTTTCGGTCGACCATCCGGTCGTCGTCGAGAACTATCGCGTCGCGCATAGCATCGCCCAACGGAACGAACAGGAGAGTGTCACTACCGAAGAGTTGAGAGAAGCACTAATTCACTATCGGGCGCTGTTTGCGGATCTGCTTTACGACGGCGGAACTCGACCCGTAAGGCATGTACTACCTGAGAATGGAAACAGGGCAAGAGTTACGGAGGCAGGACGATGAACGATCAAAGGATTAGAGATCAACGAGAGCCATCTTCTCAGCCGGAAGGCTCCGAACCGTTAACGACAAAGGACATGGCCGGGGCAGCAGCCAGGCGTGCGCCTATAGAGCTTGAGCAATCGGAAGACATGCGAGACGAGCAAAGGGCGAGGGAACGCACTGCGGCAACCGAGAGTAACGTTGTGGCGCAGACCAATGCTGCCGCGATGGAGGCTAATGCTCCCCTATTTGAACAGGGAGAGACTGAGGACTTCCGTTCGCGTTGGAATAATATTCAGGTGCAGTTTGTCGACGAGCCACGCCGATCGGTAGAACAAGCCGACGAGTTGGTAGCTCACACTATGAAGCGACTGGCTGAGATGTTCGCGCGGGAGCGAGAAAGACTCGAGCAGGGATGGGATCGCGGAGATAATGTCTCGACTGAAGACTTGCGTATCGCGTTACAGCGTTACCGGTCATTCTTCGATCGCCTGTTGTCAGTCTAGCGTAGTTGGGTTTCAATCCGATATGAACGGTAGGGACTGCGTTCCCTACCGCAGCCATTCAAGATGCGGAACTATGAGCCCATCCGTATACCCTTCGATCTAAACTTCGACCAGAAGAGCAAGAAAGAGCTGAAACCATACTTCACGTGGTTCACATCAATCATCGGCGAGCGCGTTGACGCGCTGACTAATCTCGTCAAGTCTACGCCAGGTTTCGAGGATTGGAACCCTGATTTTCGTCCCGAATCGCTCAATACGCTGGGACGATGGCTTGCCGATAACGTCGAAACCCGTGAACGTACTCGTGAAGAGAAAATGCAGATTTATGAGAAGGCTCCTTCATGGTTTAAGGCAGTCAGTATAGGCAGTAAGGAATTAACCAACACTACCGTTTTGCTTGCTGTTGACGTTGCCATTTACTTGAGCCAGGTTTTTCTCAAGAACAATGAAGCATTGTTTTGGGACCAACATTTAGCCCGCAAGAATGATGTTGACTATGGACATGCTGTGCTTAGGGGATTTGGAAACCTTCATCTTAATCCAATAAGAATGGCCATCGCCCTAGCCTATGGTATTGCGCACGAATGGCGCACGGCTGATGGGCTACGCGAAATCTATGACATTTGGGTTAACAACATCCCAGCCGGAGATAAGTCGAGTTAATGCTGAGCCGCTGACTATAAGATTTGATCGCGCCCCAATTTTCCTCATCACATCCCCACTCTGAAATGAATTAGAATATCCAACCATTAATAGTGAGCCCGTCCTGTAAGCCGGCGTCGGCTGGCCCTACCCAGAGACGCCAATTACCACTCTTAGGAGTTACGGTCATGAGTCTAGAAACCACACCCGGAAAAACAATCTCAGATTTCTGCGGCTGCAGTTATACCGACGCCGCCGTCAATCATTGTGCTCATTTTGTTTGTCACTTTTTGAAATTCGACTTTGGCATGAATTGCTTTAAGTTGACTAGGCGCGGCCGAGAAGGAGCAAATGTTCGCGTACACGAGGTATTCGCACAATGCCCTCAGGTCGGGTTGCTCGACGACTGGCGCGGCAATGGTCAGGTGCTGGCGTTTGTCACAGAAAAAAGAAACGTCTCGCTGCCAAACAAATCAATGCGCAACGTGCCGAAGAAGCACATCGGCATCTACGATGGTTCGCACATTTATCACTACGGAAACACCAGGGATAAGGTCGTAAAGCAAACGGTCGAGGAATTCAAGCGTGCGTTCCAACGCACGTACGGCGGCGATCTTGGATTCTATTTCGGCACACTACCGACATCCACGAACGGCACGGTGTCCCCAACCCCAGTCACTGGGCCCCCCGCACCGCCGAGTGCGACCGACGTTACCTATGAAATTCGTGGCAAAGACGTTTTTGCGCGCATTGGCGGCGGCGAAGAGTTTTTCGTAGCTCGTCGAGTACCGTTCGGACAACGGATTGGGCTTATGCAGCGCGCGGATCAACTCACGGGTCCCATGTACGATCCAGCGCCTTATGCTACCGAATTTGGACCGTGGGCATATATGGTCTATGTCATCGGCGTTTCCGAAAGCGCTAATCGCTTCAATCGTATCAATAGTTATGACCGAGCCGCGTTTACCTTCGGGTTCTTTCAGATGGCGGCGCACACGCCCAAGGACAATTTGGTGCTGTTTCTTCGCCGAGCGACCGAGTTGCCTGAGTTCCAGACGTATTTTCCTGAGCTACAGATGAAGGACGGGCGGTTGCATCGGATCGGAGGAGGCACGGCGACAGATCTTGAAGTCGAGGTTTTCAATCCTCAGCATGAGGAGCGCCAGCTCGAGAATCTGATGCGCTACCTGAATCCGAACGAAAGGGCTCTCGACCTGGCCGAGATTGTGCATGCGGCAAAGTTAGTAGACTTGTGTGACAAGTCTCAGGATTTTTGCAAACTGCAAGTGCGCACGGCGATCCAGATTACGACTGGAAAGTTCCGCGATCGTTATCAGCATTGGTATGACTTGGGAGGCATTTCGGACACCATCTGTGTGGCTATTGCTGATATTCATCATCAGGGCCGAGGCAAGAAGAGCCAGGTGCGCGCCGCGCTACAAAGTTCCAATCCGGTCTCAGCTCTGACAAAGATTGGTGAGGATAAATGGCCCGAGCGTTGTGCCTCACTGCGCAGGAGCTTGGCTGCTTTTGAGAGAGATGGAAAGCTCGGTAGGCACAAATACGAACCCGCCCACGGCGTTTTCGTCCAAGTGTAATTGTGTGCAAGTGCTGCTGAGGGATTTGGTAGCGCATACGGGACTCGAACCCGTGATCTCTGCCTTGAGAGGGCAGCGTGTTAACCAACTACACCAATGCGCCTCAAGAGATTGGGATTATAGAGGTCGGGGCTCACCCACGCAAGGTGAAGTCATTGTTCGGAATTTCTCCGTGTACTCCGTGTCTCCGTGGTAATGAAATTACAGAGATTTACCACAGAGGCACGGAGAATACGGAGAAAAAACTCAAGTTACCGAACGGTTTTCTTTATCAACGCTACGAAGTCGTTGATATCGTCTTCCGTGGTGTCGAAGGACGTCATGAAGCGGACTTCAGAGATAGCTTCGTCCCAGACGTAAAAGAAGTATTGCTTCTGGAGCTGCGAGATGTGCTTCCGCGGAACACGAGCAAACACGCCATTCGATTCCACCTTCTGCGTCAGCTCAATCTCCGGGATCCTTTCCAGCTCCTTCGCCAACATCTGCGCCATGCGGTTCGCATGACTCGCATTTTCCCGCCAAAGATCGTTCGACAAAAGCGCTTCAAACTGTGCCGAGATGAAGCGCATCTTTGAAGGCAAATGCGTTCCCTGCTTGCGAATGAATTTGAACTCCTTTGCGAGTGTAGGATCGAAAAAGACTACCGCCTCACCGTACATCATCCCGTTCTTCGCGCCGCCAAAAGACAGCACATCGACACCTGCATCGGCGGTTATTGCGCGAAGGCTGGTTTTCAAACCTGCCGCAGCATTGGCAATGCGGGCGCCATCCATGTGCAACAACATGCCATGCTTGTGCGCAAAGCGTGAGAGTGCTTTCAACTCGCTGGGCGTGTAGACCGTTCCCATCTCAGTCGCCTGCGATATTGAAATGACACGCGGCTGCACGTGATGCTCATTTCCAATCACGTTTAGGAATGGCCGCACGTGCTCGACAGTAATCTTTCCGTCACTTGTCGGCACATCCAACAGCTTGCATCCGGTAGATTTTTCGGGCGCGCCGCACTCGTCGACATTGATGTGTGCGGTTTGAGCGCACACGATTGCGTAGTGAGGCTGGGTCATTGCCTTGAGTCCCAGCACGTTCGCGCCGGTACCGCCAAAGACAAAAAAGACTTCTATGTTCTTCCCAAAATGATCACGGAATAGTTTGACGGCGCGGGCGGTGTAAGGATCGTCGCCGTAGGCGATCACGTGCCCTTCGTTTGCGGCGGTGATGGCCTGCAACACCTTCGGATGAATACCGGCATTATTGTCACTCGCAAAGCTACGCTTAGGTTCGGATCGAGTCGCCATCGGGTCTTGGCTATCCCGCACTTTCAGTGCTTCGTTGTTTGTTGGGAACTGTCCCAGGGGCGTCGTGCTTCGCTGCGCTCAGCACTTGCCCCTGGCTAACATATTTCGCGCCTTCGGCGCGAATACAATCACAAACAGATCAGTTCCGTCTCAGGTCTTTTATGATCTCTCGGGCGGCGTTGAACCCGGGGCCGCCGGTGATACCGCCGCCGGGATGTGTTCCCGCGCCGCAAAGGTAAAGACTCTTCAGGGGAGTTCGATACTGAGCCCAACCAATCAGCGGCCGGAAAGTAAAGAATTGATCGAGCGACTGTTCGCCATGCATGATGTGACCGCCATTCAAGCCGTACGTCTTTTCTAAATCTAGCGGTGTAATGATCTGACGAGCGACGATTAATCCTCTAATCCCCGGCGCGTAATTCGCAAGTTGGCTTATGACCGCATCGCCAAATTCCTCTCGTCGCGAACTCCAGTCGCCGTTCTTTAATTTATAAGGAGCAAACTGAACGTGGATCGACATCACGTGTGCTCCATTCGGCGCCAGCGAGGGATCGCTGAGCGAAGGTATCGTGATGTCCATGTAAGGCGCTGACGAAAAATCGCCATACTTGGCGGCATCAAAGGCACGTTCGAGATAGTCGATCTCGGGCCCGATGTGAATCCGTCCGGCAAGCGCTGCAGTCGAACCAGCGCCATTCATTGAAGGAAACGAAGGCAGTCCCGACAATGCTAAGTTGATCTTCGCTGCACTGCCCACCGCGCGATAGTTGCTCATCTTCAAAAGAAAGTCCGGATCGAGATCGACTGGATCGATGAGCTTGAGAAATGTCGTTCGGGGATCGGCATTTGAAACAACCGCGCGCGCAGCGATCTCATCACCATTGTGTAGCACAATTTTCGATGCGCGGCCGTCGGTGATCTCGATTCGAGCTACATCAGATTTCGTGCGAATCTCGCCACTGGCGGCTTCACCCGCTTTCGCCAAAGCTGTCGTTAAGCTGCCCAACCCACCTTTGACAGATGACGCAGGCGCAATCGCAGAACCATCCATTGCAGATTGCCACAGCAGCCCGGTGCTCGTTCCACCCGACCATGGCCCAGCGAACGCGCCAAAGATCCCACGGGCAGCTACCGCAGCGCGCAGCGTTTCAGTTTCGAACCACTCGGCCACCAGATCGGCAACCGCCATCGGCCCCCAACGCAAGAGTCTGAAGGCATCTTTCTTCGCCAGCTTCCGAAATGACAATCCGAGTTTGCCGAGGTTCCACACTTCATGCGGCGAAGGATTGTCGATTGCCGGCGGCGTCATCGTCAGCAAAGGCGCAAGGACTCGACCGATATTCGAGAAGCTTGCCGCGAACGCAGGGTAACTTCGAGAGTCGCGTGGCGACACTTTCTCAAGCTCTGTAGCAGTGCGCGCGTGATCGTTATAGATCGTTACGGGTGGACCATCGGGATGGAGTGACGTTACGCGAGCTTCAGGGGTCATTATTTCCAGTCCGTGACGCTCCAGGTCGAGATCTTTTATGACCGAAGGCAACAGTGGTCCGGTTGCATGCGCCAAAGTCGAACAGCGAAAGCCAGGATGTATCTCTTCAGTGACAGCGCAGCCACCTACGATTTCGCGACGCTCGAGTACGAGCGTTTTCAAACCGGCTTTCGCGAGGTAACAGGCTGTGACGAGCCCGTTGTGCCCTCCACCGATGATAATGACGTCGTATGCAGACATTCTAATTTTTGCCGCGGATTACACGGATGAACGCGGATTCAGACAAGAACTAAAAACGTTTTTCAGCCACAGATGAACACGGAAAAGAACGGATCTGAAAAAAACTTTATTCATTCGTTTATCGCTTCTATCTTGTCTGATTGTGTTATCTGTGCTGATCTGTGGCCGCTTTTTATGGTTCTCTGATCCGCGTGTATCCGCGAAATCCGCGGCCTCTTCTTACTAAACTTTGCCGCGTTTCCAGTCTTTCAACAGCTGCATCGCTGCATTACGCCCCGGCGCACCCATGACACCGCCACCCGGATGCGTCGCCGAACCGCACATGTACAGACTGCGAATGGGAGTTCGATATTGAGCCCAACCTGGCGCAGGCCGTAAGAAGAAAAGTTGCTCCAACGTGAGCTCGCCCTGAAAGATGTTTCCTTCAGAAAGTCCAAACTCACGCTCGAGGTCCAACGGCGTGACCACTTGCCGGTGCAGAATCTTGTCTTTGATGTCGGGCGCGTGTTCAGCGATGGTGTCAATAACAGTGTCGCCAAACTCTTCGCGCTTTTCGTCCCAATTACCCTCTTTGAGATTGTACGGAGCATACTGCACGAAGCACGACATGACGTGCTTGCCCGGCGGCGCGACTGAAGGATCGGTGAGACTGGGAATGACGATATCTATATAAGGACGGCGCGAGAAGCGACCGTACTTCGCTTCGTCGTATGCACGTTCCATGTAGTCAACGGAAGGCGAGATTGAAATTGCTCCGCGCAAGTGTGGACCAGCACCGGGCTTGGCTTTGAAATTCGGCAAACCATCCAAAGCTAGATTTACTTTGCCTGACGAGCCGCGATACTTGTAGCGCTTCAAATCGTCGACAAAACCGTCAGGTAGATGTTCCTCTCCCACCATCTTCATGAAAGTCAAACGTGGGTCGACACTCGAGGAGATGACATCGGCATAAATTTCATCGCCATTCGCCAATGCCACGCCTTTGGCGTGACTATTCTTCAAAATGATTTTGGCGATCGGCGCTTCGGTTCGAATATCTGCGCCGGCTTCGCGTGCCGCATCGCCAATCGCATTTGAGATCGCCCCCGTGCCGCCACGCGACAATCCCCACGATCTGAATGCGCCATCGATCTCGCCCATGTAATGGTGCAGCAGCACATACGCCGTCCCCGGCGAACGCACACCTAAGAAAGTGCCGATGATTCCCGACGCAGACATCGTCGCTTTGAGCACGTCTGTCTCGAACCATTGATCGAGAAAGTCGACTGCGCTCATCGTCATCAATTGCACCTGGTTGTACTTGTCCTGGTCGGGGAGTTTTTGAAAACGGCGACCAAGAAAAAGAAGATCGCGCAGGCCTTTCGGATTGAGCGAAGTCGGATCGGGCGGCGTCATGCTCATGATTGGTTTCACGAAATGAGCCATCTCGATCATGGCTTTGCCGTACTCGTCGTAGGCTTCGGCATCGAGTTTCGAATGACGAGCGATCTCGCGACGTGTCTTGGCGTGGTCGTTTACGCGCCAGAGGTAGTCGCCGGTAGGCATCGGAGTGAAGGTTCCGTCGAGTGGGAGTATCTCAAGACCATGACGAGGGAGATCGAGCTCGCGAATGATCTCGGGACGAAGTAATGAGACGACATAGGAGCAAACGGAGAACTTGAAACGAGGAAAGACTTCTTCAGTAACGGCGGCGCCGCCGAGCACGTGACGGCGCTCGAGCACCAGAACTTTTTTGCCCGCGCGCGCAAGATATGCGGCGTTGACCAGACCATTGTGCCCGCCGCCGATCACAATGACGTCGTATCTCTTCATGAAAACGATTTACTTTTTCTGGAGTATTCCTGTGGTAAAAAGAACACACCGATCTATCTCAGCAAGCTTCTCGTCACTTATTAGTCCTACTTGGTACCTTAACCTTGATCTGTCCAACACTCTTAGTTGATGGCAGAGCACAACTGAATCACTAGTCAGTCCGCCTTCGCTTTTATTAATTAAGACGCAAGTCGGCAGTAATGCTCGCCGAAGATTGGAAGTAAACGGGATACCAAGAAAAGTTCTGGTGAATCGCGAAATTGAATTGTTCTGAAGGATTAGGACGGGTCGCGTTCCAGCTTGTTCAGAGCCGCGAGTAGGATTGAGATCTGCCAGCCAAATCTCACCGCGCTTGATTGTCACTTCACATCCTCGATCACTAATCCGCTTTCATAATCTGCGATGCCTTCTTCGGCTAGATCGCGATCCTCTTCTGCAAATTCAGCGTAGAGGGCGGCCACTTCTGCGTCATCAAGTGCTTCTACAGGAACAAAAACCCGACGTAACAGCTCATAGGCTACCTCTCGCTTTTCTGGATCAGGCAAAAGCTCGAATGATTTTAGAAAATCTTGGGCGGACGTGCTCATAGTTCTCTCTCCAACTGGCTCTCTGCGTCTTCTTGCGTCAGAGTGCCCTGCTTATCGGCCACAGCCAATCCATGGCGTACCTTCTCGATCACGTAGAGGTGATATTGAATATCCTCGAGCGAGCAGTCATCCGGCAATTTATTCAGCAGCGATTCGACTTCTTGCTTGGCCGTTACCATCGCATCTCCTTACGCTGGATAAACTGAATGACTCATAGATATAACATATTTAAATGTCCTTGCCGAAGTTCGATGAGCATACCTATAATCGGTCGCTCTGACAAACAAGCGTTATGAAAGAGTGTGGGTCATCCCACTCTCGCTGATTAGACGCATATCCACTAAGACTACATGCCTATAGGAACTGCATTTCACCAAAGAACATTTCAATTATGCGAGAGCCTGAGCTACCGCGAGTGGTCGGGCTACTACGCAGTTAGCTCTTACGAACCGCATCATGAACACGAGTACAACGCGATTCGCAACGCCGCGGCCTTGATCGACATTTCACCCTTATTCAAATACAGGCTGACCGGCAAGGACGCTACCCGTTTAGTCGATCGCGTGATTACTCGTGACATGCGCAAAGTCGCGGTGGGCCAGGTCATCTACACGCCGTGGTGTGATGAACGCGGCAAAGTCATAGATGACGGAACAGTTTCTCGTTTGGAGGAGAATACTTACCGCTGGACTGCTGCCGACCCAAGCCTGAGATGGTTCACTCAAAATGCCGCAGGCATGGACGTCGAAATCGAAGATATTTCGGAAAGTGTCGCCGCACTCGCGCTGCAAGGCCCCACTTCAGCGCACCTGCTTAAGAGTCTGGTCGAGAATGCAGATATCGCTAATCTAAAGTATTTCCGCGTGACAAACGGCAAGATTGCAGGCGTGCCGGTTGATGTATCGCGCACTGGCTACACAGGCGATCTTGGTTACGAAATCTGGGTGCCTTCGGAGCACGCTCTCAAAGTTTGGGACGCATTGACCGAGGCAGGCAGGGCTTTCGACATCCATCCCGCAGGCATGCTGGCGCTCGACGTAGCTCGGATTGAAGCAGGACTCCTACTGATCGATATCGACTTCAACAGCAGTAAGAAAGCGCTGATCGAAGAACAGCGATATTCGCCTTTCGAAATGGGATTAGGACGGCTGGTGCATCTCGATAAGAACCGGTTCGTTGGTCAGTCGGCTCTCATTGCGGAAAAAGAAAAAGGTCACCCGCGCGAAATAGTTGGACTGGCGATTGACTGGCCCGAAGTCGAAGCGCTCTATGAAGCAGTTGGTTTGCCGCCGGCCGTATCACCCATCGCGTCGCGAGTCGCCGTGCCGGTGTTTAGAGAAGGAACTCAAGTTGGCAAAGCAACCTCCAGCACATGGTCGCCGACTCTTAAGAAAATGATTGCGCTGGCAACGATCAAAAGTGAATACACCAGGCCGGGCACTAAACTTCAGTTCGAGGTTACGGTCGAGGCAGTTCGACATCAGGTCCGCGCGACAGTAGTGAAAACTCCATTTTTTAATCCTAAGCGAAAGACAGCGACTCCAGTTTGAGAGATGAGTCAGGAACTGGCAGCGATCATCAACAGCTACAACGCGAATGCGCCGCTGGCTGAAGCGTCGACGATTCCAGCCCCGTGGTACACAAATAAGGGAATCTTCGATCTGGAGTTGCAGACTGTTTTCGCGCGTTCTTGGCAGTTTGCCGGCAGGCTTGATCAGCTTCAGGCCCAGGGACAATACGTCACGACAGAGATTGCTCGAGAACCCATCGTCGTCGTTCGCGGCAGTGACCAGAAGCTGCGCGGCTTTTTCAACGTTTGTCGTCACCACGCGGCCGCGGTGATGACTGAACCAGCCGGAACAGCGCCCCATCTTCGTTGCCCGTATCACGGGTGGACTTATTCGCTTGAAGGTGAGCTGAAAGGAACACCAGACTTCTCGGGAGTGTGTAACTTTGATCGGGCCGAGAACAGCTTACTTCCAGTTGAAACTAACGTTTGGGAGAAGTGGGTTTTCGTCAGGATCGAAAATGGTCCACCAAACGCGATCGCAGATTTTCTCGGCGCTGATCTACGAGAACAAATCGAAGCGCTCGAGCTAGACAAGCTCCAGTGGATGGAACGACGTCACTACACCTTCGACTGCAACTGGAAGGTGTTCGTCGACAACTACCTCGACGGTGGTTATCACGTTCCACATTTGCACAAGGGTCTCGACAGCGTTCTGGATTACAGCAAGTATTCGATCGAGAACGGCGAACACTTTTGTTTACAGTCGAGCCCGATGGTCCAGGAAGGTGCAGAGGCTGAAACGGGTGCCGTGCGAAAAGGCGACCGCGCACTTTATTACTGGATTTACCCAAACCTCATGATCAACTGGTACGACGGCGCAATGGATACCAATCTCGTCATTCCTCTCGCGGTCGATCGAACAGAAGTCATTTTCGACTTTTATTTTCCTGAAGTATCGGAAGCTGCGAACGAACATAATCGTGCCAGCATCGAGGTGGGCCAGCGCATTCAGGATGAAGATGAAGCTATCTGTAGGTCGGTGCAAACTGGGCTAAGCTCTCGAGCTTATCAAGCGGGGCGTCTTTCGGTACGCCGCGAAGCCGGCGAACACCTGTTCCACCGGTTACTTTACGCGGATCTTCAAACAGGAATTCGCAACAATGTGAATGGATAATACGGGCGTCGCCGGTAACATAAGATATAATCTGAAACCTAATGAAGACAGCTCTCATCAAATCTGATCCTTCCGTAATGATGGGGAAACCTGTCGTGGCGGGGACGCGCATCACGGTCGAACTTATTCTAGAAAAGCTCGCAGCTGGAGAAACTACTGAGCAAATCCTCGACGCTCATCCTCAACTGACAAAAGAGTCTATCTCGGCGGCGCTGGTATACGCGGCTCAGGCTCTTCGTACCTCACCCACGAAGACTGCATGAAGCTGCTGGCAGACGAAAGTATTGATCGACAAATAGTCGAGAGGCTTCGGCAGGACGGTCATGAAGTATCGTACATTGCTGAGATAGCGCCATGGCATACCTGATCACGAAGTGCTAGAACACGCGAATAACGCCTCGGCATTGTTGCTCACGGCTGACAACGATTTCGGCGAGCTGGTTTATCGGGAGGGCCGTCTAAACTCGGGTGGCGTCGTTCTAATTCGCCTTGCTGGTTTATCGGCTTGGGGTAAAGCTGAAATAACCGCTAACGCATTTCGACTGCGGGGCATTGATTTTCCTGACTGCTTTAGTATTGTTGCGCCGGGCAAAATCAGAGTTCGCCAGCGTGGTTAATGTTCCAATTCTTTTATCTCGATCTTAACGAATCTGATTGGATACCGCTTCCGAATCAGTTCATCTCCATGAGAGACGTAGCAGGTTGCTGCGAGTGCTTGGCGTTGGTTTTGGCCTCGCAGTAATCATAGGCAATACAATCGGCGCCGGCATTTTTCGCGAGCCCGGCCATATCGCTGAATTACTACCCAACCCTTGGCTGTTCCTCAGTGCCTGGATTGCCGGTGGCCTGTACGCACTCCTCGGTGCCATCTCAATTGCCGAATTAGGAACGATGCTCCCGCGCTCGGGCGGGCAATACGTGTTCGCGCGCTACGCCCTGGGTGAATACGCCGGTTTCATCGTCGGTTGGAGCGATTGGATCTCGAGCTGTGGCAGCACTGCCGCAGTCGCGCTCGTCGTCGGTGAATTCTCGGCGGCTTTGTTTCCGACGCTGGATGGAAAGACAATCCTGATTGCTGCTTCAATAGCAATCCTGTTTGCTGTCTTGCAATGGCGAAGTATCTTTTGGGGCAGCAACATCCAAAACACCACGAGCTTGCTCAAAGCGATCGCTTTTATGGTCCTCATCGTGGCCGCATTTTTGTTGGGCGGCAGCGGCGCACTTACTGCCTCGGAAAACCTCGCGATACCGGTTGGGCTGGGACTCGTGGCGGCTTTTATCTATGCCCTGCAAGGCGTCATTTACACGTATGACGGTTGGACCGGCGTGGTGTACTTCTCGGAAGAGGTACAGCAGCCCGGCCGCGACATCCCACGAGCTCTCTTCGGCGGAGTACTTTCCATCATTGCGATTTATCTGCTCGTGAATGTTGCCCTGCTTTATGTCCTGCCAATGTCACAGATTGCCGGAAAGCCGTTCGCCGCTGGAGTAGCAGCCGAAGTGATCTTCGGCCGCTACGGGGACACGATCTTTAGAACACTAACAATTGTTTCCATGCTCAGCGCAGTCAATGCGCTACATCTGATGGCCACGAGAGTGATCTACGCCATGAGCCGGGACGGTCTCTTCGCCGCCAAAGCAGCAACCGTAAACAAAGGTGGTACACCAACGATCTCGTTGTTGTTAAGTGCAGCCGTCGCGTTGCTGTTCATAGTGTTCGGGCAAACGTTCGGCAAAGTCATTACCCTGCTCGCGTTCTTTTTCGTGGCCAACTATACATTGTCATTCATTTCAGTCTTCGTTTTACGAAAGCGCGAGCCTGACAAGGAACGCCCGTATCGAGCCTGGGGTTATCCGTGGACGACTGGTCTGGCACTTTTAGGGTCCGTTTTGTTTTTGGCGGGCGCGATTGCGAGCGACACCCGCAATAGCATTTACGCGCTGATTCTCCTCGCCGCCAGCTATCCGGTGTTTAGGGTTGTTCGTCTTATCAGCAAACACTGAAAGGCGTTTGACTCACTTGCTGCCAGCCTTTATTCTCACTTTCTATTCTCCGTAGTTTTACTAACCGCTTTGACCCCCGAACGCTGGAAAAAAGTTGAAGAAGTGTTCGAGGCCGCGCTTGAACGGCGGCCCGCCGACCGTGGTGCATATTTGGATAGCGCCTGCGAAGGCGACGAGTCCCTCCGAAACCAGGTAGATACACTTCTGCTCGCGTTGGAGCGCAGCAGCCAGCTTCCCACAACACCCGGATACGGCGTCGCACTTTCCGACACATTTGTCGAAGAAACAAAAGCATCGGTTATCGGCAAGCGACTCGGCGCTTACCGTATCGAACGCGAACTGGGCCGCGGCGGGATGGGCTCGGTTTATCTCGCCGTACGCGCGGATGATGAATTCAAAAAGCGTGTCGCTATCAAGCTCATCAAGCGCGGCATGGATACCGACTTCATCATCCGCCGATTTCGCAATGAGCGGCAGATCCTCGCGAGCCTCGATCATCCGAACATAGCAAGACTACTGGACGGTGGAACGACTGACGATGGTCTTCCATACTTCGTGATGGAGTACGTTCAGGGGAAACCTTTTTTTGAATACTGTGAAGAGCGCAAACTCACGATAGTCGAGCGATTGAAACTATTCCGCGAAGTATGTTCAGCAGTCCATTACGCGCACGAAAATCTGGTTATCCATCGCGATCTAAAGCCGGGAAACATTCTAGTTACGTCGTCAGGTATGCCGAAACTTCTTGATTTCGGTATTGCGAAACTGCTGAACCCGGACTTGTCTTCTCACGCACTCGATCCGACGACGGCAGCAATGCGGCTGATGACGCCGGAATATGCCAGTCCGGAGCAAGTGCGAGGTGAATCGATCACTGCTGTCAGCGACGTCTATAGTCTCGGCGTCCTGCTTTATGAGTTGCTTACTGATCATCGGCCTTATCGAATCAAGAGTCATCTACCGCAGGAACTCGCGCGCATCGTTTGCGAGGTAGAGCCCGATCTGCCTAGTGTCGCAGTCAATGTGATTGAAGTGATTACTATCGAGGGCCGCGATCCGATCGAGATCACTCCGCAGACCGTCAGCGCAGCGCGCAGCACCACTGCGGAACAGTTAAGGCGGGAACTGTCCGGCAGCATCGACAATATTGTGCTGAAAGCGATGCGCAAGGAGATCGACAAGCGTTATAGCTCAGTAGCGGAGTTATCAGAAGACATCGGTCGATACCTCGAAGGCCATCCTGTGTCAGCTCCTTCCTACTTTCCTTCAGCGACTCCAGGGGAAATGGATACGGCCGATCCGAGCACCGGATCGCGCTCGCTCGCGGTGTTGCCCTTTCAGGTTTTGCGCGTGGAGGAAAAAGCTGATGAGTTTTTGGGGATGGGACTCGCCGACGCCATCATCACCAAGCTAAGCAACCTCCAGCGCATCATGGTGCGACCCACCAGCGCGATCGTGAAATACTTTGACGGCACTCACAACATTCTCGCCGCCGGACATGAGTTGAACGTTGGTTACGTACTTGACGGACGAATTCAACGCGCGGGTGATCGACTTCGCTTGACGGTGCAGCTTGTTCGGATACGCGACGGCAGTCCTCTTTGGGCGGCGAAGTTCGATGAAAACTACACGGATCTATTTACCGTCGAAGACTCGATCTCGGAGCAGGTTGCAGACGCGCTGGTGCCACGCTTGACCGGCGAAGAACGTGAAGTACTGCTTCGGCGTGAAACAGAAAACTCTGATGCTTATCGGGCTTTTCTCAAAGGCCGTTATTTCTGGAACCGGTTCACTCCCGAAGATTTCACTAAGGCGCTCGAGTATTTTCGCGAAGCCATCCGCCTGGATCCTCGTTACGCGCAGGCCCACGTCGGCGTTGCAGACTATTACAACTGGGCAGCCATCTTCGGTATCGGGGCGCCCGGTGAAAATTTTCCGCCAGCGAAAGCAGCCGCCATCAGAGCGTTAGAGCTGGACGACTCGCTGGCCGAAGCCTACGCCGCGTTAGCATTCACCAACGTTTGCTACGACTGGGACTGGGAAGCAGCTGAGCACCGCTTTAAGCGTGCGCTCGAGTTAAATTCGAACTATGGACCAGCGCATCAGTGGTACTCCAACCTGCTCGCCGCACAAGGTCGCTTTGCTGAAGCGATTGCCGAAATCAAACGCGCCCAGGAGATCAATCCTCTTTCGTTGATGGATCGATCAATAGGAGGGTGGACGTACTACCATGCGCGCCAATATCAACTCGCCGAAAGAGAGTTGAAGGCAATCGTCGAGACCGAGCGCAATTTCAGTAATAGCTACCTGATACTTGGTTTCGTCTATGAACGTTTCGGGCGGTACGACGAAGCAGTCGGCTGTTTGAACAAAGCGATTGAGCTGTTGCCGGGAACGATAGTTCCGTTGGCAGTTAAAGGCTACGCGCTCGCTGCGAGCGGCAAGCGAGAAGAGGCGCTGGAAATTTTGGCGCACCTGAAGAAGCTCAACGAAGAGCGTTATGTTTCACCTTACTTTCCGGCGCTCGTCTACGCTGGTCTCGGAGAACGCGATGCCGCCCTGTCCAGTCTCGAGGACGCATTTGATCAAAGAGATGAGTGGCTGATTTGGCTGGGCGTCGAGCCCAAGTTTGACGAGCTTCGCTCTGAGCCACGCTTCAAAAAACTTCTTGAAGGAGTGGGACTGACGGGCGAAGAAGCCGCGCGCGCAATCGCATTCGCCCAGGAGCGGGGTGACGGCTTCGCGCATACAGTTAGCACCCATCGAATCAGTCAAATACAAACTGGGCCAACGAGCCGGCAGACGCCAAGTCTAGCAGAGACGCGCGAAGCTCTTCATAGACCTCGCAGCATAACTCGTTGGCTTCTGGCGGCGGCAGCGTTGGTGTTGTTGGTCGTTGGCGCCTTTGCTGCGTACAAGTTTCTGCAAAAGCCCGTTGTTCGATTCGCTGCGACCAGGCTCGACAAACTGACGGCCAGCGGCAACGTTGTGAGCGCCGCTATTTCTCGAGACGGTAAACATGCCGCTTACGTAATGGACGAATCAGGCAAGCAGGGAATTTGGCTGAGACAGGTCGCCGTCGCAAACAGTTTTCGAGTCGTTCCACCATCCGAAGGCGAGTACCAGGGACTTATATTTTCACATGACGGCACCTACATCTATTACATCGTTCCCGGCAAGGATAGCCTCGGAGGAACTCTGTACCGTGTGGCGGCACTTGGCGGCTCAGTCAATGAAGTAAAACGCGGCGTAGACAGTCCTGTCAGTTTCTCTCATGATGGAAAACGTTACGCGTTCATCCGCAGTAATGCTGCCCAAGGCGAAGACGCATTGATGATTTCCAATCTCGACGGAGGAGACGAGCAACAAATCGCAGTTCGAAAGTACCCGGAACACTTTTCGTTGCACAGTGCGCCAGCATGGTCACCAGACGGACAGACCGTAGCTTTAGTAACTCAAACCGGCGACAAGCACGGTTTCTTCATGAAACTGACGCAGTTGAGGGTGTCAGATCGTAGGGAAGTTGAGCTCGGAAAGAAGCGGTGGCTTGAGATTGGGCAGATAACATGGATTGAGGATGGCTCAGGCCTGATCATGATTGGCCAGGACGAGACATCACCATTCATGCATATATGGCGAGCAAGTTATCCCGCAGGTGAAATGCAGCGCATTACAACTGATGCCAATGACTATCGCAGTGTAGACATCCCCTCCAGCTCTGATTTCCTGTTAACAGTACAGAGACAGACTCTGACTAGTATTTTTATCGCACCGAAAGGACAGGCTGACAGCCCGCGACAAGTGACGTCGGGCGCGGGCAGGTTCTTCGATCTGTCGTGGACACCTGACGGCAAGATTGTCTATGCCTCTGATGCAAGCGGAGGCGCTGATATTTGGGAAATGCAGGCTGACGGCACTGGTCCAAAACAGGTGACTGCAGGCGTTGGCAGGAACTACGCGCCCGTTGTGTCAGCAGATGGTCGTTACATCTTCTTCCACTCAAACCGTTCCGGAACATGGCAGATTTGGCGTATGAATCGTGACGGCAGCAACTCAGTGCAAATGACCAAAGGCGAAGAAGAGAGTAATTGGCCGGACATTACACCTGATGGTAAATGGATCGTCTACCACCATGCGACAAGGGGAGTGCCTACCGTCTGGAAGATGCCGGTAGAAGGCGGCACTCCGACGCAAATTACTGCAAGCCTCGCGATGCGGCCTGCGGTATCGCCGGATGGGAAGTCAATAGCGTTCTGGCTGAAGGAAGACAAACCTAATGCTCCGTGGCGAATCGCGATTGCAGGATTCGAAGATGGCGTTGTGAGAAAGCAGTTCGATATTCCTCAAAGTCCTGCGAATTCAAACAGCGTAATGCATTGGACTGAAGACGGGAGTGGAATTCTCTTTATCGACTTCCGGAACGGCGTGACGAATCTCATGCTCCAATCAGTTGACGGTGGTGCGCCGAAGCAACTGACGAAGTTTGCCAAAGAAGTGTTTTACTCTTTCGATTTCTCGCCTGACGGCCGGCTCGTACTCTCGCGCGGCTTCTGGACCAACGATCTCGTCGTTCTCCGCGACGTCCGGTAATACATCTTAGCTGTTTGCTTAACGAGGAGAATTTCGCAATGGCTCAAAACGGCAAACTAAAATTGGATTTGGTCGATGTTTTTGGCAAACGACTACAGGAGAAAGTCGACATTTTTCTTCGCAACCTGCACGTCACTCACCATCCAGTATTAAGAAGCGTTGATGCATCGAAGAGCATTAGCGTCCCAAAGCTTCACTCAGGAGCGCAAGGTATCTATCAGGTTCGCATCGATCCGCCGTCTTACCATCCAACTAGTCGTTTCGAAAACGTCAAGACTAGCGGAATAACGGAGATATCTATGCCGTTCTGCGTTGATGCTTCAAAGGTTGTGAGCGTCACCTTTCCGACTTTTCCAAATCTTGTGAAAGAGTTGCGAACTCTTCTAACGAACAGTTCCAATGTGTCTGGCTTTGTAAATAGCACGGGAGAGCAACTGTACAATGATCTAGACGATATCCGACGTGCGGGCGTTCTTAACATAGCGCGAAAGACTCTGGCAACAAGGTTCACAAACGAAAAATCCGTGCTTTCAATGATCAAGGACATCCGTGAACTTCGCGGAGATCGTTTCTTTGCGTTTGTGGAAAGAGAGTTGCGTGAGGAAGTGAAGAATAGTCTCAATACTGGATTGTTTCATGAAGTCGACGGTAGTCTGCACCAGTTGCCGCCGCAGTTCAGCGGTTTCGATCGTACCGGTAGCTTCAAGACCGACGACAACTTTGGGAACCTTCAACTAACCTTTTTCATGAAGGGTGATGAGTGCGTAGCCGATATAGACATTGACGACGCAGGAGGCATCCTACACATCTTTCAGGTTCTGAGAAATGAATTCACGGGCAATCCCACACATCCGTACAACATCCACCAGATCCTGGTGAAGCACCAACACCTTGATCCGGGATACAGATTTAACTTGACGTGAAGAACTTAGAATTATTTTTGCTCGCCCTGCTTCTCCCACTCCTCGCGAGTAAGCGGTTTGATTGGCTCGAGCTGCTTCTTCGTCAACTCTGAGTTGATGCCCGCGAGTTCTTTCGTCAGCCACGCGTCAAAGTCTCGAACTACGTCACTCAGTTCTCGAGTTAGCGCGTCGGTACGCTCAACCTGCGTCTGCGACGGACGTCCTTCATAGAAATTCACGTTGCCGTACAAATCGCTCAGGAACTCTCTCAATCGTTCCTCACCGGTAATCATTCCACCTTCTTTGGTGGCGACGATTTTCTTCCGCAAGTCGTCAACGGCCGCAGACGCTGCTTGTAGACGTTTCACTAAAGGATCGCTCGCACGCAACTTTGCCGCACGATCGTCTAAAGCCAACCGAACGCTGTTTATTCGATCGACAGCGAATGTCATTTCACCAAACAGGTTCGACAGCTTCAGCGTCAAATCGTGCTGCGCCCTGCGTTCTAGAGGTGTGTGCTTCGCTCGCGGATCGTCGGTAATGACCAGCTTAGTTGTGTAGACGTTTTTGTCTTTGGTCATCTTGACGCTGTAAGTTCCCGGTAAGACTCGAGGTCCAAACGCGGCTCCAAAAGCAGCAGTCGCCGCCCGCGGTACTTTGGGTGGTTTGAGACGCATGGACCATGTAGCGCGACTCAGTCCACGGCGTTTGCTGCTGGGAATCGTGCCGAGGACTTTGCCCGTCGCGTCGAGCACTTCAATTTTCAGATCACCAAAGATGTGTCGTTTCTTTTGGTAGTACGTTATCACTGCGTCTCCGGGCGGATTGGGTCCCACGAAAGCAGCGTCACCGTTAACCCATCCACCACCACCGGAAATGCTCTGCACCGTCGGACGCGCATCAATGAACACGGCTTCTTTCGCAAGCGTTTCCGGAGTAAGAGCTCGCAACGGCGTGATGTCGTCGAGGATCCAGATGCCGCGACCATGCGTCGCAATTACCAGATCGTGATCGCGCGGATGAATCACGAGATCGCGCACTGCGACGTTCGGAAGATCCCCACCTTTGTACTGAGCCCATTGCTTCCCGCCATCGAGCGACACCCAAAGGCCAAGCTCGGTCCCCAGGAACAGCAGATCCTGATTCACAGGATCTTCTTTAACGACGTGTGCGTAGCCGGCGACTGGGCCAGTCTGGCCAACGATCGGTCGCCACGTCTTGCCATAATCGGTGGTCTTGAAAGCGTAAGGCTTCATGTCGCCGAAAGTGTGTAGATCAAAGGTGGCATAAGCCGTTCCTTCAGCGAAGTTCCCCGCTTGAATCGAGGAGACCCAGGCATTCTTTTGTAGACCCGAGATATTCGGCGCGACGTTCGTCCAGTTCTTACCTCCGTCACGAGTGATCTGCACATTGCCGTCATCAGTCCCAACCCAGATAACGTTAGGATTCTTCGGCGACTCCGAAATGGCATAGATCGTCGTGTGCATTTCTGCCGCAGAGTTGTCGACAGTCACACCTCCTGATTGCTCCTGTTTTTGTTTCTCGGGATCGTTGGTGGTTAGATCAGGCGAGATACGTTGCCACGTTTGACCGCGATCGGCCGATCGAAACAGAAACTGAGATCCGATATAAATCGTGCCCTTTCGCGTGGGACTCATGTGAATCGGCGTGTTCCAGTTGTAACGTAGCTTGCCTTCTTTGTAATTGGGAAGTGGTTGGATGCTGCGAGACTCGTGCGTCTTGCGATTGATACGACCAATGTACCCGCCTTGAGCTTCAGCGTAAATGTAGTCGGGGTCGCTGGGGTCAACGAACATCCAAAACCCGTCACCTCCATACATGTTTTCCCATCGACTGTTGGTAATGCCGCCGGGATACTGCGAGTCGCCGACCCACGAGCTGTTGTCCTGCAACCCTCCGTAGACTCGGTACGGCAGATCCATGTCGACGCTTACGTGATAAAACTGCGAGACTGGCAGGTTCTCTGCCTTCCACCACCGGTTGCCGCCGTCGTAGCTGTACCACAGCCCCCCATCGTCGCCGGTGATGATGTGATCAGTATTGTTTGGATTGATCCAGACGTCGTGAAAGTCGCCGTGAGCTCCACCAGAGATGTTGCTGAAGCTTTTACCGCCGTCAGTGCTGACGATTAATCCCAGGTCAGGCTTAAAGATCTTATTCTCGTTCTTGGGATCGACAATCAGATGAGCGAAATAGAATGGTCGCCAGACCATGTTTTGACTGCGATCCAATGCGACCCAGTTCTTCCCGCCATCGTCTGAACGGTACAAGCCATTCTTCGGCGGTTCGGCTTCGATGAATGCGTAGATCACTCCGCTCTTTGACGGCGCCGCAGCGACAGCTACTCGGCCCCAGGGCTTCGTCGGTAAGCCCTTCCCGTTTTTGTCGTCGAGCTCGGTCCAGGTCGCGCCGCCGTCAGTGCTCTTGAACAAGCCACTGCCACTGAACGCTGTTGGACCATCACCGCCAGATCGGAAGGTCCAACCTTTCCGGCGAAAGTCCCACATGCCTGCATACAGCGTTTTCGGATCTTTCTGGTCCAGAGTCAGCATTGAACAGCCAGTTGAAGCATTGGGACCTTTTAAGACTTTCGTCCATGTCTTGCCACCGTCAGTGGTCTTGTACACACCTCGCTCATCGCTGTCGCTCCACAGCTTGCCGGTCGCACATACGTAAACCGTATTAGTGCTGGTAGGATCTACGAGGATTCGCGAAATACGCTCTGACTCTTTGAGACCCAGGTTGGTCCAGTTGTCACCTCCATCAGTTGATTTGTAAACGCCGTCGCCGATGGAAACACTATTTCGGCTCCACGACTCGCCTGTGCCAACCCAGATCACTTTTGGATTTTTAGGATCGATGGTGACTGCGCCAATCGACTGAACCGGTTGTTTGTCGAACACTGGCTTAAACGTGGTACCGCCGTTGACCGATTTCCACACTCCACCACTCGCCGCGCCTACGTAGATTGTTAGGCGTTGCCCTTCCTGAACAGCATCAAGCGCAGCGATGCGACCGCTCATCGCAGCCGAACCGATGTTCCGCGCGCCCAGGCCGGAGATTGTTTCCGAATCCACTTTTATCGGAGCGGGTGTTTGCGCGTATGCGGTGGTGGTGATTGCCAGAATGAGACTCAAGTGCAGGAACCGACGGATCGAGTTTAGCTTCATGTGAAGAAGTCCTTTTTATAAGAGAGTAGATTGAAATGCGGTTTCGAGTTTCGAGTTTCGAGTTCCGAGTTTCGAGTTTCAGTTTCACATTGAGTTCCGACTATCTTTTTGGTTGGCAACCCTAAAGACTCAGAACTCGGGACTCGGAACTCGAAACATTTCTTATGGTTGCTTCGGCTTGGCAGCCGGCGGCACGCTAAAACGGTTGTCGTCGATCGGGATGTTGGCTTCGATCTTTTCGTAGGTGATTTTTTGTCTGTTGGGATTGCCTTTGACGCCCGTCTCGAATGAGTGGGGCAGGTACCAGCCCGCCACCTCTTTGTAATCGCCCAACGTTGTTTCGTACTCGCGCTCGGCGCCGCGCACCATGCGCTTTGTATCGATCTTGATGGGCACAAAGTAATCGGTATCCATGTAGTAGTAGCGGACATCCCCGTTAGCAAGAGTGACTTTTAGTTTATAAGCGTCTGTGCCCTCGACAGGCTCCATACCCGCAAACTCGATCTTGTTGCCCTTCTGTTTGTGGTTGACGAGCGGACCGTCGAAATCAGCCTCTTCGACGATTGCCTTCATTTCTTCTTCGCCGAGCGGCTCAACGTCTTTCTTGCCTTGCCATGGTTCGATCTTCCAGCCTTGTTTGCCGTCGTAGGCATTGATTTGAGTCATGCCTTGCAACGAGAATTCCTGCCGTATCATGTTGTTGCGTTTGCTCTCTTCCATTATGGAAGCTTCGAAACCTCCGCCGCCGGTGAATTTGCCGGAGCGGCGAAGTGTCTTGACGGCTTCGATCTTGTCCGAGCCACCGACGGTCTTGATGTATTTGGTGATGATCTCTTCCGCGTTCTGCGGCGTTTGAGCGGTGGCTGCGGTTTGAGCGCCAGTAAGCGTACTTAGTAAGAACAGTCCAATTATCGCGAGCGGGAATTTGGTTGTTTTAAGCGAAAATCGACGCATAATCCTCCACAGGTAGACAAGGATGATTGGTTTCCCTAATGCCTCTCTTTTTATCAGATTCCCTTAATATTGAACAGTCCGGCAAATGAAGTTACATTCGCGGTTAAATCCGCCGCGTGACCAACTCATGGAGCTATTGACATGTTGCATCAATGGGTGAGTGACGGGCCCAACATATTGTCCTCGACAAACCTTCTAAGACTTCAGGAGGCGTTTCAGGAAGGAATTATCTTTGGCGATCATTGTTTTTATTGCGGAGGACGCAGTCCGGACTGGTGCGCTTTTATCACGTACGACGATTTCCTTGAGTATCTGAAATCACGCGCACGGCCTGGAGACCTTTTTGACCTGTGGTCTCTCCCGCGGCTACTGAAGACCCACTCACAGCTTTTAAGCAAGTCGTTTTCCGATGCAGCGGATGATAGCTCGTTCATGATCTCCGCTGAGGAGTTAGAGCCCGTCAAGAAGTACTTACAAGTTATCGATCCCAAGTATTCCCCACACTATATGAATGAAGTACGTGCCATCTATTACTCGCCCCGGGATAGGACGGTCGAAGCACGGATCATCAACTTCTTTTCTGAAGATGATTGGGAGGGCGATTGGAACGAAGTCCTGGACGATATACGAAGATATAATCATCGAGGAGGTGAAATGCATTTCTTCGCTGAACCTGAACTTCAGTCTAAGATGATTTTGACCGCGAAGTATCCAAACGATAAGGGTGAGGTGCCACTCGGCGGTGCTTATTAATCTTCGCGCCTTCGGCGTCGCTCGGCTCCTTCCAGAAGTCGGGTGGTTGAAATGATTGCGCGACGGTGTGTCCCCCTTCCGATCTCCCCTGCGGTATCCCTTGCCATAACTTCAAAAATGTACAGCTTTCCTTCGCGACCCACGTACGTCGCTGTTGCTGAGACTGAATCTCCCAATGCCGTGGCTGCAGAATGACTAACGTCTACGGTAACCCCGACCGACAGTTCGCCGTCGGTCAGCAGCGGCTTTAGGACCCGAGCCGCCGCTAATTCCATCAAGGCAACCATTCGCGCCGTGGCAAAGACATCTGGAAAGTGATCCGCGTGGTTATCCGACAGCGCGCTGGCCAAATCAGCGGCCGTCACTGTCCGACTCGCAGTTGCCTGTGCTCCAATTTCAATGAAGTTATCCACATTACCTCCTGCATTCACAAGATGAGTGGAGTGATCAGTGCCTACCTGCTCTCCTTGATGTTGTAGATCCTGGCCCACGATGCACGCTGGCGTAAAGCCTGGGGCGTGTGCCCCAGGACATTTGCGCCCTCACTCGACAGCCCGTGAAACGGCTCGATCGATTTCGAGTTTGGTTATGCGCTTTTTGCAGCTGCAGCTTCAGTCTGCTGCATGTATTGCCTCATCGCGGCGATATGACCTGGCGCGCGACGCTCGGACCATGCCTCGTAGCGCTGAGCGGCTTGTTCGAGGTTAGCCAGGAACGTTGGATCTACAAAGCGCTCGCGAAATTCCGGCACTATGGGCTTAAGCAACTCCCAAATGCCAAAAAACTCGCCGCTGGTCTGAAAGAAGAGATCTTCGTGGAGCAGACCATAGTTGAGCAGCGAGCAGGCTTGCTCCCAATATCCGATCACCATGCCTAAAAAGGCACCCTTTTCCGTTCCCATCGGGGCGATGCGCATGGCATCGTCGAAGGTTTTCGCCCTGTAATGTTGTTGGAACCAATCGCGCGCCTGACGAAGCCGCGCCTCGCGACGCAAGTCGTAGACTTGCAAGTGTAGTTGGGCTTGTTCGTGTGTAGGTTTTGTTTCCATGATTTCTCCCTTTCTTTAGTGATGGTCCTTAAATTATCGGGATGAATTTTGACTTATGAGTCGCCTGCTTTAATTTATGTTGCCCGACCTTATGTGTTCTCTGGTTAGTAAGACGAATAAGCTAGCCCCAAATCGACACTACCGTAAGCGTTTTTCAAACTTTTTCTGTCACCGTGTCGATTTCGAATATCGTCGATCGACTTATCAATGAAAGGACAAGT
>DATEDU010000391.1:0-5661 GCA_035281525.1 Pyrinomonadaceae bacterium | reverse complement strand
CGGGGAGGACAGAATTGAACTGTCACCACGAGTGCCCAAGACTCGGATGCTAGCTTTACACCACACCCCGTGGCGGAACTGAACGGACTCGAACCGTCATCGGCTTGGTTGACAACCAAGTGCCTCACCTCTCGGCCACAGCTCCGAACATTGCCGATTTGCGATTGCCGATTGCCAATTGGCACTTTTTTAGTGCCAACTAATACCGAAACATCACAGCACCGAAACAATCGGCAATTGGCAATCGACAATCGCAAATGTTTTTGGGTGGGTCGAAGGGATTTGAACCCTCACGGGCCGCAGTCACAGTGCGGTGCTCTACCAATTGAGCTACAACCCACGCATGTTTGGCAGGGACGACGAGACTCGAACTCGCAAATCAACTGATTGAAAATCAGCCCGCTTTCCATTTCGCGTTCATCCCCATGGCCCATGGTGCGCGTGGAGAGATTCGAACTCTCAGCAAAACTGATCTTAAGTCAGTCGCCTCTTCCAATTGGGCTACACGCGCAAGCAATTCATAAATGGTACTCGCGGAGGGATTCGAACCCACACTGTACAGATCTTGAGTCTGTCGTCTCCTGCCAATTGGACTACGCGAGCAGATCGTGGTGCTGTCGGAAGGATTTGAACCTTCAACTACACGGCTCTCAACCGTGCGCGTCTGCCAGTTGCGCCACGACAGCACGATTTGGTACCGGCGGAGGGATTCGAACCCACACTAACTAGTTTCTAAGACTAGCGCCTCCTGCCAATTGGGCTACGCCGGTGTTCAGAGATATGGTGAACCTGGCACGATTCGAACGTGCGTCCTCGACCTTCGCAGAGTCGCGCTCTCATTCCACTGAGCTACAGGTCCATAAACTTTTGGCGGAGGCGACCGGACTCGAACCTGCACACGCAATGCGCGGCGAATTAGCAAACCGCTGCCATACCATTAGGCAACGCCTCCATTGATTTGGCGGAAGGGACAGGACTCGAACCCGCAAGCGACTATGCGCGGTAGTTTTCAAGACTACTGCCTTACCAGTTAGGCTACCCTTCCGAAATTATTTTGACTTGGCAAGGACGCTCAGATTTGAACTGAGAATTTCGATTTTGGAGACCGATGGTTTGCCAGTTAGCCTACATCCCCGAATAAACTTTTGGTGCATGCGGTAGGACTCGCACCTACGAAGGACCGTTCAGGTCCGCCTGATTTACAGTCAGGAGCCTTTGCTGCTCGGCGCACGCATGCATCTCGTATGAATCCGTGTTACAAAAACGGATGAAGGCAGAGAGAAACATTGCGTCGAACACACTTCGAGGCACACTTCTCCTGAGGATGGCGAACTGACGGACTCTCGCAAAGCACCGAGCTCGTCATCCCGAAGGCTCCCTGCCTTCATCCCTCGCAAATAGGTACTTCGATTGTCAAAAAACTAAAGAGCGGGCTTTAAACTTCCCAGGGAAGCTGCCCGCTCCTTCAATTCTCTTGAATTTGCTTTTGAGATTTGGGAGCGGGAGTCCGCTCCCGCTGATTATTGCTTGATGTGACGCCGATTTATGGGCGTTTCTTGTCCGAGTCTACCGCCGAAATCATCGGTCGCTGAGGAGGTCAGACCTAACGAACAGACGACGGTATACATGGCGGCGCACGGCTGCCATGGCATCGATTGTTCGTAATGTTTCCTACTCGTAATCATCTTTGAACTTCTTCTTTCCATCTTCACGCTCGTGCGCGAACTGCCTTGTATAAAGTATCAATACCTAACGTGTCAAGAACTTTTACTTGCCGGTAGTGTCCTGAGCTCCAGCATTTTCTTTTAATCCGTGTTGCTTTTGGTCGCGGAACACGCGCTATTCCAAGGTTCATAGAAAACACGGATTTTGAGATTAGGATACCACCTACTTGCAAATCTTTTCTTGTGATGTTTACCATCGCAATACACATAGTAGATGTAGCGAGGACGAATTTCGATGCAACGGAGTCCACACCTGATGAATCCTAACCCCGGTCCCACAATAAGGACCCCGCGCGCTCGACATCAATTAACGTTATCGTTCTTTCAGGAGTTTTAAATGAAAGTTATCAGACGGCTCTCCACCACTGTTGTTGCTTTGCCTGCCCTTATTCTGGCCCTTACGGTAGTCTCTCTTGCACAGGAAAACGAGAAGTCTTTCGACGACGTCAAGATCAAGAACTTTGGTCAGATGGATGAACGATTTTATCGCGGCGCGCGACCCAAGGAGCGGGACCTCAAAGGTCTCGCAGCGATGGGAATCAGGACGGTAATCGATTTGACAGACAACTCCCGCGAGTACGAGCAACCCGCGGTCGAAGCAGCCGGACTGCGCTACATCAACATTCCCATGGTTGATAAGAAAACGCCCAGCATGGACCAGATCAACGAGTTTCTTAAAGTCGTGAATGATCCCGAAACCGGCAAGTTCTTCGTGCACTGCGCCGGCGGTCGACATCGCACCGGTGTCGTAGGTGCAGTTTATCGTTTCAATCATTACGGTTGGAATCTTGAACAAGCGCTGGAAGAGATGGAGCGCTTCGATTTCAACTCAGGGTTTGGTCACGGCAAGCAAAAGGCTTTCGTTAAGGATTACTTCCAGCAGTTCCAGGCTGCGCAAGCCGCTGCCGGCACGAAGGACTAACACTTCATTCAAGACGATCAACACGAAGGGCCGCTCGATTATGAGCGGCCCTTTGTCGTTCACAGGCAGATTCGCGTTTCGTTATTTAGTGTAATTCGTCGCAATCATGTCCACTCAACCACACGCTGATGCAGCCTTGATTAATCAATCGCATCGGCTTTCGCGGGTTCGCGGCGCGCCAACCACGTGAACGGAATCGCGAATACCTGGAACAGCGCACAGAGTTGGTAGGAGACCGGGTAACCCCAAACGTCCGCTGCCTTGCCTAGTACGGGCTGAATAACTACGCCTCCCGTCGAGCCAAACATTGAATCGAACGACAAGACGGTCGCACGTTGCTGGGAAGGAATCAGCGCGTTCAGATACCCCTGACGGATTGGAGTCACCGCCGAAAACATCAGGCCCCACAAAACGAGCAGAATTACAGCCACCCAGAAATTTGGCACGAATCCAATGATCGCCAAAACCACGACGCTGATGGCATGGGCCATGAGTATCACCGTCGTCCGACGCGCAAACACTCGCGAGACGTAAGGCACAAGCAAACCACCCGCGATCTGTGCACCTGCAACGATCGCTGCCGCGAGTCCGGCAATGCTGTACGCAGTGCTGTTGCCATACAACTCCAGTAAGTAAGGCTGCATGGCATAAAACGCGTAGATCGTAACGCCGCCGGTAAATGGCGCGGTGAACATGATCCACCTGACAGGTCGATTACCTAACCCGTGTTCGATCGATTCGTGCAAGATCGACTTGATCTCTTCAGTAGCGCGTTTGCCTTTCGCCGGTGTGAAGCCGACGTCGTGCATCAACGCGAACGCAAAGATCAGGTTAAGGACCAGCAGCCCCGCGCGAACCACATACGGAACACCGAGATTCGTCGCTTGCGCGACCACGCCACCGGCAACCGAGCCCACAAGCATCGCGGAACCTTCAACGATCTCGCCTCTGGCGAGCACCGATTCCAGCTTCTCCTTGTATCCCGCATGGTCCAACGCATCGGCGAGCCACGCCTCAAACGCGCCTGACAAAAACGTAAAACCTAAACCGAGAAACAACGAAGCAAGGGCCCATGCCCAGAAACGTGCATGCACGTACCACATGAAGAGATAGAGCACCGTAGAGATCGCGAGTGTCAGCAGACCGAGCAGGTACGACGTTCTTCGCCCGCGCAGGTCGGCGACCACACCAGTGGGAATCTCAAACAGCACGAAGCCAGCCGTGAAAAATGCATTTGCCGCAAACGCTTCGAGATTGTTCAGGCCGGCATCAAGGAGAAAGAGGGTGTTGATGCCCCAGATCAACGAGGCGGCGAGGGTGTTGAAGAGTAGGAGCGTGAGGTACGTCCGCTGAACTTTGCGCGCAGCCTGATTCATTTAGGCCGCAGCCGGGGTTAACCATCGCGCTACATTGCGGACGTAGGTCTTCACATCGTTAAGCCTCGACGGGTCACGATGGATTTCGTCCCCTGGAGGTTCGAGTAAGAAACTCGGACAGCCCTTCGACGTGTCCCAGTTGTAGTCGACGAAGTGATGAAAACTCGACTCGGCGATAGCGCGGCCTGATGGACCACGCTCGGGATGGTCCTTTCTTTCAAGCGCCACAATCAGATTGAAATCGCGACCGGTGGTCTGACTGCGTGCCGTGGCGATCACACGCGCGTGATCTTCACCTTCAGGAACGCCGACGCTGCCTTCGTGCGGGTGCGCCGGAAAGTATTCGATCCTGCCGGAAGCGTTCTGTTCGTTACGCAGCACTTCGTGAAGCGGCTCGACGGGTGTGATCTTCTGATAATTACCGTTACTGCCGGAATGGTAGTTGGGCCAGGAGATGCTCGTCGTGTCGCGATCGTCGGCGACGTGACGCGACTGATCCGGATCGAGGTTGTTGCTGTGAAAGAAATGCGCGCGGCCGATACCGCCTAAAGTGCACAGCGAGGCGCCAAGGTCTTGATGATCGCGCGTCGTTAACAGACCGCCGCCTCGCTGGTAAAACCGCGTGATGCCGCTACAGTCAGTGGGCGTCAACCCGTTGCCAACCTCAACGGCGAAAAGCCAGAGCTGATGAAAGTGGCTGTTATGGAGGTCGCTTAGTAAGACGTCGTCGCCTTGCGCATTCGCCTCACGATTGCGCGTGGTTACCTCGTAAACCCGCGCGCCGCTTTCATCTTTGATTGATGCGAGATGGTCGGCCAGTAATGAAAATCGGTCGATCGTCCAGTCGTCTTCGGCAGACGGAATCGTCGTCTGTAACAAAATATGAATTGGATTAGGCATTGCGTGGACATGATAGGTTTTTATTCTCAGATGGGCTAGTGAAGTGCCTGCCGCAACTGATCGCCCACGTCGTTAGATTCCCACTCACGCCAAAGATCGTACGCTCGCCGCAGGTGTTTGGTGCGCAGCTTCACAAAGTGACTCAACAACCAGATGAAAGCCGCGACGTGTTCGTTCTGTTTTTGTTTTCGAGCCTGGCTGATTTGTTTACCAAAATCCTCGATCCAGACGTCGCAATCATGGACCTCGCCGAGTGCGGTCTGTAACCGGGCCGCGGTCTTCGCGAATGTTTGCAGCGATCGTCCCCAGCACTGTTGAAAGAGTTCCAGCGCGTAGCGCAAACGTTTTGCGGCGATGCGCATGTCGTGCAGCGCTTCGATCTCGAAAGGCTGATATAGACTCTCGCTCAACTTCTCCAACTCCTTCAGCCGATCGATGATCACTATCGCTGACATTCTTGAATAAGTTAGTTCGGTTTCGGCAGGTGTTTTTCGTGGGGCGGTCGCTTTCTCAACCCGCGACATGAACTCCGTTTTCGCCTGTTTCATCTCGTTCGCAATCAGAATCGAGCTCAACTTCTCGCGTGACCCGTTGCGTCGCTCTTTGCGTTCGTCGATGAGTTGTTCCAGAGCGGAAGACATTCCGTCAGGAGCTTGTTTCTGGATCTTTTCCAACGCGATGATCGCCACGTCCTGATCGCGAACTTCGCCGAGAGCCGCGGCGATACTCTTCGTCTGCT
>DATEDU010000390.1:0-20989 GCA_035281525.1 Pyrinomonadaceae bacterium | reverse complement strand
CCTGGGAGCACCTCTCGCTCGTTTAGAGGCCGAGATTGCCATCAACACACTTTTGCGCCGCACTTACGGTTTACGTTTGCGTGTTGCACCTGAGTCTCTGCGGTGGCGTCCGAGTATAATGTTGCGCGGACTCGAGTCTTTGCCGATCTCATTTAGCGCGCCAGAGAACTGATCTAGTCCGACCTAAATCAAGTGGGCATTCTCGAACGCAGCGCGAGCACTTCCTGATGTAATGCTGCAATCTCGTCACGCAATTCTTTAACGGCTTGGGCGCCCGCGAGTTCACCTGGACCATCCGCGTCACCGACCGATGAAGAAACTAGCTAACACCGCCGTCACGTAACCAAATACACCAAAGCCATATAACGATAATAAGAAGCACAGCACTCGACCTTCCGCAGTTTGCGGCCATACTCTGATCCGATTGACGTCAGCAACATCGCAGTCCACCAAAGGGCTACACCATATAATTAAGGCCTCCCGGCACCTGATTTTCAAAGGCATACATACCGGCTGCACCCGCGAAAAGGATGACTCCGCTGAGCGCGCTAACATACCCGAAACCACGCCTTCCGAAACTCGCACTCAGCGCTTTCATTCCACGATTAACCGAGGTAACAATCCGCAACAGCCTTAGACTTCGAGCAGCGCGAGCCGTGCGCACCAGACGCGCTAACCGAACAATACGAAGCACCCTCAGTGCAGGAAGGATGAGCGCAATTGCAGTCAGCCAATTGTGCTTCAAGTATCCAAGCTTATCTGGAGATATAACCAAGCGTACGCCGAAATCAATTATGAAAATTAACCAAATGAGTGTGCCGATTGTCTCCAGGAAAGGACTAAGACCCCAACGAAGCTCAATCACGAGCAGAACAAGCCAGATGAGTCCCAGCAAAATGAGCGGGGTTTCCAGCCAGTGTTCCCATTGGTAGAGAATTTGACGTCGTTCGTGATTGACCTCAAGTTTTGCGCGAACTTGAATAGCGTCCATCTCAGTTCTAATCTGCTGCTCCTGCGTGGCTCTCATATTTCATCAATGACGCTCCCATCGGCCTTTGCTTTTCAGCAAGCCACATTCCCAGCCCAAGTTCACCAAGAGCCAGTCCTCTGGTAACGCCAGGATGCTGCACAAACAAATTTACGAATTGTCGCCATTTTGCCGGGCCCTTCATCCATAGGCGGCAATGCCTCTGCGGATCAACGAACGTCACTAATGCATCTCCAACCATCATCATGGCGAGGGATTCTTTTGCCCAACGAGCTATTAATGCTTTGCTAGCCATCTCTGTTTTTCCTTATCATTTTCGATATTTACCTGTACAGCGTTGGAGCAAGCGAAATGCCAGCGGGGAACTAACACGTGCACGATAACTTTTGATTAGTTACTACCTTTTGTGCGGTAATCCGATCTTATCCGTCGTTGTGAATCGGAACGCTTAATGTGAACTATTGCAGTGCGCCAGCAGCACGCAATTACGTTAGCAGATGAGTAATTTCACTTAATTCCAGTGAGTGGATTCTCCAATAAGTTCAAACGCACTTCCCGTTGTAAGGTGCGGGTGGGGTTTGACCTCCTATGCAATCGCTAAGTGGGCAAGAGCTGCGTAGGGCCGCCGAGGGCGGCACCACCACTCATTCTCTATACGGTCACACTTCGAAGATTTGTCTCCGGCAGCACGAAGCCGACATTTCCTCTATGCAACCTCAGTTCTCTCTGTGTCTCCGTGGTGCTTTAACCCGTCGCTTGTTCTGCGGACTTCAACTTGAAAACCTTGAGTGACAATTCGGACGAGAGTGTCCTCAGCTTGTTATTTGTTTGGATGAATACATGGTAATTCGGGAGCAAATTCGGCGGCCCATCAATAACAAAAACATAAGGAGACGTGATAAAACAAAAACAAGAGGACAGGAGAATTAAGCAATGAAGAGTTTGGGTTTTTCTATCTTACTACTCGCCCTGCTGTCGCTCGGCTGCCGAGTGCCGAGCGCCGTCTCGCCCGGCACGCCCTCCGACACCGCTCCTGGAGAAGTGAGATTTGAGCTGGCAGGACCGAACGGGGCCGCGATAATCGTCCCGGTGAAGATTAATGGAAAGGGACCGTATGACTTCGTACTGGATACGGGAGCGACCTTTACCTGCGTTGATCGGAAACTGGCAGAAGAGCTGAAACTTGCGGATTGGAGCGGCCCGTTCGGAACCGTCGTCATCAAACCCGGCGAGGGTGACATGGGATTTGTGAAGGTTGACCTATTGGAAGTCGGAGATACTGTCAAGGCATCAGACCTGGTCGCCTGTAAGCTCGACCTGAGTCGGATGCAGCCGCCGGGCTTCGGAGTCAAAGGGCTGATTGGACTAAATGTCCTGAAAAGTTACCGCGTGACTATTGACTTTGAGCGGAACTCGCTGCGGTTGGATAAGCCGGAGCATTAGCCTGCTCTTCCGTTGTCCTGCCCGAAATCATTCCTCGCTGATTTCAATGGCTTTTTTCGGACCCGAAACACGATCATGTTTACAGAAGGTGCAGCACTCCATTCTGGTGTTTACCTACAGCAAACCGTTCGAGAGTTTCAGACAGGACATTGGTTAAGGGTTGCGATGAGTGCACTTGCATCGGCATTTGTCGGATTCCTGAAGTTTACAGAAGGCTCAAGGTAGAGAGATGACGTTTCGGTCTTTGGATCTCGATCCAACCTACCCAACATTATTTGCGAATTTCTGGTAGGTAAAGTAGACATTGAAGAGACGATCTCTGGCTGCGGGATCGCTTCGCGCCAACATAGTTATCAACTCGTCACGCTCTGCGAGTAGTGATCTGAGCCCCTCACGCTGCACGGGGGTGAACAGAGATCCCCTGTCGCCATCGATCTGCAGACGTAAGTTTGTATAGAAGTCGCTGGTAAGCTGGCGGGCCGGTTCGTACTGGCCGCGTTGAACGTCAATCACAGCAGAACCCAAGATATTTTGGAGTTGAGCCAAACGCACACCACGCTGAGCCGCGTCACGCTGCTCGATTGCGCGCGTAGCTTTAAACCACACCGGAACAAATCCAAGCAGGAAAAAACCTAAGGATATTGTTGCGTACAGGGCAACACGCTTCCAGGGGATCGCAAGTGCCGAGATTCTCGGACTCAAAACGTTGCTCTTACTGGAGGCGTGCTGCCCTACCGCTCTCATCGGTAGTCCTTTCTACGTTAGCTCAGAGAAAGTTACACAAGAATTGCCGGAGTCACGTCCCACAACTCACGAGGCCCGACAATCAAAACGATATTATTCTTAAGTGCCACTGTCGTGAATCCGTATAAACACAGAGCCGGGGTGAGTAATTACCCTTACGTTTAGCTCCTGCTTATTGAGAGATTCCACTGATTCTTGCGTCATCGCATCTTGCTAGTCTGGAGAGGACAATCAATTCAAAAATTTGGAAGGCGTTAAAATGCAGAAAATTAGGATGCGAAGAGTTGTTTTATGGACTGTTAGTGCGGTCATCGCTACGCTCTTGTTCATAGGCTTCAGCGCGGCACAGACAAAGCACAATGCCGAAGTGAATGAACGTGGCGCTCCACTGTTCAACGATCTGGGCACTCACCAGCACCCGATATCCACAAAGTCGCCCGAGGCACAGAAGTATTTCGATCAAGGCCTAATACTTGCCTACGGCTTCAATCATGGGGAGGCGATCCGATCATTTAACGAAGCTACGCGGCTCGATTCCAATTGCGCGATGTGCTACTGGGGAGTCGCGCTTGCGTTAGGACCAAATATTAACAGGCCGATAGATGCGGCGGATGTGCCGCGAGCTTGGGAGGCGTTGCACCAGGCGAAACGGCTGGCGGCGAATGCGACGGAAAAGGAAAAGGCTTATATCACGGCACTCCAGGCCCGGTACTCTTCGCAGCCCGTTTCCGATCGGCGTTCGCTTGACCTTGCGTATGCCAATGCAATGCGCGACGTAATGAAGCGCTACCCTGATGATCTCGACGCCGCAACGCTCTTCGCTGAAGCCCTGATGGATACGATGCCATGGGACTATTACATGGAGAACCGCAGGCCAAAGGCTGTTACTGAAGAAGTGATCAGAACACTCGAATTCGTGATCTCCAAAGATCCTCAGCATCCGGGCGCCAATCACTATTACATTCATGCCGTTGAAGCCAGTCTTTACCCCGAGCGCGCCTTACCGAGCGCCGAGCGACTGCCAGACATCGCGCCGGGTGCCGGACACTTGGTCCACATGCCGTCACATATCTACTTGCGAGTGGGGCGCTATCACGATGCGACGCTTGCTAATGAGGAAGCCGTCAAGGCCGATCAGTCGTACATCGCTCAATGTCGAGCTCAGGGGTTTTACCTGGTCGCCTACTACCCACACAATCAGCACTTTCTTTGGTATACCTCGGGCATGGAAGGTCGCAGCGAACTCTCGATTCGTACCGCTCGAGAGATCGACCACATGAACGAGCATCAGAGTCTGGCAGAAGGGAAACGATTCAATCCGCTTTTGATCTTAACGCTCGCTCGTTTTGGTAAATGGGACGAGGTCCTGACTCAACCCATGCCACCTGCCGATCAGCTCTTTGCGACCGCTATGTTTCACTATGCGCGCGGCATGGCCCACGCAGCAAAACAAAATCTTGACGCTGCTCATCAGGAGCTGAATTCTCTCGCGCGGATCGCCGCGGACCCTAAAATCAAAGCAGCCGATCAGGCGTTTCCGTTGCCGGGTGAAAAACTCGTTGTGCTGAGCAGACACGTGTTGGCGGGCGAACTCGCTGGGCGACGGGGACAAGCTGCTGAAATGAACCAGCAGTTCATCACTGCAATTCTACTTGAAGACAAGCTCCCTTACATGGAGCCACCCTACTGGCATCATCCGGTCAGGCAGATTTACGGCGCCGCACTGCTGCAATCGGGAAAAGCCGCGGAGGCGGAAAAGACATATCGAGAAGATCTAGAGCGCCATCCCGAAAATGGTTGGTCGCTGTACGGATTACTCGCGAGTCTGCGGGCGCAGGGTAAAACTGAAGAAGCGAATGCAGTCGCAAAGCGTTTTCGCGACGTCTGGCGTCTCGCTGATATCACCCTCACCGCGTCGAGTTTTTAGACTACGGTGTAGCTCTCGTGGTCATTTTGAGTATGGCTTCATCGTATTTCTATTTGTGACTCAACGAGGTCTTATCGTCACAAATATCGTGGTGCCACGATGGTTAACCAGTAAAAGCAGAGGGCGTTTATCCGAGCGGTCAACTGCTGACCTGAGATCAGCCACCGAACGAATCGGTTGTTGGTTCACCTGTTCAATCACGTCACCACGTTGAATTCCCGCATCTGCGGCTGGTCCAAAAGGATCCACTTCCACCACCACCAATCCCTGCGTGGCAGAACTTATTTCCAACTGTCGCGCGACTGCCGGCGTTAGCGGTTGCACCGCGAGACCGAGTTTTGCATCATCGCTCGCTCCCGATTTGCGGGAACGCCCCCAGGTCGTACGGTCACTTTAAGAATATGGAGAGATGGAAGCGAACAGGAGTTGAGGCCAACACTCGGCGAGTTTACTCCTGAAGAACGTCAGGTTAGACGAACTGAGGAAGATTCGCCTGAAGTATTCACCTTTTCATACTTTGTGCCGACGATGGTCAGGCTGATCAATGATGAGAACATGCCGCAAGCGCAGGCTGTAGCGACCGCAGTGCGTTGGGGACAGCTAAACTACTTGCGTCACGCTATCGTGTTGGTCGCGTGGCTTCTTGCGTTGAAGGCCTTTTCAATGTTTGGCGCGGCAAAAAACAGGCGCTCGTTTGAGAGTGGCACTCGTGACTAGATGGATGAATTAACGGTCTACACAAGCAGTTCCAACTTAACCTGTAAAATGGCAGTTGGCTCCTCTTTCATAAAGTTGTGCTAATTCAGTCCAGCTCAGACGTCCAACTCAGCGCGAGTTTGCAGCACCCGCAGGATATGACCCCGCGAGATGATTCCGGCCAGCTTGCCTTCCTGGACCACCGGCATCTGATTTACGTCCTCTCGGCCCATCATCTCGAGCGCCTCAGCCACTGGGCGATCGGGACGTACCGTGCGCAAACTCTCCAGCGAACGCATTACATCACCCACTGTGGTGTAAGGCCAGCGCGCGCGATCAGTCGCCTTCACTTCATGCGGCGTAATAATGCCGGCTGGCGTTCCTTGCTCCGACACTACGAAGCAGCGATGACCAGTCGGCAGCAAGTGATCTTGCACAAAAGTCTGAAGATTCGAATTCGCATCCACCATTGGGAATTGCTGCGCCATCACGTCGCCAACCTTTACACCGGTCAGACGTTCTGTGATCTCAACCTGTGCACCGCTGGCACGCGCCGCCTCCAGCAGGAACCAACCAATAAAAGCGATCCACAAACCTCCGAAACCGGCGCCGCTAAAGAAGCGCCAGATGCCCAACATAATGAAACCAAACGCAACTATCTGGCCCACTCTAGAAGCTATCCGCGTGGAACGGTTTGCATCTTCCGTTATCCACCAAACTACCGCACGCAGGACGCGTCCGCCGTCAAGCGGGAATCCGGGAATTAGGTTGAAGACCGCAAGCGCAATGTTGATGTAGCCCAGCCACATGAACATTGCCGCTGGAGGCGTGTTTGATTCAGCGGGGAAATTCCAGCCCAACAACGATGCCAATAGAAGGCAAACTAATCCTATGGCGATACTGGTGATTGGACCAATAATGCCCATCCAAAACTCAGATTTCGCATCCGCGGCGTCTTTCTCAATCTGCGCCACGCCACCTAACGCAAAGAGCGTAATCGCGCGCACAGGGATTCCGCGTAGCTTCGCTACGGCAGCGTGAGAGAGCTCATGTAACAGGATGGATACGAAGAACAAGAGTCCGGTGACAATGGCGACAGTCCAGGTAGTAAAGGGGTCCCAGTTGGGATGATCCACGGCAAACTGGCTGCGCAGTGAGAGTGTCACCAGGAGCGCAATTATTATCCAACTATAGTGGAGTCCGACTGCGACCCCGAAGATGCGGCCGAGCTTTATATGGGCTTTCATGTTTCTCTTCTAAGCCATAAAAGGCACAAAAAGAGCAAATGTGTTTGAAGAAACTTTGCTCTGGTCAGATCTTTCCTCATGGTTGCAGCGCGTCAGTTTCAACTTCGATCATGGACTATTATCAAACACGCAGAAGTCGATGAGGGTGGAAACACCTATAACGTGAGTGTTGATACTGATGTCCCAAAATGTCAACTTCCTTATCATATTAACGGGCTCAGTGAAACATGGGAGTCCTGAAGGGAGATGCAAATGGGAATTAATCGAAGAACTTTTATTCGTTCAACATTGCTATTGCTACCTGCCATCGTTCTTATTCTGGCGGTTTCTATCGCTAATGGACAAACCAGCTCCGGCGCGCAAGCACAGGACGAAGTTGCGACAGTCGTAGATTCCTCAGCCAGCAATGCGCCAACCTCTAACGCCCCAGTTTTTACAGACTACCGTGGCATAAAGATCGGCATGACCGCCAAAGAGGTCCGGGCCAAACTAGATGGGCTCGAGCAAGGTACTCGCCAGGATTTTCTGCGTTTATCAGACCAGGAGTCTGCCCAAATCTACTATGACGACAAGGGTACGGTAATAGCCATTTCCGTTGATTACTTCGGTGACGGCGGTAATGCCCCATCGCCCAGCACGGTGCTCGGAGTGGCGCTACAGCCGAAACCTGACGGTTCGGTGTATCAGCTAAATCGTTACCCCGAGGCGGGCTACTGGGTGTCTTACAACCGGACCGCGGGAGACAAGCCGATCGTTAGCATAACAATGCAGAAAATGTGAGGTCGCGCGGATCAAAATCAAACAGGATAGCTCCCCGACTGTCTGATCGTTTCGCGCAAAGCCGCAGAGACGCAAAGAGAGAGTCTGAATGACTTTTTACTTTGCGTCTTTTGCGTTTTTACAAGAGACTGCTCTGCATCCGGGCAGGCGCGTTGGTATACTTTTAGTCTAATTCCAAGCGTCGATCAGGGAGATTGAGTTTTGGGGATTCGCGGGAAATTGTTGCTCCTGGCTGCCGGTATAGCTGTGCCGCTGGTTCTGGTGGGCGCGCTTGATCTCAGAAATATGTGGCAACTCAGTCGCTCTCAATTGAACGACTCCGTGAAGCAACAGGTCGATCTCGCAGCAGTAGCTCTGGAACGTTGGCTCATCGACCAGAAAAGGGGGCTGGACGCCATCGCAGCATTGGCTGGTGACCAGGACACGCGCAGTCCAATCATTCGTGAGAATCTTGAACACGTTTTGCGAACAAGACCTTTCTGGCTGGATTTGCGCATCACGAATGCTGCCGGCACGACACTCATGTCCCAACCCAGTCGCAAAGATGTCCTGCCAAACGCCCTCACAGACTATCTTGTTTCCGAGATGCGTGAGCGCAATTCGTGGGCGGTTGTTACCGATCGCACAGTGGACGAAGCCCGCCCGATCGTGATTATTGCCGTTCCAATTGAAAAGGGTGGCGCTGTTATTACACGAATTGATGGCGCTGCCATAAATCAACTCTTCAACAGCATTGAGCTGTCGCCACAAGTTGTTATTTCAGTAGTCGATTCAGATGGCCGCGTTCTTTATAGACGCCGTGGTGCTGAAGCACCTTCAGAAGCTGATGTAAGCTGGGCGCCACTTTTGTCAGAACTCGCGAACGAACAAACGAATGTGGTCGAGCTGACGAGTCCAATTGATGGAATAAAACGCGTGTATGGCATGGCGCATGTAAGAGAAAGCGGGCTCGTTGCAATGATCGGAATTCCCAGTTCGACTTTGTATGAACCGGCGCGACAACGTCTGATTCGTTACGCCTTGACAGGGCTGGTTGCCTTGCTGCTGGCCATTGGCGCGGCGCTCGTCATTGAGCGAAGTATTTCGCGACCAGTCCGGCGTCTACGTGCGACAGCGCAGCGTCTGGGTGGAGGTGATCTAGCTGCACGAGCGTCATACCTTGGAGGTGGTGAGATAGGTGATCTCGGAGCAGCCTTTAACACTATGGCCAACCAGATAGCCGAGCGCGAGGAACGATTGACGGAGTTAGATCGATTGAAGTCGGAATTTGTCAGCAATGTTTCTCACGAATTAAAGACGCCTTTGACGACTATCAAACTACTGGCCCATCTACTACAGCGAACAGACCTCACGGACGAACAGCGCGATTACGCAAAAACCATTGCAGTCGAATGTGACCGACAGATTGATTTCGTTGGAAATCTGCTCGATCTTTCGCGCATTGAATCAGGAGCTTACAAGCTTCGCAAAACGCGCGTGGACGTTCGTGAGTTGATAGGTTCCTCTATCGACGTTGAACGACACCGAGCGGAATCGCTCGGCCTCATGCTGACAACCAATATCGCGGCCAAGTCCTGGAACGTTAGTGGTGACTTCGAGGCGTTGTGCAGAGTGATTCGCGGTTTAATTGATAACGCAATTAAGTACACACCCGAAGGTGGCCATATTACGGTTTCCGCTGAGGAGGTCGACGACATGATGACAATTAGCGTTAGCGACACAGGTAAAGGAATCCCTGAAACGGATCTGCCACATATCTTCGACAAATTTTATCGCGCCTCATCTGAAGCAGAGGCTGGGCCAACGGGCTCACCTGAAACGGCAGCGCCAGGAGTTGGCTTGGGCCTTTATTTAGCGCAATACATTATCTCGCAATTGGACGGCCAACTCAGGGTCGAGAGCAAGCCAGGAATGGGAACGACGTTCAATGTGATCTTGCCTCTCTGGAGTGATGATGCTGCCGGCGAAAAAAGTGAGGAGAATACGCATGTCAAAGCGCTTGTTGGTAGTTGACGATGAGCCAAATCTTCTGCGCGCTGTAGCCGCATGTCTCACAGCTGAAGACTACGAAGTGAGCACGGCGCGCAGCGGACACGAGGCCTTGATGCAACTGGCTGAGTCAGTGCCCGACCTCATTATTAGCGACATCAGAATGCCGGGTATGAATGGATACAAGCTGGTAAGGCAACTACGCGGTTCGCCAAGAACAGCGCTTGTGCCAATTGTGTTTCTCACTGCGAAGGACGAGACGACCGATCGGATCGAGGGCTTCCGTGCCGGCATTGATGCTTATCTGACAAAACCTTTCGAGCCTGATGAACTGATTGCAGTCGTAAATGGAATTCTCAATAGAGTGGAACGAACTCACTCTCAAATCGCGCGACTGGTTAGCTCCATAAATGCCGAAGAATCCGCAGTAAGTTTTCAGGACGAAGCGTTAACTGATGCTGAGAACCGGGTGGCGCTTGCCGTTTCACGCGGTTTAAGTAACAAAGAAATAGCTGCCGAACTCGAGATAAGCGTACGGACTGTGGAGAATCACATCAGTCACATACTCGACAAAAAAGGTTTTAGCAATCGCGTGGAAATCGCGCGTTACGTTTTTGAAACAAAGGATTGAAATGCCGTATGGGTAGTAACTCCTAAGAAGTCTGAGTGAAACCTCTGATTCCTGATCCCGCTAATTTCTTTAAACTAATAATTTATACGTTCGGCATAAAGAGCACGCGTTTAGAGAGTTAATTGGACGCTATCGCTCTGCCAAAACTAATTCTGAAAGAAGGGATGTATTAATGAAAGAAAAGTACGATGTCATCGAAACAGCAAATCAGGCCGGCAACTTCCGGGTATTTCTTCAAGCGCTGGAGACGGCTGGACTGAAACAGACCTTGAAAGATGCCGGTCCATACACGATCTTTGCACCTGTAGATGACGCTTTTGCAAAAATGCCAAAAGCAAAAGTCGAAGGCCTGTTTAAAACGGAGAACAAAGAGTCACTACAGTCATTGCTAAGAAATCACGTTATAGCTGGGAAGCTCCTGACTGCAGACTTGAAAGGTCGCGATGAAACCAGATCTATGAAAGGTGAGGCACTGAAAATCGACGATCGTGCCGGCTTATACGTTAATCAGGCGCAGGTTATTACGCCGGATCTCAAAGCATCCAACGGAGTGTTGCACGGGATCGACACGGTTCTGATGCCTCAAGCCCAGGCGGCGGCTGCAAGCTAAGTCGCTGCTCCTGGTTGCAGTGATTCATGATCCCTGGCAATCACTGCAACCAGTTAATGGCTTCTCAAAAGCATAAACCAATAGAAGCCTCGCGGTCCCAGGGCAAGTGGATAGGGGCTGGCGCCAATCGAAGGAAATCTCGCCTCGCCCATCATTTCGATTGGGGTATAACCCTCATAATCCTTTAAATTTAATTCAACGGGCTGCGCCGACTGGGCGAGGTTGAAAACGCAGAGCGCGGTCTCATTCGTATAACTCCGCGTGAAAGCAAATATTTTACGATTCTTGGGTTTGATCAAGCTGATCGCGCCGCGTCCAAATACCGGATGTCGCTTTCGCAAATGAATCATTTCTCGCACCCAATTTAAGAGCGAGGGGCTGTACCGTTGCTGTGACTCAACGTTTACTGCCTGATAACCGTAAACCGGATCCATGATCAAGGGAAAATAGAGGCGCGCAAAATCGGCTTGCGAGAAACCCGCATTTCGATCGGCTGTCCACTGCATCGGGGTTCGCACTCCATCTCGATCACCGAGATAAATATTGTCACCCATCCCAATCTCATCGCCGTAATAGAGAAAAGGACTCCCGGGAAGGCTGAACAACAAGCCATGCAACAGTTCTATTCGCCGGCGTCCGTTGTCCATCAGCGGAGCAAGCCGGCGCCGGATTCCAATATTGAGCCTCATGCGCCGATCCTTTGCGTACTCGCCGTACAGATAATCTCGTTCCTCGTCAGTAACCATTTCCAACGTTAATTCATCGTGATTTCTAAGAAACATTCCCCATTGACAACAGGCAGGAATGTCTGGAGTTCGTTCCAGAATCTCCACAATCGGGCGGCGGTCCTCCTGTCGAAGCGCCATGAACAGCCGAGGCATGATCGGGAAGTTGTAGCCCATATGAAACTCATCGCCATCACCGAAATATTGGACCACATCTTCAGGCCACTGGTTAGCCTCAGCAAGTAACAATGCATCCGGATAATGCTCTTCTACAAATCTTCGTAGTGTCTTAAGAAACCGGTGCGTCTCTGGCAGGTTTTCACAGTTAGTGTTTTCTCGCTCGAACAAGTACGGCACGGCGTCGACTCGGAAACCATCAATACCAAGGTCAAGCCAGAACGAAACCACATCCAGCATTGCTTGCTGTACTTCTGCATTGTCATAGTTGAGATCCGGCTGATGGCTGAAGAAGCGATGCCAGTAGAACGCTCCAGCCTGCTCATCCCAGGTCCAGTTTGAGCGCTCGGTGTCAGTAAAGATGATCCGCGCCTGCAAGTATTTCTGATCTGAGTTGCTCCAAACATACCAATCACGCTTAGGAGAATCAGGCGAGCGTCGCGACTCTTCAAACCATAGATGGCGATCCGATGTGTGGTTGATTACCAGATCGGCAATAACATGGAGGCCCTTGGCGTGTGCGACGCTAAGAAATTCTTTGAATTCTGCCAGCGTGCCGTAATCAGGCAGCACGGCATAGTAGTCCGAAATGTCGTAACCGCCGTCCCGCAGCGGCGATTCATAGAAAGGTAATAACCAGATGCAGGTGATACCCAGCCATTGAAGATAGTCCAGTTTTGCAGTGAGGCCGCTAAAGTCGCCCACGCCGTCGCCATTCGAGTCATGAAAGCCTCGAACATAAACTTCGTAAAAAATAGCGTCCTTATACCAATCACTTGACATGGCGGAAGAATGTTGGCCCATCGGCTTGTGCTCTTCGTGCCTTTTTGGTGGCATTTATTTGACTCTCTATTTGCAGAAAAGCTGAATAGGTGGAACCACTTACTGGTTGTAGGTGTTTAGACTGATGCCGTCTGCTTTTAGTTTCATTACTATAAATATGCATTACGATGTGACGGTTGACGGCTTGAAATCAGCATCGGGGCGAGCCGTCAACACCCATGGATAGCGTCACATCAGCCCGGACAATTGAGGCGCCGCGAGGCGCCTCAATTTGTGTAATGCATTTTCTATGAACGTGAACACGAACCGGAAAAGAGTAATTGTTGTATCAAACCGTCTTCCTGTAAGTGTCAAGCGTGGGGGTACACTGTGGCATACCAAAGCTACAGCCGGAGGACTTGCCACTGCGATGCATCCTATTCTGCAAGGTAGTGACGGAATCTGGATTGGCTGGTCCGGTGACACGTCGGAAGTCACCGATGAAGCTCGTAAGGCCATCCTAAACGAATGGGCTGACAACCATCGTTATTTTCCTGTCGATTTAGATCAGAAAACCGCTAACGGCTTTTACGAAGGAATTGCGAACCAGGCGCTGTGGCCTCTCTTTCATCATTTTCCTTCACTGCTGCGATTCGATCCCGAGCATTGGAAAGCTTATGTCAGAGCCAACGAAATATTTCGCGACGAGATATTGAAACATCTTCGCCCTGATGATTTGGTGTGGATTCACGATTATCACTTCTTATTGCTGCCACAAATGCTGCGAGAAGTGGCGCCGGATATATCAATCGGATTCTTCCTTCACGTTCCCTTCCCCTCATCATCGGTATTCCGGATCATTCCGAAGCGTGAGGAATTGTTACAGGGGATGTTGGGCGCTGACTACCTCGGCTTCCATACACACCGTTACCTCCAACATTTTCGTACCTCGATTTTGCGGTTGCTGGGTTTTACGAGCGCAATGGACCACGTCGAGATCGGTAAGCGTATCGTAAGGCTGGATGCACTCCCGATCGGAATAGCACCGCACCAATTCAACGACTTGCTGACCAAAGGCGCAGGGACAAGGAAACAGATATCCGAACTCAGGCAACGTTTTGGTTACTGCAAGATACTTCTCGGTGTCGATCGACTGGACTACACCAAGGGAATTCCGGAGCGCCTGCGCGCCTACAGAAAATTCCTGCTGGACTATCCCGAATGGCGCGGCAAAGTGCTGTTAATCCAGGTGGCAGTTCCGTCCCGAGAGCGGGTACCGAGATACGCTCGATTGCGCAGAGAGGTCGATGAGCTGATTGGAGAGATCAACGGTGACTGGAGCACCGCGAACTGGACTCCCATCACTTATCTTCGTCGAAATCTGCCGCAATCCGAACTCGCCGCTCTTTACGCAAGTGCGGACGTTGCTTTGGTGACGCCTTTGCGAGACGGCCTGAACCTTGTCGCCAAAGAATATGTCGCGTGCAAATCATCGGGTGATGGCGTGCTCGTACTCAGTGAGTTCGCCGGCGCGGCCGCAGAGATGGGCGAAGCTTTACTGGTTAATCCTTACGATGAAGAAAACTTAAGTTCGACAATTGCGCGCGCGCTGTCACTTAGTGAGACTGAGAAACGCGACCGCATGATGGCCTTGTATCGACGTGTTCACAAGAACAATGTTTTTGCATGGGGTGATCGATTTATTAGGAACTTAACCACAGCCGTGCAAACGCGAACTGATCGGTCGCACGATGAGCCGCTTCCGCTCGAAAAAGAACAATTGGTGGATGCGTTTAATCAGGCCCAATCGCGTTTGATACTGCTCGATTACGATGGGACTCTCGCGCCTTTTGCAACCCTGCCGCAAAATGCCGTTCCCAGTTCCAATCTGATCGACCTACTCGACCGCCTCGGCCAAGATAAGCACTCGATCATTGCCTTGATTTCGGGAAGGTCGCGAGCCGACCTCGAACAATGGTTCGCGGGAATTCCTAATCTCTGGCTGGCTGCTGAACACGGTGCAGCATTATGGTCTCCAATCTCCCAGAAGTGGAAGCAATCGCATCACGCCGCGTCCGATGGGTGGAAAAAACTGGTATATCCGATTCTCGAGCATTTCGTGGATCGCACGCCGGGCAGCTTCATTGAAGAAAAAGGGTTTTCGCTAGTATGGCACTATCGCATGGCAGATCCGGAATTTGGTGATTGGCTGGCAAATGATCTGGTCGCAAATCTCGATCACATGCTGGCGGAATCACCTGTGAAAACAGTGAAAGGTCAGAAGACCGTAGAAGTAAAATCGCTTTGGGCCAACAAGGGTCAGGTCTACTCCCGTTTACTACTTTCAGGCTCTGAGCCTGATTTCATCATGGCCGCCGGTGATGATGTGACTGATGAGGATCTTTTCATGCGTCTCCCCAAAAGTGCCTGGACCATCCACATAGGCCGAAACCAGTCGCGGGCAAAGTATTTCCTGTCTAACCCTGACGAAATGGTTGCACTCCTTGCGCAACTTCTTGAGCCCACCGAAAGACTGAGTATCCCTGAGCCTGAGCCGGAACTTCGGGCACTCTCAACGAAAAACTTAGGTATGATTACTCATTCCGTACAGTAATCCCACTGATTAACTCCATCGCAAGAGTCAGTAGGATCTGAGTGTCCACGAGGCACTCTTGTGAGGATTGATGATCGCACTCAGAATCTTCCAGCCCGCATACGCACAGTGCAAATCATTGGACTGGCGTTACTGGGTATCTGCGTTGTTCGTTTATATAACCTTCAGATTGTTCATGGTGATTACTATTATGAACGAGCCACCAATCAGCGGCTCCGAAATCTGCCGATTCCAGCGCCGCGCGGCACGATTCTCGATCGAAATGGCAGAGTCCTCGTAGATTCGCGTCCGGTCTATGACATAGTTTTGCAGCGCGAGAAGGGCAAACAAATTGATCAGGCCGCGCTTTTGGCCGAATTACCTGCGGCGTTGGATCTCGATCCTGAATATCTGGAGGAGCGCTTCGGCGAAATCAATTCCAATCCTGCTTATGAATCTATATTGATCAAAGAAAATGCGACGATGCACAACATTTCATGGATTGAAGCTCATTCTCTGGAGTTTCCTTGGCTTCATATCGAGCAGCGTCCCCAACGACACTATCCTAAGAATGGTTTACTGGCCCATGTATTGGGGTATGTCGGCGAAATCAGCTCGCAGCAGCTTAAGCTACCCGAATATAAGGACAATGGCTTCAAGCCTGGCGATGTTATTGGGAAAGAAGGGCTGGAGGCCACTTACGATCACGTTCTGCGCGGGCGCGAGGGTAGTCGCATCGTGATCGTCGATAGTTGGGGACGAATTAGAGATGTGGTCGAAATTATCGAGCCGATTCCCGGACAGGATCTCGTTACCACTATCGATCTTGATTTGCAGTTGGCGGCCGAAGAGCAACTGAGAAACTCGCCTTCGCAAAGAGGCGTAATCATCGCGCTGGATCCCAACAATGGCGAAATACTGGCTCTCGCTTCCTATCCAACATTTGATCCTAATCTTTTTACTGAGCGAATCAGTACGAAAAAAGGACGTGCTGAGTATGCGGCTCTATTAAGCGATCCAGACACCCCACTTTACAACCGAGCAATTCGTGGACGATATCCACCCGGCTCCACCTGGAAAATACCGATGGCGGTCGCCGCCTTGCAGCAGGGCGTAATCAGGCTCGAAGACTCGCGCTTGTATTGCGGCGGCGGCATTCAGATCGGAAACAAGTTTACGCGTTGCATGGGCCACCACGGCAAGCCGGACCTGCATACGGCAATCATGAAATCTTGTGACGGCTATTTTTATCGCCTCGGACTGAAGATGGGCCTCACTGGAATCATGGAGATGGTTGATGAATTCAAGCTCAATCAACCGACTGGCATCGATCTGCCACATGAGTTGACCAGTTGGACACCATCCCCTGAGTTTAAAGCGCGGTTCAATCCGCATGCGCCAGAGTGGACGGACATCGACACTGTTTATGCTTCCTTCGGACAGGTCTACGATTTTATAACCCCGATTTCGCTGCTCAGAGCCATCGCGGCAGTTGGAGGCGAAGGTAAACTTTACACGCCTCACCTCTTGAAACGTGTCCGGCAGGCGGGTGAACCAGGCGACGATCATTATCGCCCATCTACTGAGTATGGCGATTCTTTAGCCGCGATGATTTCGGTTGCGCCTGAATATCAAGGAACTGTAGTTAAAGCGATGTGGTCTGTGGTGAATGAAGCAGGAACTGCGGCCCGGATCCGGAAGGAGGGTTACGACATTGCCGGTAAGACCGGTACCGCACAAGTAGTTGGATTGGGAAAAGACGTCGGTAGAAACAAGGACCATTCGTGGTTTGTCTCTTACGCTCCTGCCTTTAAGCCGGAAATCGCTGTGCTTGTGCTAATTGAAAATTCAGGTTTTGGTTCACGACATGCTGCGCCCGCAGCTCGCGCGCTCTACGATGTGTATTTTGAGAAAATGCCACGCGAGGTGCAATTGCCGCAACACATTGCGCAGAATGTCCACTAAAATTGGGTTCATCGCGAAGCTGCGGCAGCCAACTTGAGCGGCATCAGTAATCGATCGATCCCATGAATCACACCATTGCACGCAACAATATCCAAATGAAGTACTTTCGCCCCGCCAACTCTCAGTTGACTTGTATTGTCAACAGAAAGATCCATGCCGTAGATCGTCGGCGCGTTGCGAAGATCTCGTAAAACGCTGGACATGATCTTCCTGGGCACCACGTGATATCCGAGCACATCCGACAGAATTCCCTGATTCGCCGCTTTCAGCAAACGGTCAAACATCTCCGGTGGCAGGTAAGCAAATGAGATGTCAACCGGCGCGAAGAGTGTGAACGATTCCTGTCTCCTAAGTCTCCGTTCCAATGGAGAACCTTCCAGTAAGCACATGAATGTTTGAAAGATTCCGGTCCTGATTGCCGTATCTATAACGTTCAATGTTTGCATTAGCCGCCTCCTATGGAAAGCGTGAACGATCCGTGGTTGGGAACTTTCAAGGCTAGAGCAGCGTGCAAATTGTTTTCTACGGCATTTGCACCTATGTGTAGTGGGTGATTCCACTCAACCGGAGTATCGAATAAAGCTATTTTCTACGACACTGAGCCAAATTCCTTAATTGGAATCTCGCGAATAACCCAAAACTGCTTGAAACGAATGGCATGCGAAAAAAGCACAACTGCTTTCGCCTTCGCGAAATGTTGGTTCTTTTGAGGCTTTTTCTGGTAAGATTTTCATCACAGTACGATGATCCGGTTCAGCCTATCAAAACTCTCCGTCTTGCGTCCCTCAGTAGCTATGGCCGCCATCTTCTCGTTGTGTATCTCGAGTAATGTTGGACCACGGTTTCTGCCACTCCCCGCGCTCGAATCTGCTGCGGCAGAGAGTTCGCACGAACAGCAGGACGTCACAACAATTTCACACTCACATTCGAGCGAGTCTGTCAGTTTTCGTGTTCCGATGGCTCAGGGGCAGAAAAGGGCTGATCGAGAACCGCAGTCGAGATCGCTTGCTGCGGTGCCCCGGATCCACTGGGTGACATCGAAAGATTTCCAACTTACTACTCAAGTAATTGACCCAAAGAAGTCCTTTAACTCCGACTTCCTGTCAGCAACACCCGGCCGGGCGCCCCCTGATTTAATCTAAACAATTGTCGAGGAGGAGTTTGTGTGCAGACGTAAATAGAACGTGTGCAGCGTTCCGGTCTAACCTCGTCTCGCTCTTAAGTCAGATCCTTTTAAATAAGCAAGGATTTGCTTTAGGGTGAGATACGAGCAATCCTGCTCGCCGCGATCGGCCAACTTAGCGCGGCGAGCAAGGGTTGCTCGGCATACAAGACAAAAACGGAATCGACCGATTGGCAGGTGAGTATGAACTATTTTCTTGGAGCTGCGATCGGAGGAGAGACGAAAGTACTTCTCACCCTCTTCATTATGTTCGCAGCAGCCAAGCTCATGGCGGAGTTATTTGAGCGACTCAGGCAGCCGGCAGTAGCAGGCGAAATAACAGCAGGCATTCTCATTGGACCAAGCTTGCTAAATTTGGCGGCTCCATCCGAGATCACCAGCATAATCGCTCAGATCGGGGTGATCTTTCTTCTTTTCAATGTCGGACTGGAGACAAGACCGGCGGCTATCTTCAAGGTAGGCAAGAGTGCCGCACTGGTGGCTGTGCTTGGAGTGCTGATCCCTTTCGTTTGTGGCTGGTTGTTAATGAGGGCTTGGGGTAGTACCAGCGTCGAGTCGCTTTTCGTTGGCACCGCGATGGTTGCCACGTCAGTCGGGATCACAGCGCGAGTGCTCTCACGCATGGGACTGCTCGATGCGCCTACAGCTCGAATAATCTTAGGTGCAGCAGTCATTGACGATATGCTTGGCCTACTCGTGCTCGCAGTGGTATCAAGCCTCGCGGCTGGAGAATTTAATTACGTAGAAATCCTTACGACCGCAGGATTAGCGATCGGATTTACGATTTTCGTAGCTGTTGTAGGCGCACCTTTTGTGAATCGGGTCGCGCCAAGAGCGGATCGCCTGCGCAGCGGACACGGAATGTTCATTCTTGGGCTAGTCTTGTGCCTGGGACTATCGGTGGCGGCCGCCTACATTGGAATTGCTGCGATCATTGGTTCTTTCCTGGCAGGCATGATATTGGCCGAGGCCGCCGAAGATCATCCCAGGATGCACCGGCAAATCAATGGCGTGACGGAATTCCTCGTGCCATTCTTTCTGGTCAATATTGGAATGCAACTAAGTCTGGGCGTCTTTCGCTCTTCTTCGGTGATCGTTCTCTGCGTCTTGGTAACGTTGGTGGCTGTGGCAACGAAACTATTGGGATGTGGATTGGGAGCTATTAACCTGCGTCTCAGACGGGCGGCGCAGGTAGGAATGGGAATGGTGCCACGTGGCGAAGTGGGAATAATTGTGGCGCAAATTGGGCTAAGCCTGGCTGTTATTGGACCAGAACTCTACGGCGTCGTACTCTTCATGGCAGTAGCGACGACACTGATTGCCCCGCCGTTTCTGACGGTGCTCTATGCCAGCGAACCGGCAGCAACAGCAGAGATCGGCTCAGCGGATGCTGGTGGCATCGTGACCTCTGAAGATCTCTGCAAGATTGGCTGACAGAGACACCGCATGTTTTTGCGGTTGGCAGGATTCCGCATAACACCAAAGCTCTGTTTTCTCAGAAATTTCAATATCGTCAGTATTATCCCTTCAGCGAGTTGACTCTTTAATCTGCTAAATGCTTACTTTTGTTTATATTCTTATCGTCTTCTTCCTCGTATTTGCCAATGGATTTTTTGTCGCTTCGGAATTCGCATTGGTAGGGGTGCGTCGTTCTCGCATCGAGACTGTAGCTGAATCCGGAAGTGTGAGGGCGCAAAGGTTGTTAAACCTCCTTGACAACTTAAACGCTTATATCTCGGCGACACAACTGGGTATCACAATGGCCTCACTGGCTCTTGGTTGGATTGGTGAGCCCGTTTTTGCGCACTTACTTGAAGCGCCACTCAAGGGACGAGTTTCGGAAGTTACACTGCACACAATTTCTTTCGCTATAGCATTCTCGATCATCACCTTTCTGCACATCGTGCTTGGTGAGCTCGCTCCAAAAACGCTCGCTTTGGAACGGGCCGAAAGAGTTGCGTTGGCAATCTCCTGGCCCATGCAGGCTTTCTATAAGATTTTTCGATGGCCCATTCGTTTGCTCGATTGGTCAGGCACTCGTGTGGTGCGGCTGTTCGGCCTCCATCCAACAACGGAACACGCCTCCGTTTATACCGAAGAGGAATTGCGTCGTCTCATAGATATCTCTCGGCAAAGCGGCCACCTTGAAGCTGAAGAACAGCAATTTATTCACCGGGTTTTCGAATTCTCAGACGCGGAGGTGCGTGAGGCGATGGTCCCCCGCACTCAAGTGACAGCTCTTTCGCAGACCGCAACACTCGAAGATGTTAGATCGGCATTCTTATCTACCGGTTATTCACGCCTTCCTGTTTATGGTAAGCAGCCTGATGAGATAGTTGGCCTGCTTTTTAGAAAAGACTTGGATATGGGAAGAATGCATCGTGATGAGTTCGATCTGAAAAAGCTAGTTCGGCCAGCTACGTTCATTCCCGCAACGGCCTCACTCGGCGAAGCTCTAAGACAAATGCAGTCAACGCGCGTTCATTTCGTCTTTGTCATCGACGAACACGGCAGCATGGAAGGAATACT
>DATEDU010000389.1:0-8283 GCA_035281525.1 Pyrinomonadaceae bacterium | reverse complement strand
GAGTACTGAGTTGAAAGAACAAATTCTTAGAAAACCATGACCTTAAGTCTTAATAATCTAAAACCTGCCAAGGGTTCGACGCATAAAAAGAAACGCGTTGGAAGAGGCCCAGGCTCCGGTCTCGGCAAGACCGCCGGCCGTGGTGAGAAGGGCCAGAAGTCTCGCTCCGGTTACTCGGGCAAGGTCGGGTTCGAAGGCGGGCAGATGCCGCTTCACCGCCGGCTGCCGAAGCGCGGCTTCACCAATGTTTTCAAGAAGCGTTGGCTCGAAGTCAGTGTCGCGGCTCTCGATCAGCATTTTCAAGCGGACGAAGAAGTGACTCCGGAGTTGCTGCATGAGCGCGGGATCATCAAGAAGGCCAAATACGATGTGGTCGTACTCGGCAATGGAGAGCTTTCGAAGGCGCTTCGCATCTCGGCCCATCGATTCACGAAGAGTGCGCGAGAGAAGATTGAGAAGGCAGGTGGCGCCGCCAGCGTCATTGATCTCAAATCTGAGATCTGAGAAGCCCTGACTAGGCGAGATCGTTATGGAGAAATTCTTAGCAGCCGTTCGCAACATGTTCAGCGTGCCGGACCTGCGCCGGCGCATCTTGTTTACGCTTGGATTGCTCGCCGTCTACCGTCTGGGCGCTCACATCGGCGCGCCGGGCATCAACCGCGAGCGGTTGGAACAGGTGTGGCAGGATGTGGCTGGAACGTTGTTAGGCGTTCTCGATCTGTTCTCCGGCGGTAACTTTCGCACCATCTCAGTCTTCGCGCTCGGCGTGACCCCATACATCACTGCCTCAATCATCTTGCAGTTAATGACGGTCGTCTATCCCTCTTTGAAGAAACTGCAGGAAGAGGGCGAGCTGGGCCGGCAAAAGATCAATCAATGGACGCGCTATTTAACAGTGGTGCTGGCAGCCATCCAGACGCTCTTCGTAGCTCACTGGCTGCAAGTCAATGGCGTGGGGGCGCCGGGTTGGGGCTTCAGGCTGACCATCGTGTTAACGCTCACCACCGGCACCATCTTTGTGATGTGGCTGGGCGAACAAATCACTGAGCGTGGCGTCGGTAATGGCATCTCGTTATTGATCTTCGCCGGTATCGTCATCGGACTACCGAACGGCATCGAGCAGGTAGTCCGCCGACTACGAGCCGGCGATACTATGGAAATCATCGGGGTTATCGGCCTCGTGATAGCCATGATACTAATCATTGCCTTTATCGTATTTGTCGAAGCGGCGCGCCGGAAGATTCCGGTTAGCTATGCAAAACGTCATGTTGGCCGGCAGATGGTGGGCGGACAACAAACGACGATGCCGCTCAAGATAAATATTGGCGGCGTCATCCCGGTGATCTTTGCATCGTCGGTACTCTCGATGCCGCAGAGTTTGTTCGCAGCGTTTCCCCCCGATCAAAACAACTTGAATACAGCCTGGGGCAAGGTTTGGAGTTTCTTCCAGGTGTTTCATGCGGGCGACCCGTATTACGAGTTGATCTTCCTCACGTTGATCGTTTTCTTTACCTTCTTTTACGTATCTATCGTCTTTAATGTCGAGGAAGTCGCCGACAATTTGAGGAAGCATGGTGGCTTCATGCCGGGCATTAGGCCTGGCCGGGCTACTGCTGAGTACCTCAATACAATTCTGACCCGGTTAACCGTGGTTGGCGCAGTTTACCTGGCCCTGGTTTCATTTGCTCCTCAGTTTATGCTGAGCGGCTTCAAGGTCGGACGACTGCCGTGGATTGGACCATGGCTCGACGCGTGGGTCAGTAGCACGCCCGGACTCTCTTGGATACCGACCGGCATGGACTACCAGTTTTACTTTGGCGGCACGTCACTGCTGATTTTGGTGGGTGTCGCGATGGACACTGTTGCTCAAATTGAAGCGCAACTCGTGATGCGCAACTATGAAGGATTTCTTGGGAGCGGTGGCCGGCTTCGCGGCCGAAGGGCATAACGCGATCTCAGATCTCAGATCTGAAATTTGAGATCTTAGAGAAAAAGGGCAGAATCGGTAATCGCCAATAATCTCGTATGTCGAAAATCATAGTGTTGATGGGTGCGCCTGGTGCCGGCAAAGGCACGCAGGCGCGCTTGCTTCAAGAGCGCCTGGGTCTGCCGCAGATCTCCACCGGAGACATCCTGCGCGCCAAGGCACAACAACACGATGCGTTGGCTGACGAAATAAGGGCCGTGCAGGCTTCGGGAAAACTGGCGTCGGATGATCTCGTCATTCGCGTAGTCGAAGAGCGAACGGCTCAGGAAGATTGCCGCAACGGATATGTGTTGGATGGGTTTCCGCGCACCATTCCGCAGGCGGAAATGCTTGAAAAATTAGCCACCGAACAGGGTCATGAGATCCTCGCAATTCTGATTGACGTGCCTTACGAGATGCTTGAGAAGCGGGCGATCGGCCGGCGCTCATGTCCTGTCTGCGGCGAAATCTATAACATTTATTTTAAGCCGCCGCGCAACGATGAGATGTGCGACCTTCATCCCGACGTGAAATTGGAACATCGCGCGGATGACACTCCGAACAAGATCAGGGTACGGCTTGAGACTTACGACAAACAGACGCGACCCTTGGTTGAGTACTATGAGCGTGGGCGCTTGCGTAGAATTGACGGCACGCAGAGTAAGGAAGCTATCTACGAAGAAATTCTGAACGTACTTCGCGAAGAGGAACGGGGTTCTTTTCAGTTCGCATGATTATCGGCAAGTCGAAAAAAGAGATCGAGAAGATGAGGGCGGCGGGCCAACTTGTAGCCGAAGTGCTCCAAGAGCTCCGCGACATGGTGGTGCCCGGCATTACTACGCTCGAAGTGGATCGTGCTGCTGAAAAGATGATCAGAGACGCGGGCGCGCTGCCGACATTCAAGGGGTATCACGGCTTCCCGTTCTCAATCTGCGCCTCCGTGAACGAACAGATCGTCCACGGCTTTCCTTCTCGCTACCAACTGAAGGATGGCGATCTGTTCTCGATCGACTGCGGCGTCACTCTTGAAGGGTATGTTGGCGATACGGCGACCACTGTGCCGGTGGGTAACGTAAAAGAGGAATGGCTGAAACTGGTGAAGGTCACCGAACAATGTCTGGAACGGGCGATTGAACAATGCCGGCCCGGGAAACACCTGGGCGACATTGGCTGGGCAGTGCAGGAGCTGGCTGAGAGCCACGGTTATTCAGTTGTGCGCGATTATGTTGGCCACGGCATCGGCCGGCGCATGCACGAGGACCCTCAGATCCCAAATTATGGGAAGCCGGGGCAGGGTCCGAAGATAAAGGCGGGCTATGTTTTTGCGGTTGAACCGATGGTCAACCTGGGCAGTCATTACACCAAGGTGCTGGCCGACGGCTGGACAGTGGTGACGCTGGATGGCTTACCCAGCGCCCACTCAGAGCACACGATTGCCATCACGGAGGACGGTCCGGATGTGCTTACCAGAAAGGCTCCGGTGGGGCAGGCCAAACCGGCATTTAGCACCTGTAACTGATAGGCGCTGCTAGGTCTCGGCGGCTTGGCAAAGCGAAATCAGCATGTTATTATTCGCAGTTTGTCACTAAGCGCACGATACCACTCTGAGAGGATATGGCGAAGGAAGAGGCGATAGAAGTAATGGCGAAAGTCCTGGAGACTTTGCCGAACGCCATGTTTAGAGTGGAGTTGGAAGAGAGCCAGCATCAAGTGCTCGCTCATATTTCCGGAAAGATGCGCAAACACTTTATACGAATTCTTCCCGGTGATCGCGTGCTGGTTGAGCTTTCGCCCTATGACCTCAATCGTGGGCGAATCACCTACCGGTACAAGTAAGTCGGGAGATTCGAGGATTGAACAATGAAAGTCCGTGCTTCAGTAAAAAAGATGTGCGACAAGTGCAAGGTCATCCACCGCAAAGGCGTGGTGCGGGTGATTTGTGTGAACCCCAAACATAAACAGCGACAGGGATAAAGATTAAATGGCACGTGTAGCTGGCGTTGACCTTCCACCGAACAAGCGGTCCGAGATTGGGCTGACCTACATTTATGGGATCGGCCGATCGCGCTCCAACTCAATTCTGAAAGAGGCTGGAGTTAGCCTTGACACTCGAGTCCGCGACTTGAGTGAAGATGAGTTGAGCCGCATCCGCGCGATCCTGGAAGCTCAGGGTGAGATTGAAGGCGATCTGCGGAAGCGAGTCCAGATGGACATCAAGCGCTTGATGGACATCGGATGCTATCGCGGATTGCGGCATCGTCGTGGGCTGCCGGTACGCGGACAGCGCACTCATACGAATGCGCGAACGCGGAAAGGTCCGCGCCGACAGACTATCGCCAAGAAGAAAGCGCCAGGGAAGAAATAAGAATTGGGTGACGGGTATCGGGTGCCGGGTGTCAGTCCGGTACCTGACACCTGAAACCTGACATCTAACAAGTTATGGCAAAAGCTACAGGCAAGAAGAAAGTCTTTCGCAAAAAAGAGAAGAAGAATGTGCCGGTTGGTATCGCGCACATTGCCGCTTCGTTTAATAACACGATGATTTCGATCACCGATTTGGAAGGCAATCTGGTTGCGCAGTCTTCCGCTGGCGCGAGAGGCTTCCGTGGTTCGCGCAAAGGGACTCCTTTTGCGGCGCAGCAGGCCGCGTATGAGGCTGCCAAGAAGGCGCACGAAGCGGGCATGCAGCAGTGTGAAGTTCGGGTGAAAGGACCGGGTGGTGGTCGTGAGTCGGCCATACGGGCGATTGCGAATGCTGGGATCAGGGTTATTACGATTCGGGATTCGACGCCGATTCCACACAACGGGTGCCGTCCCCCGAAGCGCCGGAGAGTGTAAGGCCATTGCCGATTGCCAATTGCCGATTTGAAATCGCGTTTTGAATTGTGCAGTTAGGATGGGTTTGAAATTGGCAATCGGAAATCGGCAATTGGCAATGAATTGATTTGGTTGACCTAAAGGATGAAGGGCCGCTTTTCAGATTTCAGATCTCAGATCTCAAATCTGTGATCTCATGAATGCGGTCTGTAAACTTTTCCGTCTAAGACAGACTTTCGTCTAAACAGACCGGAGGCAAAAACAGTTGGCTAGGTATAGAGAGGCGGTGTGCCGTTTGTGCCGCCGCGAAGGTGCAAAGCTTTTTCTCAAGGGTGATCGATGCTACAAGCCCTCGTGTCCGATTGAAAAACGCGGCACTCAGCCGCCCGGACAACACGGGAACTCGATGCGACGCGGCAAGGCGCTGGTAGGCTATGGCCAGCAATTGCGCGAGAAGCAAAAGGTAAAACGCATTTACTTCATCCTCGAAGGACAGTTCCGAAACTATTTCGAGCGCGCCGCCCGCATGAAAGGAATCACAGGCGAGAACCTGTTGTTCCTGCTCGAGCGTCGTCTCGACAACGCAGTTTACCGCGCAGGTTTTTCTACCTCCCGGCGGCAAGCCCGCCAGCTCGTCAACCACGGTCACATCCTGGTTAACGGGCGCAAAGTGGACATTCCTTCTTACAACGTAAAACCAGGCGACGTAGTCACCGTCAAAGACGCTAGTCGCAAGAACGCCCACATCGAGGGTGCGTGGCAGACCGCTGCCGGCCGCGGGCGTCCGTCCTGGATTTCGCAGGACGGAGCCGACATGTCAGTCCGCGTCTCGGGCTTACCGACGCGCGACGACATTGATCGCTCAATTAACGAGCAGCTTATCGTTGAACTTTATAGCAAGTAATTGTTAGGCGCGAACCTGGCGCCATTCTCATTGGACCTAAAAGTCATGGCTATGGATCAAAATAATCTCTGGACTGGATTTCAGATGCCGCGCCGTCTGGCGGCCGACACGGAAACGCTTACCGAAAGGTATGGCCGCTTCTCCGCCCAACCGTTTGAGCGAGGATTCGGCACTACCATCGGCAACTCTCTGCGTCGCGCGTTGCTTTCTTCGATTGAAGGCGCCGCGGTTACGGCGATCAAAATTGAAGGCGTCGAACATGAGTTCTCTTCGATCAAGGGCGTGGTCGAAGATGCTACCGACGTCATTCTCAATCTCAAGCAGGTGCCCTTCAAGCTTCACGGTAGCGAAGCAAAGACCCTGCGGATCACAAAGGAAGGTGCTGGCGAAGTTACTGCGGCCGATATTGACGCCGACGCCGACGTGGAGATACTCGACCCCTCAGTACATATCGCCACCGTCAGCGACGGAGGTTCTCTTCGTGTCGAGATGCGGCTGAAACGCGGGCGTGGTTACGTCTCAGCCGATCGAAACTTCGACGAAGACTTATCGCTCGGTTACATTCCCATCGACTCCGTGCACACGCCGGTTAAGAAAGTTAATTACACCGTAGAGGCAGCGCGTCTCGGCCAGAACACTGAATTCGATAAGCTCACGATCGAAGTCTGGACCGATGGTTCGGTGAAGCCGGAAGACTCGATTGGTCTGGCAGCGAAGTTGATCAAAGACCACATGTCGATCTTTATCAATTTCGAAGAAGACACGGACGACTTCGCTTACTCGAAGATGGAGCGCCCGCCGCTGCCGCGCAACGATCAACTGGATCGTTCAGTCGACGAGCTCGAACTTTCAGTTCGTTCTTACAACTGTCTAAAGAACGCCGATATCAGAACGATTCGCGATCTGGTCCAGCGTTCTGAGCGCGAAATGCTGGCGACGAAGAACTTTGGTAAGAAGTCGCTGAACGAGATCAAGGAAATTTTGAACGGGATGGGCCTTGATTTCGGAATGGAGTTTGACGAGCAGGGTAATCCGATTCCGGGTTCAGGCGGCCGCGACGTAGCTGATGCTGCCGACTTCGAAGCTGAAGACGAACAATAACACGAAGGATTTTCGGTAACAGTCATGCGGCACCTAAAAGCACATCGCAAGCTGGGCAGAACGACCGAGCATCGTTTGTCGATGTTGCGTAATCTGGCTACGTCGTTAATCAACGCACGCGACGAGCGCATCGTCACAACTTTGCCTAAGGCAAAGGAATTGAGACCTTTCGTCGAGCGTGCAATCACTCTTTCCTGCCGGGCTCAAAACATTGAGGGTGAAAACTCTGAAGCGCGTGTCGTTCATTTGCGGCGTCAGGCTGCCGGCTTCTTCCACGCCGGCAACATGCAACAAGCCGCATTGGCCGGCAAACGCGGCCAGGGAAAACTGCCGCGGACGGCCGGCGTCGCTGCAGTCAAACGCCTCTTCGATGAACTCGGTGAGCGTTATAAAGATCGTCACGGCGGTTACACGCGAATCCTAAAACTCGGCAGGCGTGATGGTGACAGTGCGGAGCTCGCCATAATCGAGCTGGTCGACAACGCACGTGAACGGGAAGCCATTGAGGCCGCCAAGAAACGAAGCAGGAGTGCGACTTCGAAGAAGAAGACTCTGGAAAGCGCGAAGGAAACAAGATCTCGCAAAACTAAAGAACCTGAAGCCGCAGCCGAAGAACAGACCAAGACTGAAACTCCCGACACTGCGGCCGAGCCCGAGCAATCAGAGTCGTAGTTAGCCGCAACCCGAGTGAGTAATCCACGTCCAGAAACTGAGCGGAATCCTGCTGGGCCGCAGCCGGCCAAGGATCAGAGGCATTCAGGGCGCCCGGATCGACGTCGTCGTGGCCGTTCGTCTCATTTGGAACCGTCTGTAAACATGACGGAGCTGCGCGAGCTCATTGCCTTGATCGAGAAGCATGGCTTCGCTGAGTTCGAGTTACAGCGTGAAGGTTTCAGACTTCACATCCGCCGCACTCTCGAGACGGTCGTTGCGCCGAGTGACAACTCCGGCAGTTCACCAAGCGCGCAACCTGCGGCGCCAGTGGCTCAGCCTGTTGCCAGCTCGACGCCGGTACCCGCGCCCCAACATCCGGGAGCGCGAGCACAAACGGCGGCCGCAGACGACCAGGATCTGCACATCATCCCATCTCCGATTGTTGGAACTTTTTATCGCGCGGCCTCGCCCAATGCCGAGCCCTTTGTCAAGATTGCCACCCAGGTTGAACCGGATACGGTCGTCTGCATCATTGAGGCAATGAAGTTGATGAACGAGATCCAGGCCGAAACGAGCGGCGAGGTAGTTAAGATTTATGTGGAGAACGGGCAGCCGGTTGAATACGGCCAGCCGTTGTTCGGTATTCGCGCGTGACCTTTAACACTTAACGTCCAATGTCGCCGGTGTCAGCACACCGCTACGATATTGGACGTTGAACTATATTGGTAGTGATAAGTAATGAGTGATAAGTGATAAGGAGGTGAAAAAGTGACGAGGAGTTCTTTTCCTCATCACTTATCACATTTTTCCCATCACCTAGCGCCAGCCAGAGATGAACAGC
>DATEDU010000388.1:0-7209 GCA_035281525.1 Pyrinomonadaceae bacterium | reverse complement strand
CCGCCGACAACATTCGTCCCATACTCCACCATCTGTTTCGTATGAAACGTCCCTTCCTTCCCCGTAATCCCCTGCACAACCAGGCGGGTAGATTTATCAACGAGCACGCTCAACGATAATTGCTCCTTTGACTAAGGTTTTTAGGTGGAAAAGCGGGAGTATAGCAACGGCAAGGAACTGGACAAAGCGAGCGTATGGAATGGTAGTGATGTCTTAATTTGAAATCCTCACGCAGATCCAAAAACAACACGCGGTTTAGGTGGTAGGATGCGCCTCCAAACAGAGCGGGCCGACAAGTGCGTGAACACTCGCCGACCGTACACTACCGAATCCTGTATGAGAGGAAATCGACCATGCCAGACGATCCTAACACTGAAAATGCTCTGGGGCATCCGTGGCTGGATTTCGACGATTGGGAGCTGGGCGTCAAATTGTAGTCCCGCCTCTGGCGACAACCTCACCTCGTCGCCGCTTCCCTCAGACTTTTACGAATCCAACTAGACAGCGTTTTATGCTCGCTTGCGTTCGCGGCTTTCGTGAACATCTTTAGTTCTTCGTTGTTCAAGCGAACAGGCACAATCTTGCCCTTGGCGTGGCCCTTCGGGAGTTTGGGCCTACCCATCTTCTTAGTTCTTCTCTTGTCGTTCACGATAGTCCCTCACAATCGATGCTGTAACCGCTAATTCTGGTGACGTAACGGGCAGCATTTCCAATACAGTGACGTAGCGCCGCGGCTCATCTTCATCCGAGTATCCCCAAGCGTATATACGACTCGCTTTCGGATGATCGTGTAACTCAAACACTTCTACGTCGCCTTCCCAAACTGTTCGCCCCTGAAATTCCTCTGTAACAGGAACCGTCTCCACGTACTCTGCTTACAACTCCGTGTAGATTAAGAATGACCGCTTTCAATTCCGCAATGTAATCATCCTGTTTCACGATGCAGCCTCAGCTAAGTCTCCAACTGTCCAGAAACTTTTCTCTATTCCCGCATTCATCGCGGGTGTCATTTTGAGGGAACCGTCAGAGCGTACAAAATTGTAATACGCGAAGTGAAGGGGAACCGCGGCCTCAAAGTTTACGAGCTTCTTGCTGAACGCATAAGTGAGACGCGTTAAGCGCCGCATATGCAATCGTGTTGTGCCGTTCAGCCGTTCGATATGGCCATTCGAAATCAGATCCATATCAGGTTGGCCCATGACAACCATCTTTTCCATGCTGGTAACTTCGGGAGCACTGTAGCAGCGTTCCTGATGATGCTCGCCTTTGTCGATGCCGTAGTTTTTAATAATTATTCCGAGGTCTACGTTCATGCCGAATGAACCTTCGACTGCCTCAACGTCACCGAGCGACGGATAGTCGTCAATCATGCGGTCTTTTCTTCTTGCCGATGAATCCAAATCTCATCGAACCGGAGAAAATGACAGGTTAAATCGCGCATCTTGGCGTTCATTAGCTTCGCGCAACCTTAGCCCACGCGAACGCCAAGATTCATAATGGTATTACGGTTAATGCTCGTAATTCTCTCAATCGCTCTAATACTCGAACCTTCGGCTAACATGCTGATGCCCGCAATCTGTTTGTCTTTGGGAAGTACGTTTGTCATGCACACAATATGTAATACATTTAGTCCTTGATGTCGACACTTTTTGTAACACGAAAAGCGGTAATCGGAAGGGCCTGAAGGTCTGGGTGTATCCTGAGATTTCCAGAAGTAACCTTATATTGGCTGTACCGGCCGTCAACGGAAATCGGGATGCCCAAATGCGTCAAGCGAAACCGTCCCTTCTGGCTGTCCTGTAGGGATTTGATCCATTCAACATCGGCTATCCGTAATGGCTGATACAACACTAGGCTTCCGTGTGCGAATGGCCTAAGGCCTGAAATCGGCTCCCGCGCAAAGTCAATAATCACGCTTATCGGCTCCGGTAACACATTATCCGCAAAGACCAAATGGCCTCTTACGTTCTCCGGTTTTATAGAGATATTGAAAAGCGAGTCATTCCTAATTCGCAGTTCCAAAGTAACGCAAGGCGGGGTTTCGCTATTACCCACAAACATTAGATCGCCCGCGTGTACGCTTGTGACGGTTACATGGCCCGTTATGTTTTCGGCCTGCGTTATTCGCATATCGATCAGCGTCTTTAGCTCCGCTAGATCGGCCTCGCGCTTTCTTAGTTCCGCAAGAACGGTTTCTTTTTGGTTCCTTTGGTCGTTCTCGCGTAGACCCGCTTCTTTGAGATCGCGTTTTAGTTTCTCGATGTCTTTGGCGGCATCAACAACGTTCTTTCTCTCCGTCGTCAAGTCTGCGTCTAACGTGTCAATCTGGCGCAATAGCCGTTTATTCCTCCATCGCTTCGACGCCGACCCCTTTGGACACCTTTATGGGGTTGTCATCGCTGCGACGTGGGCTTTCATTGCCCTGTTGCTTGCTTCCTTGTTCTGGCCCAACCTGACTGAGCGAACGAAATTCTTTACGGCCAATTTCTGGAATCTCGTGATCGCGTTTACTGTCATTGCCCAAGTAAAGATTAATCAGCAACAGTGGCGATCGATGGTTGACGGTCTTGATCGTACTGACACGATGATCGAGAACATGCAGGGGCAATTGACCTCGATGGTGAATCAGGAAAAGGCCATGCAAGGGCAATTGAACGCCATGGAACGGCAAGAAGAGACGATGCGCAGCACGCTCGACAAAGCAAACGGCAGTTGGAAGCGATGGAACGTCAGATCAAGCTGATGGCTGTAAGCGAACGCGCCGAGATTGCGATTAAAAATATTATAAAAACCAACTTGAAGATTGGGTTCAGACCGGAGGTCAATATTCTTTTTCACAACGGAGGCAAGACGGCTGCTCGCAACGTTGCCTTGAACGGGTATCTCTTTGTTGGATATGGCTATCGCGGGGAGGTCACATGGGAAACGCCGCCGCCTAAAACTGGAGGCGCGGGAAGCGTTATTGCTGCCAACATGGATAGCCTTATCAGGGTGATCGGATACTCGGTGTTCACCGAAGAAGAACTGGGGGCAATGCGGATTAAGGAAGGGGAGCGAGCAAGACTCTTTCTCTTTGCTGAAATGCACTACATCGATTTTTTGGACGAGCGCCAAATCGTGCCTTTTCAAATGGTATACAACCAAGACAGCGATACATGGGATAACTATTACGGGCAGGAAGAGTTCTACGAAGGGCCAAATTAAGACACTATCTATGGAATGGTCTATTGTTTAGAGCTTACTTACGAGCTTATGAGCGACCCACATGCTAAACATTAAGACCAGAGCATTTCCTATCAAGAATCGATTAAAGGCAGGTCGGTGTTCCTTCCAGTGATCCCACTGGCCAAGCGTTTTGAAAGTGAGCCAAGCACCGATAAACAACCACGCTCCCAGTCTCATCAGCACTCCGAAACCAGCAATCTCTACCCATCCGAGAAAAAAGGGAAACCAGTAGTCTCGTAGTAGATTTTCTTTCGGGAATCCGCCAAAAATCTTGGCAGTGTTAGACATGAACGTCTTAATTGAGTTACTACACTCGAGTGCTTTTAGAGCGGATGATAGTACGCGAACCCCGAGAGACATCAGAGCTGTATAGACCACGTACTTAATCGGGTGCGGTATGGTCCATGTGCCGATCAAATCTGGAATTTGTGTCTCGAGCAATACGCTTGTCTCCCGGAACAAGTCTTAACCATTAACTCAATGATATGACGGACAACCTTGTGCCGCTAGACTTTATTTCAGATCTCAGATTAGGACTCCACCTATGAAATGAGAATAGTTAACCCGCGTCAGCGAGGCGGAGGTTGTTGAGGTGTTCCAGGATTTGCGGTTCTTCTTTGAGAGTAACCAAAGGATCCAGGCTGGTCATGATGTAATCCCAATCGAGACTCTGCGTGCCGTGTCGTGTCAGGACCGAAGAAACATCTTGCCAATCCTGAGTGCGGTTCGCGAAGCACTTCAGGACGATCAAATCCTCGGCAGAACAAATTCGTAATTCGATCCCGGGCAGGTATTCCGCTTCCTTACCGCGCTGGATCATCTGTTCTTCAAAAGGAAGAGCAGCCAGCGAAATGTCAAAGTCAATTCCAGCTTTGCTTCTCACCAACAACACTCGACGCTGTTGAGCGAAAACATCTGCATCGGGAATTCGCGGTTCGTATCTGTCTAGAATAGCGGACGTGAACTCTTTCTCTGATCCGAATCCGGTGAGAATCGTGACGTCGATGTCACGCGTCAGGCGCGGCTCACCCCAGTGCTGTAAGGCGAGACCACCGATAAAACAAAACTTCCAACCCAAACTTTGGCAATAAGTCTGAAACTTGTGTGCCTCGGTGATTAGGTCGATCATTTTCGCGGAAGCTTGCGAAGGAGTCGTTGAAACTCGATTAGTCCCGAGGTTGTGCGAGGTGGAGTGTTTCGCAGTGCGGCTTTGAATGCTAGGTCGAACTGCTGAATTGATTCAGGAGTGCTTGCGCCGCGAATCTTCTCGCGACGCAAGCGTTCGAGCTCGGGTCCAAGCACCATCCAGTTTTGGACCCACGCGCGCAGACGATCTGTATCGGATGTTCCCATAGAACCAGCTAAGACTATAGCTCAATTCCATCGCGATTACACCAGCTCGATGCGCTCCCCGTATTGCGGGACGTGGACGTTCCAGCCGAAGCGATCTTTGATGTGGCCGGCCATGGCGTTTGCCGCTTCCGGTTCGCCGTGGGTAAGGAAGGTGCGGCGGGGAATTCCCGATTCCATTCCTGCCAGCCACTGCAAGACTTCGCTGTAGTCGGCATGGGCCGAGAAGCCGCCGATCTTCGCCACCCGGCAACGAACAGGTAGCCACTGGCCCATGATCTTCACTTCCGGTTCGCCGTCGAGTATCCGTCGTCCAGTCGTACCCGCGGCTTGAAAACCAACAAACACAATCGTCGCCTCAGGATTCGGGACCAGCCGCAACGCGTGATGCAAAACGCGACCGCCAGTCATCATTCCTGACGCACTGATGATCACACGCGCTCCTTCAGCATCGTTCAACTTCTTCGACTCCTGCCGCGACGAAGCGGTGCTCATCGACTGCGTGCGCAATGGATGTTTCTGCTGCCGCAAAACACTGGCGTACTCCTCATCATGTTCTTCCGTGCGCCGCGAATAGGCAGCGGTCGTAGCCGCAGCCATCGGCGAATCAACCGTCACCGGCAAAACGGGCACCGCCTTTTCGTCTTCCAATTCACGGATGAGGTAGACAATCTCCTGGGTGCGCCCCACGGCAAACGCGGGTATCAACACCGGCGCATTACGTTCCGCGGCGTCGTTAATGATTCGCGCCAGCGCGACCTTCGGATCTTCCGGATCGTGCAAACGATCGCCATAAGTCGATTCGACAAGTAAGTAATCGCAGGACGGCGGCGCGACTGGATCGCGAATGATCGGTTGATCGTAATGGCCCAGATCACCGGAAAACAGCACGCGAATTCCGCCGCCATCCGCACCCGCGTGGTCCAACTCGAGCAGCACTAGACTCGATCCCAGAATATGTCCCGCAACACGAAACCCGGCGCGAATCCCGGGCGCTACTTGAACCGCTTCACCCGTGTTCGGCAGCGGCTCCAACAACTCCAACGACGCATAAGCGTCTTTTTCGGTGTAAAGCGGCAATGCAGGTTTATGCTTCGTCAGATTGTGACGATTGCGAAAGTCGGCATCTTCTTCCTGAAGCCTGCCGGAATCAGGCAACAGTATCTTCAGCAGATCGGCAGTGCCACGCGAACAGTAGACTGGACCATGAAAGCCCTGCTTGACGAGTCGCGGTAAATAACCCGTGTGGTCTATGTGAGCGTGCGTTATAAGAACGGCATTCAACGAACGTGGATCGAACGGCGGCTCCTGCCAGTTGCGCTCGCGCAGTTCCTTCAATCCCTGGAACAGCCCGCAGTCAACCAGCACGCGCCCGTTGCCCGACTCGACCAGATATTTCGATCCGGTTACCGTCCCAACACCACCCCAGAAAGTAATGCTCGCCACGAACGCCCTCCCATTGCTTACGCAGCCAGACCGACAACTTTCTCAGCCGCGTCCTGCATTCCTGTCGCGACCGTAAAGTTCAAACCCGACTCGCGAATCACACGCTGACCTTCTTCGACGTTCGTGCCTTCGAGCCGCACCACCACCGGAACTTGGATCTTCAGGTTCCGCGCCGCCTCGACCACACCACGCGCCACCATGTCGCAACGCACGATCCCGCCAAAGATATTGATCAAAACCGCCTTAACATTTTCATCAGCCAACAAGATCCGAAACGCAGCCTCGACACGCTCCTGCGACGCACCACCGCCGACGTCGAGAAAGTTCGCCGGCTCACCACCGGCGAGCTTGATGATGTCCATCGTCGCCATCGCCAACCCCGCGCCGTTTACCATGCACGCGATGTTGCCATCGAGCTTGATGTAGTTGAGATCAAACTTCGACGCTTCGATCTCCAGCGGCTCTTCTTCATTGAGATCGCGCAGGTCGAGAAACTCCTTGTGACGAAACAGCGCGTTGTCGTCGAAGTTCACTTTCGCGTCAAGCGCGATCAGTCGATTGTCTTTCGTCAATAGAAACGGATTGATCTCCATCAACGACGCGTCCATCTGTTCGTAAGCCGAATAGAGCGACTGCATGAACTTCACTGCCTGCCCGACAAGCGCCGCCGGCAATCCAAGTCCGAAAGCAAGTTTGCGCGCCTGGAATGATTGAAAACCAACAGCGGGATCGATCGTCTCCTTCAGAATCTTTTCCGGTGTCTTCGCTGCGACTTCCTCGATGTCCATGCCACCGGCCGACGACGCCATGAACACCTGACGTCCCGAAGCACGATCGAGCACGATGCCGAGATAGAACTCCTTGTCGATCGGCAAACCTTCCTCAATCAACAACACCCTGACTTCCCTGCCTTCAGGACCAGTTTGGTGTGTGACGAGGTTCATGCCGAGCATCTTCCGCGCGAGCTCGCGCGCCTCGTCGGCACTGCGCGCCAACTTCACGCCGCCGCCTTTGCCGCGGCCGCCCGCGTGAATCTGCGCTTTCACCACCACAATGTCGCCGCCCAACTCCTTCGCCGCGTGATACGCCTCCTCCGGCGAGCGCGCCACGATGCCACGCGGCACCGGCACGCCATACCTTCTCAGAAGTTCTTTTCCCTGGTACTCATGAATCTTCATGCAACAGCCT
>DATEDU010000387.1:0-13209 GCA_035281525.1 Pyrinomonadaceae bacterium | reverse complement strand
TGCGCTGCGAAACCGGTTTTGCGTCGTTCTTCAATTGGTTTCTCCGGCTTGGCTTTCAATAAGTAGTAAGCAAGTAGCGGGATAAACGTCATTGAGACAATGCGCGACGCTACCAGTGAACAGGCCAGCACCACCGGCATGCTATAAATGAATTCCCTTGTTGCACCGCCAATCATGAGAAACGGAAGATAAGCGACTATGTTTGTGATAGTCGCGTAGAGAATGGCGGTGGCGAGCTTCGTTGGCCCGAGCCATGCCGCAATCAGAGGTTTATGCCCCGCTGCTAAATCGCGCTTGATCGCATCACCAGCGACTACTGGATCATCTACCAGCAGGCCTAGAGCGATAATCAATGTAGCTATGGAGATCTGCTGGAGGTCGATCCCGAGCGCATACATCATGCCAAAAGTCATCGCGAGCGTGATCGGGATGGACAGAGCCATGAGTACGGCCGAGCGCCATTCCCAAAAACCAATCAACGCAACAATGACCACGAGGATTATCGCTTCATACAGACTGCTCATGAACAGACTCATGCTCTCCTTCACCTGTAGCGGCTGATCCGACGTCCTCGCAAAGATTAAGTCCTCCGGTATTTGCTGCTTCAGGCCGGCGAGCGCGAGGTCAACCTGGCGACCGAATTCATGAATTTTCTCACCCGACCGCATTTGGACTGAGAGAGTGATGGCGCGACTGCGATGCCAATTGCCCTGAGCGTCGCGCCAGTTGAAGAAATTGAGATAACGAGCCGGGCTTTCGTAGCCGCGCGTGATGTCAACCAGATCGCGAAGGTAAACAGCCGATCCTTTCGTCGGAATCAGCACATCGCCGATTTCTTTTTCACTTTTGAACTCGCCGGAGGGGTCGAGAGTTACGTTCTTTCCTTCGACATTGACCTGGCCGCCCGGAGTCGAGATGTTGCGTCCCCGCATCGCATCTTCCAGACTGCCCGGCTGGATACCGTATGAAGCGAGACGCTCCTGAGAGTACATCAAATAAACGCTTTCATTGATGATGCCGGACCGCTGCACCTTCGAGACCTGCGGGATCGATTTCAGTGTCTTTTCGATCAGGTCGGTGAAATCATCCATTTGGCGGTGACTGTACTTTTCGCCGGCGACGGAGCGTAACTTTGCCTGCGTATCTTTAGGATCACGAATGACCACCGGTGCCCATGCATCGGGGTGAAATTCTGAAGCCTGCAATCTTTCATTTATGAACTGTTGCAAACAGGCGAGAATTTGCTCATCGCTTTTATCCGAAGCGCCGTCGAATCCTACAAAACCCTCCGCATGGATCACTCTGAGATCATGGGCAACACCTTTCTCCTGGATGAAACGGAAAAACATTTCTACTGGAGTACGTAGCAGCCGCTCCAATCGAGGCTGGTTCTCTCTAGGACCATTGAGCACCAATGTGAATCTCTGACCCGATCCACCGGCTTTCGCTCGCTCACCCTCGATTGCCTGCTGCACTAATCTCGCCCTGACTGCTATCTCAGTTTCATCAGTTTTGGGGCTGCTAACCGTCAGCATTAGCGCTGCCGTGTCGCCAAAGTCCTTGATGAAATTGATTGGGCCCGCGCCACTGGGCAGGTCATTAATACTGTCGAGCTTCAGCTTGATGTCATCCAACTCCTTACCGGTCTCTGCAAGATTTTCATCAAGCTCCAGATAGACCACTGCCAAGCCGGTGCGCGAAATGGATTCGATCTCCGTCACCTTCGAGTTGGCGCCCATTTGCTCTTCGACTTTTTTGGTGACTAATTGTTCGACTTTTTCTGCGCTGGCGCCGGGCCAGGGAACGAGAGCCACTGCCGAACGCACCTGGACTTCAGGGTCCTTGCGTTGAGGCATGCTGAGGTAGCCAAAGACGCCCCAAAAACAAGTGGCGATCAGCAATACCCAGGAAACGTGGCGGGTCTCTACGAAGAAACGCGCCGTGTTGCGTTTCTTGTTGATGATTTCTTGGTCGGTCTTTCCGTGCGACATGATCTTGCTCCAAGGTCAGTAGTTAAAAGTTAGAAGTCGGGAGTCTGGAGTCGCGAGTCTGGAGTCAGAAGCAGCCCTGGTTGTAGTTCATAACTTGTTAAGAGTCTGTTGTCACTTCTGACTTCTGGCTTCTGACTCCTGACTCCAGACTCTCGACTCCAGACTCCCGACTTTCATGGAATAATTTGAACTTCTTCTCCATCTGCGACTTGTCCGGCGCCTGTCGTAATCACGAGCTCTCCCTGTTTGACACCACTTGTGATAGCGACCGCATTGCCCATGGAATCTCCTAACGTGACATTCCGCGGCTGTGCGAAGTGTTTGCCGCCTCGCTCTTCAATCACAAAGACTGCGTAACTGTTGCTGTTGTCTTTAGCGCGTGTAATCGCGGTCAACGGCACCACCGGGACCTGTACTGGACTGCCGCCTCCTTCATTGACGCCCAACGAAGCGATCATCCCCGGCTTAAGAGCACCATCGGGATTCGCAATCGTGACTTCGACTTCGAAGACACGGCTATTCTGATCCGCCGACGGAGAGATCCTTGAGATGTGCCCACTGAATTGCCTGCCCGGCACTCCATCAGTTGTTAACTGCAACACATCTCCAAGTTTCAAGCCCTGTAACGCAAGATCGGGCACGCCAAAGGCTGCCTTGACGAAACTCAGGTCAGCCAACACAAATGCAGGTGTACCTTGCCCGACGAGCGTGCCCAATTCGATCTTTCGTTCGATCACGACAGCGCTCATCGGTGCCTTCAGTTGCGTATCCTGAAGAGGAATGCTGGCGGAGACGGTCGTTGCTTCAGCAGTCCGTATTCTTGATTCTGCTCCGTCAATCTGAGCTCGTGCCGTAGCGACTCTTGCTTCCGCACTTTTTAGCTGTCCCTGAGCTGCTTCAAGTTTGGCGGCCGCAATCTCAAATTGAGCTTTGCTGGCATCGTACTCAGGTTTAGTAATGCTTTGAGTGCCGAAGAGAGTTTTAGCCCGCTCGTAGTCCAGATTAGCGCGGTCGAAGTTAGCCTTGGCGTCGGTTACCTGTGCGCGAGCTGTTTCCACAGCTGCGACAGCTTCTTTTACTTGCGCATGGTTGGCCTGGAGCGCTGAGCGTGCTTCGCCTACCTGAGATTTGGCTTCACTGACTCTGGCTGCATAGTCGCTCTGCCGGACGCGCGCGAGCGTCATTCCTTTGCGGACAATGTCGCCCGCCTGTATGTAACGCCACTGGCCGGCTGAATCTCTTTCGCGCGCAATCGAGTCGATATAACCACTTACTTTGAAAGAAACCTCGACCTGGGCCACCGGTCTAATGCTGGCTGAGTAACGCACGTTGCTGGCGGACGATTGAAGCTCCACAGCCTTTACTTTGACGGGCTTCGGCGGCTTGTTTTTTGCCGCTTGTCCGGTGCACCCAACCAGTAAACAAACAGAAATCAGGGCGGCGATAAGGGGCATTCGTTGGCTATTCATCGATCCTCTCCTATGGCTTTCTCGAAATCAGCTTTAGCTGTCCAGAAAGACAGCAATGCTTGTTGGTATTCGTAGTCGGCATTTGCCAGCGAGGTCTGCGCCTGCAAAACATCCTTCAGCAGAACCGCATCCAGGCGGTATTTGTAGGCGACCATCTGAACGTTTGCTCGCGCGGCAGTTTGACCGAGGCGAGCTACGCGGATGAGCTGGCAAGTTTCCTGCAGGCGGCGATACTGATTGTTCACCTGCATCAAAATCTGGCTTTGAGTTTCCTTCAGGTTGTTCTCGGCCTGACTGATCGTTCTGTCTTTCTCATTGATCTCTCGCTTTTTCCGACCCCAATCAAAGACTTCCCATTCAATCTGAACTCCCAGCCCGGTAATGTTTCTCGGAACAAAGTTGGAATAATTGAAAGTCGAGATGTAATTGAGAGTAAGACTCACGTCGGGGATGAATTCAGTCTTCTTGGCCCGCCGATCCAGTTTTGATTGCTCAATGCGAAGTGCGGCTTCGCGAAGTTCAGGTCGTTGCGCAAGTGCGCGCTCACGCGCCTGCGACAAGTCCGTCTCACGCATCGTTACCTGAGCGGCTTCCATGCCGTCGGTGACGCTAAAATCCATGTTGACGTCGCGTCCCAACAGATGATTCAGTTGCTCCTTCTGCGAGCTGAGACGGTTTGTCAGCGTCATTACCTCATACTCAGATTTCGCGAGCCGGGTTTGCACATCCATGTGATCCGTCTTGAGTGCGACCTGCTGGAGCACATATTCTCCGGTGACTCGATCAAGTTCGTGATACAGCTTGACGGCCTCTTGAGCAGCTCGAGCCGCACCTTGAGTTTGCAGGACTGCGTAGTAGGCTCGCTTGACTTCGTTAACGGTTGCTTGTTCTTTCGCACGCAGCTGTGTTTGCGCGATTTCGTGACCAATCTCTTGTTGTTTGATTTGCAGTCCGATCCGGCGCAATTGCGTCACTGGTTGAGTTACCTGGGCGACGACCAAAGCTGTGGCATTTGTCTGCGACTCCACGAGCGTGTCTTCGGCGGGAATGGGGCCGATACCCTCAAAAGTCCCGAAGAGGCCCTTCTCAAAAGTGGTGTCAAAAGTCGTAAGGGGCTTCGAAAACAGAGTAGTCAGTTTTAAGTTAGGCAGGCGGCGCGTTTTTAGTGCAGCTGTTTTGTCGTGGGTTTTCTGAACATCGAGCTGAGCGTTCTTCGCTGAGCGGTTGTTCCGGAGCGCTATGTCAATGGCTTGCTCAAGCGTCAGAATCTCTCCCTGTGGCGTAGCGTTTTGGCAGTGCACCTGGTATGTGCTGCCCGCCACGAACATGAATGCTGCCAGTAGAATTATTCTATTCATACTCGCCGTCCTTCCTGCCGTCACCATTAGCAGCTTCGGTAGATTCGATAATTTGCTGCACGAATAAATGCATACCTCGAAACGTTAGGTCCGGCTTGCTCCTTAACCGGCAAAGGATCTGTGCGCTCTTATTGCCCAGGTAGTTCACGCCAGACATGTCGATCGTAATGGCGTAGCCCATTTCCTCATGCAGGTCTTCACAGATTTCTTCCAGCAACTTGGCGTCGGCATGAGTCAGAGTGCCTTCCAGCTTTAGCACCATTTGATTTCTTTGCTCGTCTTCAACTCGGGTGATGCGTGTAGTCATCATTCAGTTCTTGTCGACTTAGATTTGAATGGGTTTTGTCGTCCATTCCGGTCGGCGCGATGGACTAGTGCAAAGGCGAGGCCAGAGAATCAGAAGCGAGCGAAGAGAGCTAAGTTGTTGTGAATGTGAGAGAAAGCGGGGTCATTTCCGACGCCGCGAAATCATAGCGCGCAACGACGCGATGTAATCGACGCCAAATGTCGCGTCGAACGCTAAATATCGCGTTCTAGGGGACAAGAACGAGACCGAAAATTTAAAGCTCGGGAAGGGGGGCAAGGCGCTTCAGCGCCGCGTCCCCGCCAAAATTTTAGGATGTAACCCTCCCCAATCCTTGTTGTGTTCGCCATGGTCCAATGTTTGCAGAACGGCCACAGTGTGACGAACGCGAACCAAGAAGGAGATGCAATGAAGCGCAGTCTTAATCTGATTTTTCTTTTGATTTCACTGTTGAGCCTCTCAGCTGATTTACGGGCCCAGGATGCTACGCCCAGTGCTGAGAAGGCCGATGACTTGCGCATGCAGTTGATTGACATTCAAAGCAAGGAAGACGCGTTACGAGCGCGCGCTGAACAGTTGGACGAAGCGTTGAAACCAGAAAATATCGAGCGAGCTTTAGCAGGAATTGGCTCGACAAAGCCCGAAGAGTTGCGCGAGCACCGGCGTCGTCAGCTCACGATCGAACGAGACGGTGTGACAGCTCAACTCAAGATTCTCGAAATCAATCGCTCACGGTTGGAAGCGGCGGTTGCAAGTGCGGAAGCGCGAGCTTATCAGGAAAGCGCATTACCAATGCCATCGCCGACCATGCAGATGTTCGCCGGGAACTCAGTCACCTTAACCGGAGCTTTAGTGGCGATTTCGCTGGGGTTGTTACTGATACTGCTCGTTGCAGTGATAGAGCTCAGCACCAGCCGAAAGCGAGTGGGTTGAGTAGCACCCTGCGGTAGCGAATGGGTCTGATGGCGATTAATCGGAGTCGAGGTCTCAGATTTTCAGATCTCAGATTTTCAGATCTCAGATCTCAGATCTCAAATCTCAGATCTCAGATCTCAGATCGCCAGATCTCAATTCTTCAGGAGGATCATGATGAAAACCTTTCGCACTCTTTTCACGGTCAGTTTGCTCATCCTGTTTTGTGCAGCCGCAGCGCTTGCCCAAACGGTACAGACTGACTACGACCACAACTTCAATCTGGCCAATCTTCGGACTTACCGCTTTCACCAGCAGACACGCGGGCCACGCGACCCACTGGCTGCCAATCCGATAAACGATCGTCGCATTCACGATGCCTTGAATACGCAGCTTCAGAGTAACGGTTTTAGCGAAAGCGAAAAGCCGGATTTCTGGATTGCCTATTTCGTTACCACCAGAGCAGGTCTCGATATTCAGGACAATCGGTTTGGGCCTTGGCTGCGGCGCGGCAGCATCAGCGTTGAGCGGGTAACCGAAGGCACGCTCGTCGTAATTTTCGTTGATAGTGCGACGAAGCAGGAAGTCTGGCGCGGTTATGCAACAGGCACAATCAAGCCGAAGGATCTTGATAAATATGTCAAAAAGGCTGTCACGAAGCTGGTTGAGAAATTTAAGAAAAACCAGGCAGGCAAAAACTAGAGGAGGTCATAAGAACATGAAACGCATAATAGTCGGTGTGGCGTTGTTGTGGCTTGCGGCCGTCTCAATGCCCGGCCAAACAAACGACAAAATGGCTGAGGCCGCGGCAAACGCAGCAGCATTAAAGCAGTACCAGTGGAAATCGCGAACTGAAATCCAAAAGGACGGCGAGACTAAGAACGTTCAAGTCGTCTTGATGCACTATGACAGCAATGGCCAACTTCAGAAGACTCCCGTCTCAGGCACGCCCGAACCGGAGCTGCCGAAGTTTGGCCTTCGCAAAAGAATCGCGCAAAAGAAGCTCAAGGAATTCAGGGAGCGAGTGCAGGATTTGGGTGCTTTGGCGAAATCATATAGTGAGCTGACGCCCGAACAGATGCAACGGTTCATGGCAACCGCGTCTTTCACCCCCCAAAGTATGCAGCACCAAAAACTGGTTCGAATCGAAGGACAAAACGTCCTTCAGCCTGGCGATTCAATGACGATGTGGATCAATGCGATTTCACGCAAGCAGCGGCGCATTGAAATTCAAACTATCCTGGATGGAAAGCCGGTCCGGATTGTTTTGTCGTTTCTGGACATTCCAAACGGCGGTCCAACCTATATGTCGGAATCTCATGTGAATTACAACGGTGGTGATGTGGTCATCATTATGGAGAACTTCGATTACGCTCGCGTGCAGGTAGGTTAGTCATGAGTAAACTCTCTTCATTATTAATTGCGATATCCCTGCTGTTGTTCAGTGCGACTAGTAGTAACGCTCAACAGTTACGGGATCTTGTACGACAAGTGGATGCGTCGGTCGTCGTTGTTAAGACTGTCGAAAAGAACCTGCTGCCGGCGCCACAGTCAGTATTCGTCAGCTCGCCCGGATTTGGTTCTGGCGTGTTGATTTCGGCGGATGGCAAGGTTCTCACTGCGGCACACGTGGTCCAGGCTGCTGACAAGGTTGAGGTTGAGTTCATCGACGGGCAGGTCGCTCCGGCAAAGGTGATAGCGTCGGTGCCAACTGCTGACGTGGCGATATTGAAACTTGACTGGGTTCCCTACAATGCCAAGCCGGCGAAAGTCGGCGACTCCGACAGCTTACAGGTAGGCGACGATGTGTTCATCATCGGAGCGCCTTATGGCATCAGTCACAGTCTGTCGGTCGGGCATGTCAGTGCACGCCGTAAACCGAAAGGATCGATGGGAGCGATTGCTCTGGAATTGATTCAAACAGATGCAGCCATTAATAAAGGTAGTTCAGGCGGCCCTATGTTCAATATGGCCGGTGAAGTAGTTGGGATCGTCAGTCTCATTCTTTCACAGTCCGGTGGATTTGAAGGTCTTGGCTTCGCTGTTTCTTCGAACGTAGCGAACAGATTATTGATCGCGAAGAAAGGTTTTTGGACGGGCATAGACGGCCTGCTGTTGTCAGGTGAGTGGGTGAGAGTATTTAATATTCCTCAGCCGGCGGGGTTCTTGGTGCAACGCGTTGCTGACAAATCTCCGGCGTCGGCGATTGGTCTGATTGGCGGTACTTATAAAGCGACCATTGCCGGCGGTGAATTACTCGTCGGCGGAGACATTATTCTTGCGGTAGGTGGAATTCCGGTGTCGACCGATGGACCTTCGGCGCAGATAATGGACTATTTGAATAATCTACGACCGGGCGACGTCGTGACAGTTAGAATTCTCCGCGCGGGCCAAATTACGGAATTGAAGACTCATGTTCCAACAATTTAGCTGCGAAGTAGGCGAAAGGTATCCCAAAATTTAGCCTGCGAAGCAGGCGAAAGCATAAACCCTGGGGCGTAAGCCCCAGGTCGGAAGGCGAATAAAATGGCGAGCCCGTGAAACGGGCGACAGCTATCGCCCGCTTCGCGGGCTTAGATTTCAATGGCGCGTCGTAACCTGGGGCTTACGCCCCAGGCTTTATGCTCTCGCCTGCTTCGCAGGCTCATCGCTTAAATTCGGCTGCTTCACATGCCTACTGCTTAATTCCCAGTTTCTTCATCCTACTGCGGAGGGTGGAGCTGGGCATGCCTAAAATCTCTGCCGCTCCACCTTTGCCGGCGATCATACCCTTCGCATGCTGCAGCACTTCTTCGATGTAGGCCCGCTCCATTTCATCCATAGTACCCAGTTGTGGCTTCTGAGATGTCCGCCCGTCCCCATCTCCAGCAGAGGCCGCGGTCGATCGCAGCTCAGCAAGCGGAGATTGCAGTTCCGAACCGCGCGACAGAATCACCGAACGCTCAACGAAGTTCTCCAGCTCGCGAACATTGCCCGGCCAGTGATACCCGCAGAGCGCTTCCATGGTTTGAGCAGGCACCGATTCGATTTGTTTGTTCATCCTCGCGGCGTGCTTTTGCGCAAAGTAGCCTACCAGCAGCGGAATGTCGCCGGCGCGTTCTCGCAGTGGCGGAATAAAAATTGGAAAAACATTCAGACGGTAGAACAAGTCGCTGCGGAATCTCTTCTCGTTCACCATCTGAGCCAGGTCGCAGTTTGTTGCCGCAATCAGTCTCGCATCAGTCTTTGTCGTTCGTGAACTGCCAAGCCGCTCAAACTCGTGCTCCTGAAGAACTCGCAACAGCTTCGGTTGCAAGTCGAGTGGTATCTCGCCGATTTCATCGAGCAGCAGCGTGCCTTTATTCGCGAGTTCAAACCGGCCAATGCGTTGTGAGACGGCTCCGGTGAACGCACCTTTTTCATGGCCGAACAATTCACTCTCAAGTAGGCCCGTCGGAATCGCAGCGCAATTCAACTTCACGAGGGTGCGTTCATGTCGCGCGCTCAGATTGTGAATGGCGCGAGCAATCAACTCCTTACCCGTTCCAGTTTCGCCGAACAGCAAAACCGTCGAGTCGGTGGGGGCAACTGTTTCAACCTTATCCAGCACCGCTTTTAACGCCACGCTTTGGCCGACAATTTCCGCGAAGTTATATTGAGTCTTAATCTCCTCTTCCAGATATAGCTTCTCACTTGCAAGCTTGTTCTTGAGTGACTCGATCTCGCGATACTGCAAACTGTTTTGGACGCCCAGCGCAACTTGCCCTGCGATATTGATAAGTAACTCTGTATCAGCCTCGCTGAATGCGTCTTCGCGCCGGCAACCGAGGTTGAAAACGCCTATGGTGCGACCTCCTCCCGCAATCATTGGTAAGAAACAAGCGGATTTCAGTCCTTGCTCGCTAAACCATGTTTTGGCGAGCGGCCATGACGATTCGCCAGCGTCGATACGATTGCGAACGACCGGGCGGCGCGACGTGAACGCCAAGCCATTCAATGTACCCTCCATCTCAAAGACTTCTCCTTCAAACACATACTTTTTAGGACGCGAAGTATCTAACGTATGAACCACCAATTTCTTCTGCTCCTCGTCGTATAGCGCCATCCCGGCGAAGTCGTGCTGAAAGTAATTTCGTAGGCATGCCGAAGCCGCGCGAATCAGCTCGTGCAGGTCGAGGTTATTAGTAATCGCATTGTTGATTTCCAGCAGTGTTTGCGCGCGGATTCGCTCCTTGTTCGCCTGCTCGTAGTTCAGGCTGTTTTCAACTGCAATCGCTATCTGGTCTGCGATATGACTAAACAGTTCGAGATCTTTTTCTGTAAAGTTCTCCTCCTTCGTACTGCTCACGCCGGCAATGCCGAGCTTTCGCCCGTGTGTATTAAGCGGAACTATACAAGCTGACTTTCGACTCTTTTCTTCGGGAAGCTGCGAAGGTCGATCTGCGGGATATTGATCAGGATTGGGCCGCTTGATCAGAAGTGGTTGGCCAGTAAGAAAGACCTGTCCGGCAGGAGTTCCCTGCAACGAGATCGCATCGCCGATCCGGAAAGGTGCTACATCGGTGTAGAACACGTTGCTGTATTCACGCAGATGGTCATGTTCCGGTTCGTACAATGCAATTCCGGCTGCGTCGTGCGGCATGATGTCACGCAGGCTGGCAGAGATGGTCTTGACTAATTGCTGCAGATCGAGGTGAGAGACGACGGCGTTGTTGATTTCCAACATGAGCTGGAAGCGATCTCGCTCATGTTTCGCGCGCTGAAAGTTAAGAGCATTTTCGACTGCGATAGCGACTGCACCGGCAATTTGCTCGAGTAGTTCAGCGTCGTCCTTCGTGAACGCCGATTCGTGGAAAGCGCCGACGTTGATACTGCCCAGGATCTGATCGTGAGAGATGAGGGGCACTGAACATCCGCAACGCAGGCCGGCTGAGTACGCCATTCGCATCAGAGGCGCGTGAAATTCCTCAAAGTCGATAACGTCGCGTAGAACAGTCTTGCGCGTTCTGATGCAAAGTCCCGGCGGCGTCCCATCCATGGGTAGCACGGTTCCTTCACCCAGTGAACCCGCTGGTGCCCGGTCAAGCGCAAAAACGCGCAATTCGCCCGAATCTTGATCGAGCAACACAATACTGGCTACGTCATGACGTATATACCGCCTGAGGCAGTTTGAAACGGTATGGAAAAGATCCTTGAGGCTGAGATTAGAAGTGACCGCACGGCCCACTTTGAGCAACAGTTGGTTGCGGTCGCTTTCCCGCGTCAGAGCCTGACCATCGGAGGGTAGTGAAAGCGTCACGGGGGATCACCTCACATATCGAGCAACGCGGGTTGATGTTTATCGGGCGAACGGTTGTAAGGATGCCAATGATACCACGACCGTGGCTCAGGAGGCAGGCCCGAGCGTGTTTCTCCTGCTACGAGCCGGGGGCGGCCCATGGCAGAGTTTTCATCATCTGCCGCGACGGCTTGGCGCGTTCTGCCACTTTCTTCAAGAGCAAATCCAACCGCTTTCGATTCAATAATTGACCTCTCACAAACACAGCTTCAATCGCTCTCGCATTGCGGATGTCCTGCAGAGGATCCGAACGAAGTAAAACCAGGTCAGCCGCCTTTCCTCGAGTGATTGATCCTGTGTCCTTATCGATCCCAAGAAATTCCGCCGGACGAATAGTAGCCGTTTGCAAAGTCTCCATCGGTGTGAGACCTGCTTGATTTAGCAATTCCAATTCTTTGTGCAGACTCTCGCCTGCGTACGTGAAGATGCCGGCGAAATCACTGCCGGCCAGAATTCCCACGCCGCCTTTTCTCAATTCCGCCGTCATCTCTTCAAGAATTTTTACTGAATCTCTGAATCCCTTGCTTTGCTCTGGTGTAAATTCCGAAAGTGACCAGTCGCCCTTCCATCGGAGCACAAGCTCGGGAACAACGTAATCGAGCGCCGGTTCCGAATCTGGATTGTTCGCGATTCGGTAAGCTTCAGCACCAGCGAGATACGAGACCAGCGTTGGAACCTGCCACGTGCCATTTTTTCTGAACTCGTCGATCTCAGTTTTGAATCTCTTTGGATCCATTCCGCCGCTGGTCGGCATTCCTTTATGAGCGTATTCCCAGACGCCCGTCAGGTGTTCGATACTCTTTTGACCAGCCTGACTTACGATCATCGGATCGATCGACAATGGAACATGGCCCACGACCGGCACGCGCCGCTTCTTCGACTCATCAATGATTGCCAGGAACGTCTCGCGCGAGAGACGCGCGTGAACTTTTATGAAATCAACTCGCATGTCCGCGAGCCGATTGACGGTGGACCTTGCTTCAGCCTCAGTTCGAACGACAATCTGGTGCGGCGCAGCAGGTGCTGAGGGATTGTTGGGATTCGGTCCAGTTACAATCATGCCTCCAGTAAAGATTCTCGGCCCCAGCAACTTCCCGCTAAGCACTTCATCGCGTGTTTGCACGATTTCTTTAATAGCTTCGTCACGCGGCAAGTAATCAACCTTATTTCCCGTACGGCGCAGCGCAATGCTTCCCATGTCTCTGACGCCGGTGATCCCATGGGCTAAGAATAAATCGAGCGTAGATTGATCGGACGTGAAGTGGGTGTGCATGTCCCAGAGGCCGGGAATTAAGAACTTCCCAGTGCCGTCGATCGCACGCGCCCCTTTAGAGACCGGCTGCTGTCCATGTTTTCCGATTGCTTCAATTCTTTCGCCATTTATCACCACGGTCATTGCGGGCAACGACTGTCCTGCTACAACATCGATAACGGTAACGTTGGTGATGGCTATGCGGGATGGTTCGTGTTTCTGTGCAACTGCGCACGAAAGGGAAGTCAACAGGGTTAAGGAGAAAAATACAAACTTGCGGATAATTCGCATACTCATAAACGGAATTGGACGCCCGTTGCAGAAATGGAGTTGGGAGTTATTGGCTTACGACGGGCTGGCCATCAAGGTTCCACACCAGTGAAGCTGCGCGAAGTCGGGTGGCTCAACCAGGTGGTTCCGGTGGCGGCTCATCTGCGCTTGGACCGTACGAACCTGGAACAGGCACTTCGAGCAGGCGCAGGTACACCGAAAACTGGCCCCGGTGATGAATGATGTGGCTGAGTACGAAATCTCGGAACACTGCCTCTCTTGGTCTTTCAAACCACGTTTTACCCTGCACCTTAAGGCTCCACAGTTCATCCAACT
>DATEDU010000386.1:0-26162 GCA_035281525.1 Pyrinomonadaceae bacterium | reverse complement strand
CGCGTGATGAGTACCGCATCACACGTGAGCCGCTCACGCAGCAATTGCGCCGCCCGATGCAGTCCTCCATCAGAATCTTCTTCCGTGTTGGTCATGCGCAGAGCTTCATGGTGATTTGGTGTGACAAGTGTCGCCGGCCGGTACGAAGCAAGATTGCGTATCTTTGGATCGATTAGCACCGGCATACGTTCGTAAGCAAGTGGCAAAACTTCGTTGAGAATGCGCGGTGTAACTACACCTTTATCATAATCAGAAACCACAAACGCATCGGCATTTTGAATCGCTTCCTTCAAAGCGTTGATAATTCGTTCTTCCGTATGGCCATTGACTGGAGTACGGAGCTCGCGGTCTGTACGAACGACCAATTGGTTGTGCGCGATGATGCGAGTCTTTACAGTCGAGGGACGGTTTTCGTCAACCACAAGATGATTGTCAGCTTGCAACGCACTAGCCTCGCGCACACCGCCTCGCAAACGATCGCCCGCTGTGTCTTTTCCTACGACTCCAATGACGCACGCCTTCGCGCCCAATGACGTCAGATTTGAGAGAACATTGGCAGCGCCGCCGAGATGTACTGATTGGCGGCGGATGTCGACAACGGGCACCGGAGCCTCGGGCGAGATGCGGGTGACATCTCCCCAGATGAACTCATCGAGCATCACATCGCCGAGCACGATGATAGTTCGTCCATTCAACGACTCTATGATCTCAGCCGCTCGTTGTCTTGTTAATTTCACGTTTGTATCCGGCGTGCCCTGCTTACTCCTCCAAGTCTGGAGTCTCGAGTCTGGAGTCGGGAGTCTGGAGTCGGGAGTCGTATGCGCCCGTCTTCATTTCTGGTTTCTAAACTGACCGCTGTCTTCTGACTCTAGACTCCAGACTCCAGACTCTAAGCTTACTGACCTAGCTTTCCCTTAGAACTCGATCAATCGCTGCGACTACTCGCTCCACCGGAACCCGCTTGATGCATTCGGGCTCTTCAAACTTTTCGCAGTAATAACCATGACACGGCTGGCATTCCATTTCTTCGAGCACGACTTCTGCCGCCACCTTGGCCCACGGCCGCCAGTGTGCAGTGTTTGACGATCCGAACACCACCACGGACGGAGCGCCGACAGCTGCTGCGATATGGGCAATCCCACTGTCGTTACCTACAAATAAACGAGCTCGCGAAGTCAAAGCTGTTACTTCTGGGAGAGACAGATTCGTAAGTGTCGTTACGCGCTCGCGGGAAACTTGTTTCAAAGTCTCAGCTACATGCCCTTCGGCAGGTGCCGTGATCACGACAACTCCCAAGTCGCGCTGGGAAAGGTTTTCTGCAACCTGGGCGAATTTATCTGTCGCCCACTGCTTCGTGTCAAATGCCGCAGTCGGATGAATTACTGCGAATGGAGTGTCGTTCAAACCTTCTGCTCGAAGCTTGTCTGAGATGCTCGCAGCGGCTTGATCGGTAACTTTTAATTGCGTCGGTGGCCGATCGGTTACCGGAACTCCTGTCCAACCAAGCAGCGCCAGCTGCTGCTCGACTGAATGAGTCTTCTCTCGTCCCCAAAGCGACGACGACGGCGGCGACTGATGATTGTGCAGTCGCGCATATTGATAAGTCGAATATCCAACGCGATGTGTAGCGCCCGAGAGTCTCGTCAGCAAAGTGGCAGTCGTTCCACCATGAAGGTTGTAGACCACATCATATCTTTTGTCGCGTATTTGCTTAGCAACGCGGGCGCGTGAAACCGCACTGCCTCGCGTTAAAGTAATCACATCGTCGACAGACGCAAAACCATCAAGCACCGGCGCTACCCAGTCTTCCAGCAGGATGTCGACCTGGTCGTGGGGTAAAAATCGCTTGAGGGCAATGAGCGATGGTGTTGCGAGCACCGTGTCGCCGATCGAACGTAGCCGAATTACGAGCACGCGTCGCATCTTCTGCCAATCCCAACGCGCCGGCCCGAGAGCAGTAGGCGAATCGTCCTGGCGCAGAGTGCGCATTGTGAGTGCGCTCATTTGCGGGGACGATTCAACTATCTCTCGGAGGCTCTTCATTTCGATGTTGAGTTTCTCGCGGGCTCGTCGTCTTCGATGGTCGCTTCGTCAATCAGCATGACCGGAATGTCGTCGCGGATTGGATAGACGCGCTTGCACTGAACGCATTTTAAAGCGCTATCGTCAGGCTTCAATTCCACTTTGGCCTTGCATGCCGGGCAGGCAAGGATCTCTAACAAATCTCGGCTTATTGCCATGGTTGTGACCTTTCCAGTGGCCGCAGAAAGCTGTTTGAAGTAGGAGAAGAAAGCTTATCACAACAACAGGAGCAGGAGCAGATGGCAGGAGCAGTTCCCTGCCGACTGCATCCTGACTCCTGCCTCCTGATAAACTGTCCGCATGTCACTCGAATTCGCTGTTCAGTATCCCTGTGTGCTGCGCGCACGCTACTCCGAAAAACACCTTCGTGACTGGGGTCGTCTCAGCAATCTACACGCGCGACTCACGACTGGCGACACCAGCGCGCCATCCGCCGACAAGCTGCATTGGGTCGAAAACGCTCAAGCTGAGATCGAACGAATTCAAACAGAGACTGTGGTGTGTCCCAACTGCGCGGCCTGTTTGCCCACTGCCGAAGGCGAGTCAGTCGGATGTCTCGGCCGCATCACGTATCCCATCGAAGCTCAGTTTGAAAAGTTTTTGGCTGACCGCGTTCAACTTTCTTTGGATACGCTCGATAAGGAAGATCAGCCGCGACTGCTTCGCATTCTCGTCGATCCGGAGTCGCCATTCGATGGCGAGGCAACGAAAGAGCTGCGACGCGTGACTACGACTGAAGGCTTGCGGTTTTACGAGCTGCGAGTCCCGATCAGCCTCGCGCGAGACGCGAAAGGGCTCACCACTGATCACGTTTTCGACTTACTCGCGGGATTTCGGTCGGAGGATAACAATGAGACAAGTTACACCCGCGAGCTGCCGTTCGCAGCAACTGGTGATTACTATGACTTTCTCGATCTCGTATTACGAAATGATCTGAACCAGTCGGAGGTCGCGCGACTAACTGCACGCAGCAAGAATTATGGGCAGTATCTGCGGCTGCTTGCGGCCATCGAACGCGCCGAAGCGCTCAATACAAGAGTTTTGCTTGATTAAGCGCGGGGGCCTTCGGGAACGTAGTCAATCGACAAAATCTGGAGCTCTCCATCCTCATCCACGTCTACCGTCTTCTCATGTATATCTGTTTGGATGTCGCCACCGGCAATGATGCTTTGCGATACCTTCACTCCACTGCGGATTTCATGTCTGTCGACTTGCTTCCTTGCCTCTGCCGGAATCTCACGCCCCTGGCTATCAAAAAAGGAAAACCTCTCCCAGAGAACGCAGTGTTGCAGCTCAACTCGTTTTTGTATTCTCCAGTCGTCACCAATCACAGCGTAAGGCCCTAAGATTGCGCCGGGCTCAACGATGCAGTTGTTTCCAATTACGACTGGTGGGCAAATGGTAACTTTTGAGAAATCTATATTCACGTTGTTCCCGAGGAACCCCCACGGCAATTTTTCATAGGGAAGCGTAATATCGATTTGTCCGTCCAACAGCTCCTCGTTAACGCTCAAGTAGTCTCTCTTTTGGCCCACATCAAACCAACTGCCGTCGTATCGAATGCCCCATAAGAGAAATTTCTTATCAATCGGGATCCCAGGTAGCTTCCCCAGAAGAGCTGGAAAAACATGCTTGCCAAAATCGTAAAAAGGGGTAGGCACATCGAGCTTGGCTTCCGTGCGCATCTCGTCCAGGTATTTCAGTAGCTCAGTTTCGATCATGTAGATCGACGCATTGTTGAGATTGCTGGGAGAGTTCGGATCCTTTTCAACGAACTCTTCGATTCTTCCCGACTCCGAGACGATACCCTGGCGGCGTTCGGGGTTTTCTAAAACGACCGTTCCGAAATCTTTTCTTCGTTCCCATGGAACTGGCACGAGCACCATCGTTAACGCAGCCCCCACTTGTTTGTGGATCACGTACATTTCCTCGAGCAGTTCCGAACCGAAGTTCGTCACGATGTCACCACTGGGGGCGATTACGGTCGATCCTTGAAATGGTGTTGTTTGCGGGTGATCTTGTTCGGAAAGCAGCCTTTTTGCTTCGCACCCAAACGCTTGTTTACAAACGCCACCAAGAGTGCCACTGGGAACTTCCTCATCGATGTAGGCTATTCTCGCGCCGAACTTTGAGCCATCTTTGAAGTGCCTCTTTATCGTCTCGCTAAGCACGCACAAATTCATCGAGATGTCTGTAATGCCCGACTCGACGAGCCGCCTAACCCACACTTCGGCCATCGGCACCTTCCCACCCAACGGAAATAGAGGTTTGGGAAGATGCGCTGTGGTTAAAGGATCCATTCGCCGGCCTAAACCGGCGGCCAGAATTGCAGCCTTAATTTGGTTCTGAATGCCTTTTTTGTACGTCCAGGTTTGTTCCCAGAAAGATGGATCGAATTGTACCGGCAGGTTTACATTTCCTTTCGCGCGCGCGTTGAATGAGCGTGCATTATAGATTAAGCCACGATCACAATCCTACAGATCATCCTGGCCCGAGGCGGCCTCGTCGAGTTGGCGGAGCGTGTCGAGGATGAGATTCGTGTTACTGGGGGCTTTGATGGTGACAGGGTAACTGTTGGCGGATTTGTGAAACTCAAAACTGCCGGCCGATATCTCTACAATTTTTCGAAATCCTGCTTCACCTGTGTCACCGCCGGATTCGGCATCCACTATCCGTCCTTCGTTGAACAACACCCGGCCGGACTTCTGCTCAGCCGATTTTTGGTCAGCTTTCTGCTCCCCTGATTTTTGCTTGCCTGGTTTCTGTTCAACTGGTTTCTGTTCGCTGGTGAGTTCCAGGTAACCGGTGAGCTTCGCGTTCTCAATCACTTGGACCGCATCAAAGACGCTGATGGCTGCAAGATCTCCAGCGAGAGTCGCAAACCTTTTCTCGTACGCCGACTCGGTAGCAGTTGCCACAGGGCTAAGCTCAGGACGCCGAGCTCGTCTAATAGCCTCGAGTCCGCCGGCGATATTGATCCGCGGGTCCAACTCCTTTGCCTGGAGCAAGCGATCGTAAGCGTCGTCAAAGTCGTCTCTTTCAATATAAAGACTGGCCAGCGCCAGGCACTGCCGGGCAGCCTCGGGCGCATTGTGAGTCAGTGCGACCTCGCGGAGCCTTTCGCGAAGAGGAATGGACCGCGGACTTCGTTCCAGAGCCTTGCGGAGCCTATTGATGGCCTTTTCGGGCGCCTGATATTTGAGGAATAGGTCCGCGTCGAGAATGGCCGTATCGACGTCACTTATGTTTTCTGCGTCGGAGTGAGCGTTACCCATTGGGCCGGAGTTTATCACAGGAATTCGGGCAGATTTGGGGTGTCGATTTGGGTCTGAGCGAGTGACTATTTGGTATGTATCTGGTTGTTGTGGGCCCAGGGCTTTATCGCTTCCATACGCAACCAAATGGCGCCTTCTGGCGCCGTTTTTTGCAAAAAGCTCAACAGAATCCCGGATTATCGAGCAACCACTGGCGGCGGGAACCGCACCATAGAGACGCGTCCACCCTCTCCGGATCACCGCCCGCCGAGTGGCACAAAAGCTGCTCAGTTAAGACCAGGCGGTACCCTCGACGTGGAAAACAACCGCTGAGAACAACAAAAGTGAATCCTGATTACGCCAAGAGTCGTATGCATTCACAGAAGATAGAAAGTTGAAACCCCGATGGCTAGATGGATGAAAAGAAGAATTGAGCGTTCACGAGCCCGCTGCCAGCGTGCTGTGACTCACTCGAAGAGCAAATCACGGACAGAACACGTAGGACATGCCGAGAACGGTGTTCGAGTAGACCAACAAGTAGCGTCTAACCGAAATACTAACTGACGAATTGTATCTCTCCCTCGATCGCCTCCCTAGCGTTCCTCCGTCCTGGTCAGCCGCTAAAGTCTCTTAAGTGAGCTGCTAAAAGTCGAAGCGCATTCCCAAACGAATCTGGCGCGGGCGCAAGGTCCGTGTAGCGACCAGAAAACTATCGAGAAATGCTTGTCTTTGTTCGGGCGTAGCCGTGGGCGCTAACGCGCTGAAGTTGATGAATTCCGCCCCGAAGCTGAACACAGTTTTGTTGAGCACGTTGTGAAATTCGATGAGCGGGCGCAGCCGTTTACCGTTGATTTGAAAATCGCGAGCGATTGAGAGATCAAAGAGAAACAATCCGGGTCCACGACCGGCGTTTCGCGGCAAGTTTCCCGATTGTCCAATCGTTGGCAGACTGAATAGATCAACCAACCCCGCGGCAATACCGTCACCTGGACCACGCCAACGCAAGAGCCTGAGATCGCCGTGAAAGTTCGGCCGATCATTGCCAACATCATCCAGATTTCGATCGACGCCTCCAAGTGAAATGTTGAAAGGCGCTCCCGAAGCAAGGCGCAAGATGGGAAACAATCGCAGTCTTGCGAGGGGCAACTCTAAACTTCCTGATAAAACGAAACGATGCCGACGATCGAGCAGACTGCGGGCACGCTCTCTTGGGAATTCTCCCGGGATGAGCGCATCCGACGTATTAACAACACCGTCATCAATAAGGCTCGATAATGTATAGGCGGCGCGGAAAGATGCCCGACTGCCAGGAAGCATTCGCTTGCGCAGCTCGAGCGTAAGCCCATGATAGAAACTGTTGCCGGCCGAGATCAGTTGCTCTACCTCAGTGCGCGTTGGGTCGGGCCGCAAGTTATTGAGGGCGGCGAGAGCGATGTCCACGGACGTCGTCGACGTGAAGCTATTCAGGTTTACAAGTGAGATCGGAACACCAAATTCCATGAGTCTCACTATCGAATTAGGACTGGTCGGATCTCTTGGCTCGAGAATGAACCTCACCAACTCGCCCGCGCTAACCGCGTTGTGAAGCGGGCGTGTTCCGGTTGGGCTGCTGCGAAAATTCTCAAAGTCTCTGGACGCCAGGTACTCAGTAAAGTTTTGAAAACCAGCCGGTAGTGTCGGCGCATTCGCATTGAATTCCCGCCACAGGTGAAGTCCGCGGTTAAAAGTGTAATTTGCTTCGATGACGAGATCGTTGCCGACGTCTCGTTCGATACCGATGTTTGCCTGGTAACTCTCCGGAATGCGGAGGTTCGGATCGAGCCGGCGTGAGAAATCTGAATTGAGCACGCCGAACTGCTTCACAAGTGGCGAGTCAACTGAGAGAACATTTGGAAAGCTCAGATTCGCGGCAATAAAGGTACGGCGCTCGTCTGCGCTGAGCACTCGGCCCGTTGCGGGATCTTGAATTGAGTTTGTGTCAAAGAAGAGCTGGCGAGCACCAAGCGTGAAATCATCGATCGTGCGGAGTAATGCGCGGTTGTAAAAGATTGCCGCCCCAAATCTAACTACGGTTTTACCGGAACCGAATGGGTCATAAGCCACGGAAAGACGCGGCCCGAAGTTGTTACGGTCGCGAATGATGCTTTCGTTCTCGTAACGCAGACCAAGGCTAATGAGCAGGTTTTCGCGCGGCCGAAACTCGTCTTGCAGAAAGAAGCCTCCATAGGTATTTCGCTGTGTGGATTCTGTGAGAAAGTTTTGACGAAACCGATTGGGGATGCCTGACAGGAAATCACCGGCACTTGCAAAGGTAAAAGTTCCAGTAGCGTCCGAGAGATCTATGAAGGTCGAACTTATGCGTTGGGTATCAAATCCAAACTTTAATGAACTCGGTCCACGATTGTGGAAGATGACATTCTGCACTTGCCAGCGATTTTCGCGACGATCAGTGGCACCGCTCGTCGATGATGCGGCGACAAGTGTGCCCGTTCGTCGATTGGGATCACCGGCTAAGAGTGGATCGTTGAGGGTTATCAGAACTACTGGGCTGGCCGATTCGGGAGCTTTCACGGCAGGCGCCAGGTGTGAAAACTGAGCGCGCGTTTGAATGACAGTGTTTGCTGAGACGACAAACGTATCCGCGTATGAAAAAGCCGCCGACTTTCTGATCTTCGATTGAAAGGATTGGGGCAGCCGGTTCCCACCCCCTGATTGGCGTGAGTTCTTTTGTCTTCCGAGTTGAACTGTAAACACGCCGGTATGTGTTTGGCTGAACTGATGATCGATGCGAGTTGAAAAAATATGATTCGTTATGGGCGTACTAATCGACGAAACGAATGGAGCGATGTCAGCGTTGAGTGCGGGAGCGCTCGCATCTTCTATCCGGCGAGCGCTGAGGTCGGTTGGTGACGGAAGAGCCAAGACATGGCTTTGCTCGACGGGAACCAATGTATCAATCAAAGTCGAATCCAGAACTTTGTTGAGCTCATACGACGTGAAGAAGAAAGTCGCACTCTGACTGCGCGGAACGAAGCGGCCGCCGAGCGTGAATCCCGGATTATGTTCCTGCAGCGGCAGCCGTTTCATACCAAGAGTGTTGTTGCGGAACGTATTTGCATTCAAAGCTTCGTCGCGAAAAAAGTAGAAGGCTTGTCCTCGAAAGCTTTTCGACCCGCCGCGAGTGCGTAAGTTAACGCGACCGCCAGAAGCTCTTCCGTATTCCGCGGAAAATTGATTGGTGATCACCTGCACTTCCTCGACGGCTGCAAGCGACGGTTGAAACCGCTCTCGTGCAGCGCGATCGTCATTGTTATCAAGACCGTCGATAGTGATGTTGTTTGAATAGGCTGGGCCGCCCGCGAGAGTAAATACGCCTGCTTCTTCCGGCGCGTCTGCGTGATCTGCTTCTCGATCTTCAGCCAGATCACGGGTTGAAAGTGGTTCTTCTGTGACGCCAGCCAGTGTAAAAATCAAATCCAAAGGAGATCGAGATTGGATTGGCAGAGAGTCTATTTCATGTGTCGTAACGGTTCCGCCGACAACAGTCCGGGTCGTATCAATGGGAGGAATGTCCTTGGTACCGATAACTACTTGTTCTGCGGTTACGCCGCTCGGGTAGAGAGTCGTCTCAAGCCGCATTGTTTGACCGGCAATGGTGGTGATGTCTTGCTTTTCGTCCGTCGCAAACCCGTCGGCGAACGTGCGCAGGAGAAAGAGGCCCGGCTCGAGCTTGAGAATTCGATAACGACCTTCAGAGTCAGTGAGCGTGGAGCGTGCTAAGCCGGTCTTTACGAGAATCGCAGTGACAGTCGCGCCGGCGATGACTGCACCATTTTGATCGGTTACGCGCCCGGTAATGGTGACATTGTCGAGATCTTGTGCTGCAACTCGACCACCGCTCGGTCCATGACAGACGACGACCAATAAGAAAGTGATTAAGCTGACGTGGATTAACTGATAGAAGCGGATGATTCGTGAGGTATTCATGTGAGGTCTCCTTGAGTGTGAGAATTAAATTGTCGCTCTGCTTAAAGCGCCGCAGACTCTACCACGAGGCGAACCTACGATACAAGATCAATTTCAGCTGCGGGAGGCGGTGCGGCGGCGCAAGACTGCAGCGCGATTTAGAGGTACTAGAGCATCTGTAGTTCCTTCGGCAGGTGGCTCGACGAAATTGGTGAGTTCTTCCGCGTGAGACTGCAAGTACTGGAAGAATCGCTCGAACTCCTGCTGCATTGCGTCCATCTTCTCACGCATGTTCAGAATGATCTCCACGCCCGCCAAATTCACACCCAAGTCGCGCGTCAACGAGAGGATAAGTTCAAGACGTTCCAGATCAGGATCAGTGTAGAGGCGTGTGTTGCCTTCAGAGCGCGACGGCTTCAACAGCCCCTCACGTTCGTAAAGCCGCAGCGTCTGCGGATGAATGCCGTACTGGTCCGCGACTGCGCTGATCGTATATGTCTTCGGCTTACGCTTCATTCCAACCCCATCTCTACCCTTGGGTTTTCCGAATTCATCTTCGAGTACTGCCTCAACAACTCCTTCGTCTCTTCCGAGATCACCTTGGGTAACGTCACTTGTACTTCCACAAACTGATCGCCGCGCGCTCCCGGGTTGCGCAACGACGGAGCACCACGCTGGCGCAGCCGGAACTTCTGCCCCGACTGCGTGCCGGGTGGAATGCGCAGCTGCGCTTTCCCTTCAACCGTCGGTACTTCTATTTTCGCTCCCAGCGCAGCCTCAGGAACCGTAATCGGAACCGTCACATAAATATTGTCGCCCTTGCGAGTGAAGTGTTTGTGCTGACCGACATTGGTGATGATGTGCAAGTCGCCGGCCGGTGCGCCTAACCTTCCGCCCTCTCCCTTACCTGGAATTCTGACGCGAGAACCCGTCTCGACTCCTGCGGGAATGCGTACTTTGACAGTTTCCGTCTTCGGTAACGTGCCTTTGCCTTTACAAAGCGAACAGGGTGAGCGCCTGCGTCCCGTGCCTGCACAGTCGGGACACTCCTGGGCAAAGCGTAACCGGCCACCTGCCCGCTGCACCTGGCCCGAACCTTTACAAGTTTGGCAAACCATCACAGGCCCGCCAATGTCGCCTGCGCCGTTGCACCGCGAGCACTGCTCAGAGCGGTTTACGGTAATGTTGGTCGTAAGTCCGTTGATGGCTTCTTCAAATGAGAGTGCCAAAGGCATCTCGATGTCATCACCACGTTTTGGCTGAGGGCGTGGAGGCTCGTGTTCTTTCGAGGCGCCGCCACCAAAGAGCTCCGAAAAAATGTCTCGAAAGCTGCTGCCGGCGCCCGAAGTCGCACTGCCCCAGTCGAAACCTGTGAAATCAAAACCCGCCGGTCCAGTCTGAGGGCCACCCGCTTTGGCACCGCGCGCCGCAGCATCCGCAAGATTATCCGAGTAATGTCCAAAGCGATCGTAGACTGCGCGCTTCTTCGGATCGGAAAGCACGTCGTGCGCTTCAGTTGTTAGTTTGAACCGCTCTTCCGACGCCTTGTCACCCGGATTCACGTCGGGGTGATACTTACGCGCAAGCCTGCGATACGCCTTCTTGATCTCTTCAGGCTTGGCGTCTCGCTTTACACCCAGTACTTCGTAATAATCGTGCTTGGCCATGTTTCACTGCCCAATTACCAATTTGCCGGTTGCTAATCGATCGCTTTAACCCTTTATCTCCCATTTCAAGGCTCGACTCAGGCGATCGACCAATGCGCAACCGGCAATCGGAATTTGGCAATCCTTACTTATTCTCGTCTACATCGACATACTCTGCATCGATGACATTGTCGTCACCCGATCCACCAGTTGATGATGCCCCGGCTGCCGACGCCTGATCTTCGGTCGGTGCTTCGGCTCCGGCCGTCGAAGTCTGCTGGTACAGTGCTTCGGCGAGTTTGTGCGACGCAGCCTGGAGCTTGTTGAACGCGTCGTTCAACCTTTCCGTGCCGCCTTCCTGTAGCGCCTTCTTCGCATCAGCGATTGCCGTTTCGACTTCTCCCGCAACTGCGCCTACCTTTTCACGATTGTCGCTCAACGTCTTCTCGAGCTGGTAGGTCAGACCGTCCAGGCGGTTGCGTGCTTCGATCTCTTCTCGCTTCTTCGCATCTTCCGACGCATGAGACTCCGCATCGCGCATCATCTTGTCAATCTCATCTTTGGACAGACCTGAAGACGATGTGATCGTAATCTTCTGCTCGCGGCCCGTACCCATGTCTTTAGCCGACACGTTTACGATGCCATTCGCGTCAATGTCGAAAGTTACTTCCACTTGAGGCATACCACGCGGCGCCGGCGGAATTCCGACCAGATGAAACTTGCCGAGCGTGCGATTGTCGCCCGCCATCTGACGCTCGCCCTGAAGAACATGAACCTCGACTGAGGTTTGGTTATCAGAAGCAGTCGAGAAAATCTCGGACTTGCGCGTCGGGATCGTGGTGTTTCGCTCGATCAGTTTCGTGAACACACCGCCGAGTGTTTCGATTCCCAAGCTCAGCGGAGTTACATCGAGCAACAGAATGTCAGTCTTCTCTCCAGAAAGAACACCCGCCTGAACTGCTGCGCCTATGGCTACTACTTCGTCAGGATTGACGCTCTTGTTTGGCTCTTTACCGAAAGCATCCCGCACGAGCTGTTGCACTTTGGGAATACGAGTTGACCCGCCGACCAAAACCACTTCGTCGATCTTCTTCGCATCCAGTCCGGCGTCTTTTAACGCCTGCTCCACAGGTGGTCTAAGCCGTTGGAGAATTGGATCGGCCAGTTGTTCGAACTTGGCTCGCGTAAGTTTCATTGCCAAGTGCTTCGGTCCTGATTGATCGGCAGTAACGAAGGGCAGATTGATCTCCGTTTCCATTGTGCTGGAAAGCTCGATCTTTGCTTTTTCGGCTGCCTCTTTGAGACGCTGGAGCGCCATCTTGTCGGCCGAAAGGTCGATGCCCTGGTCGCGCTTGAACTCTTCAATAATCCATTCGATCAAACGCTCGTCGATATCATCGCCACCGAGGTGAGTGTCGCCGTTCGTCGACTTAACCTCGACTACGCCTTCGCCGACTTCGAGTATCGAAATGTCAAACGTACCGCCGCCGAAGTCGAACACTGCAATCGTCTCGTCTTTCTTCTTATCGAGACCATAGGCTAGCGCCGCCGCAGTAGGCTCGTTAACGATACGCATAACTTCGAGGCCTGCGATCTTGCCCGCATCTTTTGTAGCCTGGCGTTGCGAGTCGTTGAAGTACGCAGGTACCGTAATGACAGCTTTATCGACCTTCTGACCCAAATAGTCTTCAGCCGACTGCTTCATCTTTTGAAGGACGATCGCGGAGATTTCCGGCGGACTCCATTCCTTGCCACCCGCGAGAATCCGAACGTCACCGTTGCTGGCACTCTGAACTTTGTAAGGGACCTGCTTGATTTCCTCGGTCACCTCGTTATAGCGGCGCCCCATGAATCGCTTAATCGAATATACGGTGTTCTCGGGGTTGGTAACCGCCTGCCGCTTGGCTACCTGACCGACCAACCGGCTTCCATCTTTGGTGAAGGCAACCACCGAAGGAGTGGTGCGGCCACCCTCTGAATTCGTGATTACGGTAGGTTCACCGCCCTCCATTACCGCGACGACCGAGTTAGTCGTTCCTAAGTCAATTCCTATGATCTTGCTCATCTGTTATTCTCCAATACTAGGTTGAATGCTTCGTCAATATAATACCTGAGTCCCTCATTGTCAACTTTGTATTTGAGGATTCGCGCAATTTTATGTGCGTACCAGCTCGCTGGGGCTTGGTCTTGAGGCCTATTTCGGGAATGTTTGAGGAGATTGCTGCCGTTCCTCGTTCATCAGCTTTGACGCGAAGAACACGTAATGCGCTCCGGACAGGACGGTTAGCGTGAAAACTATCACGTACAGGGTGGGCAGATAATAACCGGTGCCGTACGGGAAGCTGGCGGCAAGCATAATAATGGCCACGGCGATTATCTGGACGGTCGTATTCAGTTTGCCCAGCCAGGACGGCCGAAAACCGCGAAATCCCGTCATTATGTTTATGGCGGCAGCCCCAACCACGATGAATACGTCCCGGCTGATCACGGCGACGGTAACCCAGACGGGAATCGGCAAGTGCCTGGGGACGGGCTGCGGGAATACGCTTTTCATGGACAGCACAACGAAGGCGGTAACCAGCATCAGCTTGTCCGCGATCGGATCGAGAACGGTGCCGAGCTGTGACTTCTGATTGAAGCGTCGCGCCAGGAGACCATCGAGCCCATCCGTGATCCCGGCAAGCACAAACGCAGCCAAAGCCAAAAGAAAGCGCTGATAAAAGAGGAACGTGACGAATATCGGAACCAGCACCATCCGAAAGATGGTGAGTAAGTTAGGAAGGGTAACAATTCGGGAGGACATTAAGAGTTCGACACGAGCTGAAGAATTCAGAAGTCGATTGCGGTATGAAGAAGGACGCTCAGGTTAACGCGCGCGTCTCAATTCAAGTAGTGAAACTTCCGGGGGACAGCCATATCTTATGGGAAGCACGACTGTGCCCAAGCCTCGGGTTACGTAGATTTGTGTATCGCCCTGGCGTCCCAGACCGCGAAGCAAGCGCCGTCTTGGCCTACCAGACGCGCTCTTCTCCGACCTCAATGTCACCTGGCCGCCGTGCGTATGACCACTCAAAACGAGATCCACGCCGGCCCGCGCAGCGCGGCGCAGAATGATTGGATTATGCGCCAGCAAAAGCTTCATCTCATCGGAGCTCGAGCCTGCCAGCGCAAGCGAGAGGTCTTCCAGCCCTACCATCGTGTCGTCAACACCGGCCAGCCATATTGCTTCGCCATTTTTCTCGAACCGCATCCCCTGATTAATCAGCACCATTATGCCTTCTGCACGAAAGAGATCAGTGATCAGGGCCGCATCTGTCCAATGATCGTGGTTGCCCAGAACGGCGTACACACCCTGTCGCGCACGAAGACGTCCGAGCAATTCGGCACAAGGCGCCGCGAAACGGCGCTCGTGCGATATGTAGTCTCCGGTTAACGCAATCAGATCGGGATGTAATCGATTTGCAGTCTCAACAGCAGTTTTAATCTGTTCGCGACTGGTAAATGGACTGTGGTGGAAGTCCGAGAGGTGAACTATGCGGAAACCATCAAAAGCCTTGGGCAATCGCCGCAGGTAAATCGGGTGGTGCTCAACTGTGAGCATGAACGGCTCACTCAGAGCTGAACGAGCCGCCTCAGTTAAATTGAACGCCAGCGCTCGCAAAGGAGTCGCACCGCGCTTTCCGTTCGCAGGCGCGATACGCCTACCTTGTTTCCACCGAATCGGAGTTGCCATCGCTTGACTTTGTCGGGAGTCTGCCGCCTGAGAGCCGGTCGCGTCCTGCCAGAACTAACCTGCTCGATCAGAATCGCCGCATTATAGTGATCGAAGCCATCGGACGCAACTTGGCTTATACGACCTTTAGCACTCCGTGAAGCTCGATTTGTTACAGAAGTTTTGCGAAAAAGTTAATATTATCCTTGACACGTCACAAGACTTCCGTATAATTTCACACAGTTCCTTGAAGGCTGGGTGGTCGTTGCAAGGTTTTTTACCGCGAGTTTCTACTTATTTACAATCGCGGAGCTTCATCTCGCCCGTTCCATGTACCGCCCAAACACGGGATCAAAAGAATTTTACGATCCTTGGTTCTCGACTACGCCACCCTGTTTACCCGAACCTTCCTGGAAGTCGGAGCCCCGCCAGTCTTTAAAGACTGGGCGGGGCTCATCTCCTTTTAGCCTCGTTTTTTTAAACAAAAATCTAGATCGTCATTGAACAGCGACCTTGTCAGATTCTTCAGTGAGCTCCGGCTCGTTAAATTCGTAGCTTGGACTAGACTGGCCGCACATCTCGGCAAACAACTGCTCGTATCGATCGACTACGCGCTCCCAGTCATAATATTTTTGTACGCGCAACTGCGCTCTGTGCCTGTAAGAGTGGACAAGAGAACCATCTCGCAAGACTCGTTGCAACTTCTCGACGAGGTCCAACTCATCCGCATAAGGAATCCCCGCATCTCCGCCGGCTTCGATGTTCTCCGGGGTAGCGAGCGTTAGTACGCAATTCCCATAACCCATCGCCTCCAACAGAGCCGGATGCGTACCCCCAACTTCGGTCGCGTGAACGTAGCAATACGCATTTTGCTGCAATGCACGATAATCCTGGCCGAAAACAAATCCGGTAAAGATTATTCGCTTATCTCCGCGAGCGCGCTCTTTCAGGCTGCGGATGTAATCGTGCGCATACGGCGCATCACCTACGATCAGCAATTTAAAGGCAGTTCGGACGCGTTTGAAAGCCTCAATCACGAGATGAGCGTTGTTCTCAGGCTCGAGACGTGACACGTAAAGGACGTATCGATTGGGTTCCACTCGCCAACGCCTAACTGTGTTGCGATCGGGCTTTCGTTCGACTTCAGAGCCGTAGGCAATCATCGTCGACGGCGCGTTATAGCGAGCCAGGTAGTAGTCGTGAATGACCTGTGCGTCCGTGACGGTTACGTTAGGAAGGATGGTCGCGAGTCGTTCCGCTAACAAATAATAGCGCCGGCCCAGCCAGTTCCATTTCTTGCGTTTGTGCTCCAACCCATCGACATTGATTGCGACGGGGGTTCCGGTACACCTCAAAATACTCGCAAAGGGAGCATTCGCAGCGTTGCATATCAGCGCCGCGTCATAACGACGAGGAACGGCGTAAATCGCTGAAAGAAACGCATGGACCACCGTATCGAAGTATTTATGGCGAATCGTTGGCAGGACTTTTAATCGTACGCCCTGGTACTCCAGCTGGCGCGGCGAAACATAATGCGCGCGGCAATATACGGTGACATCGTGACCCCGAGACACGAGCCTCGTTGACAAATGTTCTGCAAAGGTTTCGAAACCGCCGTAACTGGCCGGTATCCCGCGGGTTCCAAGGATCGCAATGCGCATAGCGTCTCAGACCTACCGACGTCCAATGAGGATCAATTGCTTACTTTGACGCCAGGGCAAAGGGACCAGCATTATCAGCGGCCTCACGATAAACTTCAAGAGTGCGTCGCGCAGTTTCACGCCAATCAAACATCCGCGCCCGCTCAACACTCTTCGAGCGAAGCTCGGAACGCAGATTTGAATCGAGAATGACATTAGATATGGCAGAAGCAATGGCGTCGATGTCGAATGGATCGACCAGCAATCCGGCATCTCCAATCACCTCAGGTAAACTCGTGCGGTCGCCTGCGATGACTGGTGCGCCACACTTCATGGCCTCAAGCGGGGGAAGTCCGAAGCCTTCGAAGTAAGACGGGTAAATAAAACAAACCGCTCCTGAGTATAGCGCGGGTAGATCAGTTTCGGGCACATAACCCGTTACAACTACTCCGCCGCCGGTTCGCAGCTGCTCAAACTCGCGTAATGTTTCACGGTACAACCAGGCTCGTCTGCCCACCACGACAAGTTGCGGAACCTCAATCCCGGTGAATCTATCTCGCAAGCGGGCATAGGCTTGTGCCAGCCGCCCTAAATTCTTTCGAGGTTGGATTGAGCCGACCGTGAGGATGTAATTCCGAGCTATTCCATAAGTATGTCGCACGCGTTGCAGTTCTTTTTCGTCCTGAACAGGAGCAAAGTGGGGCGCCGCACCGATCGGGATTGCCGACACGCGATCAGGTGAGATTTTGTAAGTTGAAATGATGTCTTGCCGAGCGTGTTCCGACAAAGCCAATACTTTGGCAGCACTGCGAGCTGATCGGCGCACGGTAATACGCAACTGCACCCAACTTCGGCGATTGAAGGTGTCAGGCAGGTGCTCGAAGGATAAATCGTGAATGCTAAGCACTACTGGGCACGGAGCAAACGGAGGGCTCGTGAACTGTACGTGCAGGACGTCTACCGGATGCCGCCGTAGTTCGGCACTAAGAGTGAGCGGAATCCGCACCAGAGGCGTGTGCGGGAGAGTGCTCCGCACGACGAAGTTGGGCCATCTGTTTCGAAACCGTTTGATGGCCGCTTCTCGTGTGACGAAGAGCGTGTAGTTGTTTACGGAGTCGATCTCAGCGAGGGCTTCGATGAGATTAGTTGCGTAACTCTCGTTGCCACCCAAGGCGGCGCCAACGGAGTGAGCATCAATCGCGATACGCAGTTGCCTTTGTGCCACCGTTACCTACGAAGGCCAGAGAGTTAAACCGCGCGATGCGGGTCACTTGTTCTTGGCTGCGGCGGATAATTGAGCTTCCGTCCCCTGCCCCCTGGTATCACGTTCGCGAATACGTGCTGCCTTGCCACGCAATTGACGCAGGTAGTAGAGCTTGGCGCGGCGGACGCGTCCCTTTTTTACCAGATCAATGTGGTCGATGATGGTGGCGTGAAGCGGGAAAATCCGCTCAACGCCGACACCGAAACTCGTTTTGCGAACGGTTATGGTTTCCCTTGGGCCACCGTGCTTGCGGGCTATGACGACGCCTTCGAACGCCTGCAGGCGCTCCTTCGTCTCAGATTCTTTAATTCGCACGTGAACGCGCACAGTATCACCCGGCTTGAATTCGGGAATATTGTTCCTCAGTTGAGTGTTCTCAAAACTATCTAGTCGGTTCATCTCATCAACTCCAATTGAATGGTCATTTCAACAAATCCGGGCGATTCCGTTGAGTCTTTTTGATTGCCTGCTCGCGGCGCCAGCGCGCAATTTCAGCATGATTACCTGTCAACAAAATGTCCGGAACACGTAGCCCTCGAATCTCCGGCGGCCGCGTGTACTGCGGATGATCGAGCAGTGACTCGGAAAAAGATTCGTGTACTGCCGAAGTCTCGCTGCCCAAAGCGCCGGGCAAAAGACGGACAACGGCATCAATCACAACCAATGCTGCGGGCTCTCCCCCGGATAAAACGTAGTCGCCGATCGAAATCTCGTCGGTTACTAAAGCTTCCGCGACCCGTTCATCCACTCCTTCATAGCGTCCGCAGATCAGAACAACCTGTGAAGCTCGCGAAAGGTCTTGCGCCACGCGCTGGTCGAACACGCGACCCTGCGGCGAAAGAAGTATGACTCGAACGGCTTCCCCGTAGTCTTCACGTGTGAAGGCACCTGTCAAATCGCCGACTGCCGCAAAAATCGGATCAGGCTTCAGCACCATCCCGTCGCCCCCCCCGAACGGTCGGTCATCGACGGTGTGATGTTTGTCGCTGGTCCAGCGGCGCAAGTCATGCGTTTCGACTTGGACCAGCCCCGAAGCTCGCGCTCGATTAAGAATTCCCTGATCGAGAGCTCCGTGAAAGAAACCAGGGAAAATGGTTATGACGTCAACGCGCAGCATCACCACTTCCAAATCAAAGATCTACAACTCCAAAAGTCCTTCGGGTGGATCGATCCGCATTAGCTTTCGCTTCGAGTCAATGTCCAGCACAATCGACTCGACCATCGGGATCAAGTGCTCTTGCTGCTTGTCATTTCTGACGACTAGCATATCCACCCCGCCACCAATTCTCATTATTTCCTGCACAGTACCGATCAAGTCACCGTTCAAGGTTTCGACGCTAAAGCCGTTTAATTCCCAATCGTAAAAGTGACCTTCCGCAAGTTGGACCCGATCCGTTTCCGGCACGGCAAATTCGCACCCCACCAAAGTGCCGGCCGCCTCAATGTCGTCATATCCCGCGAACTTGAAAACTACGCGAGATTGGTGATGCCAATAATCTTCAAGTTCGACCATCCGCCGTTTCCCGTCAGGAGCTAGGGCTATCAACGTCGAGACGTCGGCGAAACGATCCGGAAAGTCAGTAAGCAGGTCAGCCACGATTTCGCCCTTCAAGCCTCTGGTCTTAACTGCACGGGCTACGACGACCAGCTTATCGACTTCGTCCTGGCTCATTCCACAATTTCCAGCACGAAGCGATGTTTTTTCTTAGTGCCCACAGCGTGGGCCAGCGAGCGTAGCGCGCGTACCGTTCGACCTTGTTTGCCGATGACTTTACCCATGTCCTGCTGAGCGACACGGATTTCAATCAGCGTCGCGCCATTGCGCGGTATCTCGCGTACGTCGACGGCTTCAGTGTCGTCGACCAACGCCTTAACAATCATTTCGACGGTTTCTCGCATCGATTATTGCTCGCCAACCGAACGCATTATCAACCTAAACAGTAGCCGCTGTAGCTGCTGCTTCTCTCTTAGCGTTTGCTTTAATCAAACGGGTCACGGTTTCAGTTGGCTGCGCACCGTTCTTAATCCAGTAATTGACGCGCTCCATGTTCAAATTGATCTCAGCCGGCTCGCGCGTCGGGTTGTACGTGCCCAAATTCTCAAGATAGGCGCCGTCACGCTTGGACTTTTTCTCTTTGACTACAACTCTGTACGACGGCCTTTTCTTAGCGCCCGTACGCATTAACTGAATAGCTAACAAGCAATCACCTCCGTTGTTATTACCTTCGTCTCTTCTTCCGCTTCTTCTTTAGTTTTTTCCTGGACGGACCCGCGGGCAATGCTGGCAAGCCTTCAGTGCCGTTGCCGCTGAATTCCGGCACGCCCACCATTCGCCTCATCATTTTGCCTTTAAAACCGCCGCCTCCGAACAAACCCGAAGTTGAAAACTGGCGCATCATCTGCCTCATTTCGGCATACTGCTTAATGAGCTGGTTTACCTCAGCAACCGTAGTTCCCGAGCCTCGTGCAATGCGCCGTCGCCGATTTGCATTAAGAATTTTATGATCCGTGCGCTCCTGAGGAGTCATTGAATCGATAATCGATTCAGTGCGTTTCATCTCCTTCTCCATGAGCTTCGTCTGCTCATCATCCAACTGCGGCATGCCGATTCCGCCGAGCAGTTGATCCGGCAACAGCTTCATTATCTTCGAGAAAGAACCTAACTTCTTCACTTGCCGAAGCTGGGCTCGGAAGTCATCAAGCGTAAACTCGTTCTTCTGGAGCTTCTTAAGCTGGGCTTCGGCTTCATCCTGATCAACTTTGGATTGAACTTCCTCGATCAGCGACAAGACATCGCCCATGCCCAAAATGCGTTGAGCAATGCGATCGGGATAGAAGGGTTCGAGGGCGTCGTATTTTTCGCCGACACCAACGAACTTTACCGGCTGACCAGTGACCTGCTTAATGGACAGCGCAGCGCCACCACGAGCATCGCCGTCCATCTTGGTCAAAACGACACCCGTAATTCCGACGCGCTGATGAAACTCCTCAGCCGAGCGAACAGCATCCTGTCCGGTCATTGCATCGGCTACGAAAAGGATCTCGACCGGGTGAGTCTCACCTTTGATCCTGACCAACTCTTCCATCAGTGCATCGTCGATATGCAGGCGGCCGGCAGTGTCGATTAGCAGCGTATCGAAGCCTGTTTGCTGTGCATGCTTGTGTGCGTCACGCACCAACGTCATCGGGTCGTTGGTTTCCGCGTTCTCAAAGATTTGGTGGCCCGTAGCTTTGGCAATGACCTTTAACTGCTCGCGAGCAGCCGGACGGTAGACGTCAACTGAAAGCAGCAACGGCTTTCGATTCTGATTAAGTGCGAGCCACCGAGCGATCTTTCCAGTCGAAGTCGTTTTACCCGAGCCTTGCAAACCAACAATCATCACCACGTTCGGAATCTGTTTCGTAAAGACCAGGCGTGATGACTGTCCACCCAACAGATCAACCAGTTCGTCGTAAACAATCTTGACGACTTGCTCAGACGGTTTTAACTCTTGCCAGACCTGCTGTCCTTCCGCTTTCTCCTTAACAGACGCAATGAAATCTTTCGCGACCTTGTAGTTGACGTCAGCTTCAAGGAGCGCAAGCCGGATCTCGCGCAGGGCTGCGTCAACGTGCTCCTTCGTTAGCACGCCTTCACCGCGCAGATTTTTTAGCGTCCGCTTAAGCTTGTCTGATAATGACTCAAACATGGATTAATAGGAGAAGGTCCGCGTCAATTACGGAAACGGAGATGATAATTGCGCCTTCTGAACAGTGTCAAGGTAAGGAGACTTAAACCGTGGCCAATCTTCACTTTCTGCCTTAGTCGGGGATTCCCTGACCGTGCTAACACATGCAGGAAACGAATGGTAGACGCTTTTGATAGGCTGTGCTAAATTCTACGCGATTTTAGTGTTAAAAAGAGTGCGCGGTGAGGGGTCAACGTGGGCGCCGCGCGCTGTCCCTCCACTTTCAGGCCAGCGGCCATGAAATGCGTCGCCAATTGCGCGTTTATTTGGAAGTAAATGACTAAGCGTGTGAGTTCTGGCCCTCGAGGCTCAGTCCCAGCGGAAGCCTCAAACGAGCGAGCTGTGGTTGATTTCGCCGACGCTCGTGTACGCCTCCGTACGAAGCATCCCTCTCAGGCGGCCCTGATGGAGGAGCTGGACGAAGTACGCACGCTGCTCGATCAGGGACTCTCCACTGAAGCTCGAAATCGATTGACGTCGCTGATGGCGTCTACGCGGAATAACAACACGATCCTGGCAATGGCCCGCTGCGCACTCTCGAGCGCACTCGAGATGCAAGGTCATTACCGGGAGTCCCTCGCCGCAGTGGCAATGTACGAAACTCCCGAGTCTCGTGCGGGCCTCGATGTAGAAGTGGTGCGACAACTGCGCGTCCAGCTCGGTCTTGCTTATAACTACAACGGCGATCACCCCAAGGCTATTGCAATTCTCAAATCTGCTCTGCGCGATTTTTCTGAGAATGGTGCCGACGCGAAGCTTGGTTCAATCTATGGCGCACTCGCACGCGTCTACCGAACGATCAGCGAATACCCGATTGCTCGGGACTACGGTCAACGAGCGCTTGAACACTTTCGCCAGACTGGAGAATGGCGAGGCCTGGCCGAGGCGTACTTTGGAGTCGCGCTGGCGGACACGCAGGAAGGAAATTACGAATCGGGTCTCGAGAATTTTTCCCAGGCACTCAAACTTATCGGCGATCACCCCGCGAGCTACCTGCTCGGCAGGATCTACGCAAACATGGCCGGAGCCTGCTGGTTTCTCAAACGACCGCAAGAGGGAATTCGCTATCTGGAAAAAGCGATCTCTTATTATGAGCGGACTGACCACAAAACAAACGCGGCAGATGGCTACAACAATCTGGGCATCAATCTGATTCTCATCGGCCACTGGAGTCGTGCTCAGGAAGCTCTGGAGCGGGCACTCTCACTCGCTTCGGAAGTAGACGAGCGCGGTTTAAAGATACCGATGATCCTCGATTCGCTCGGCGAGCTGCACATGCTGCGTGGGGAACTGGACGAGGGTAAGTCTTACTTGCAGCGTGCCGTCTCGTTAGCCACTGAAAACGGCAACAAGTGGTACGCCTGCCAGGCGATGCGTACGCTCGGCCGGTGTTACCTGGCGATGCAGGATGAAACGAGCGCCTTGGCCAAAGGAAAAGAGGCTCTGGAGTTGGCCGAAGTCATAGGGGATCGGCAAGCCATTTGCGAATCGCGCCTTCTCATCGCTGAAGCACATCTGCGAAAACGGGAGTTTGAAGAGTGTGCAGCCGAGCTGCATCGCGTAACTGAGCAAGTGACAGATTCGCCGACAGACCTTGGAATTGCAGGCGAATCACAAAGATTGTCGGGCATGCTCGCGATGGAGCAGGGTGATGCTACAGCCGCAGCGCAACACTTCGGCAGCAGCGTATCGGTTTTCGATATGCTCGGCGATCGCTATCGCTCGGCACGCGCGTATTACGAACTGGGCCGTGCCTACTCAGTCTCACAGCCAAACCGCGCGCTCGAGCAGTTGACTCGCGCCGTTCACACGTTCCGAGACTTGGGCGCTTCGCTGGATCTTGCTCGCGCGGAAGAGGCTCTTAGAAATCTCGATCAAGCAGCGCTTACGCCGAGTACTGAGCAATCGGCGTTGACACAGTTGCTGACTTTGCGGCTGGCCGAAGCCGTTGCTTCAAGAGAACTGTTGCTGCGGGAACTGGCAGCAATTATGCGGCAGGAAACGAATGCGCAACGGATTCTCATCTGTGAAGAGGGTGAACACCGCCACCCGCGCGTCGTAATTGCGCACGGTCTCACAACAGCGGACAGTCTGAAAATTGCCACCGACGTTTACATGTTGGATACGGAAGAAGAACGCGAGCGTTATTCCCGAAAGCATGATGCCGTGATCATTCCTCTGCGATCGTCCAATGCTCCTCCGGCTACGCTGTACCTCTCGCCCCGCAATCGTGGGAAGTTGCCTGGGAACCTGTCGATGGAGCCACTGCTACGCATCGTTGGTCTCGGCATGGATGTTTGCGCGCTACGAGCTACTCATCAGAAGGGCACTGGCACGCAACAACCTGACGAGTTGACAGGGACGAGCTTGATGCCAGGCTTCATTCACTCGAGTCCGGCGATGACACGGCTGGTCGAAGAGGTACACAAGATTCGATCGTCGGATGTGACGGTTCTGGTGACGGGTGAGTCGGGCACCGGTAAAGAACTCGTGGCTCGCGCGATTCACGCACTCTCCTCCCGGCGCGCCAAGGTTTTCGTGCCGTTCAACTGCACCGCCGTACCAAAGGAGCTTTCCGAAGGTTATCTGTTTGGTTACCGTCGCGGTGCATATACGGGAGCGATCACAGATTCACAGGGTGTTATTCGTACGGCAGCGGGCGGCACACTGTTCCTTGATGAGATTGGCGATCTTCCGTTGGATCTGCAGCCGAAACTCCTGCGCTTTTTACAGGAGGGCGAGATTCAACCTCTAGGCGAACAACGCCCGAGCAAGGTCGACGTCCGTATCATTGCCGCTACCAACACCGATCTCGAGGATATGGTGGCCCAGGGACGGTTCCGTGAAGATCTGTACTATCGTTTGAACGTCATCCGCCTGCGCGTTCCGCCCCTTCGCGAACGACGCTCGGAGATCCCGACCATTGTCAATTACTACATAAATCATTACTCATCGAAGTTTGGTCGCAAGGATATTCAGATAACGCCCCAGTCCGTCGATCTGCTGATGGTGAGTGATTGGCCCGGCAATGTTCGTCAGCTTTGCAATGAGATTCAACGCGTCGTTGCTCGAGCCGAAGACGGAGCAGTCATTACACCCGATCACCTATCTCCTGAGTTAAAGCGAACTTCGTCTCCAACATCTCCAGCAGGCAGTGTCTCAACGATCACTCCGATGCCGTCCGCTGCTTTGCAGGGTGGGACGCTCGCCGATGCGCTTGCTGAGGTGGAACGAAGAATGATTTCCGAAGCTATGCGCAAGCATGGTGGGAACATTTCACGCGCCGCTCGCGAGCTTGGTCTGACACGCCGCGGACTCTATCTGAAGCTCGAGCGGCACGACCTCAGCGCCAGCGCTTAAACTCCATTTTCCAAAGGTGGATAGTTTCGAGTTCCGAGTTTGGAGTTTCGAGTTTAAAGGTTGGCACAAGCTCGACCTAAGAACTGGTACTCGAAACTCTGAACTCAAAACTCGGAACTTTACATTTAGGCTTGTCGCCGTGAGGGTTGAGTAATGGCCCGGGGCGTGTCCATTAGATTCAATTCGGCTGCACAATCGTGACACAGCCATACGAGGATGTGCGGGGCGTCGACCCAGAAAAAAGAACTTACCTTTGCGGCTATTTGCATGGCGTGATCGATGGGCAGACGTTGCAGGGCCTGAATGTAGAAGACTCCGTTATAGAATTCCCCATCCACGTCATCGTCCCGGTGGATACACTCCCGCTCACGATACACTTGCTTTCTCATAGAATTGCCCTACTTTCTCGCGCCGCTACGCGAAGTCGTAAGTTCAAGTGTCGGGGTCGTGGGATGTTTATCGGGGCAAGCGACCTGCCGGTTGACAGGAATTTCAATCGCTTGCGTCAGATGATGCCACTCGTCGGGAGAACAGTCAACAAACTTTAACTTCAATTAACATCGGGACTTGGTATCTTTTACATTATGGCCGCGATGAGCCTTCGAAGATCTCTTGAATTCTGAAGAGATCGTCTGATCTCTGACGATGTCTGTGTGGCTCACGCCACACTGTACGCGCTGGTCGGGATGCCGATTTGTCCACGATCCTTTTTGGATTTCGATGTGGTCTCGGCATTTTTGGCGCCCGTTCAACGTTCGGTGCGGTTGTGGCCTCAGGAACAACCTCGTCCTCGGGAGACTCGGCCTCAGGAGACTCGACCTCAGGTGAGTCCAAAGTATCCGTCGTGGAAACCAAGTCCTCCTGGACAGCAGTCGGTGCGGCTGGTGTTGCACTTCTCAACTCAGGTGTCTCTGCCATTCGCGCATAAAAAATTCCGCTGAGAACGCCGATCATCGCCGCGATCACCAGACCTGCTCCAAAATACAGGCGACGTCTCGGGGTTCTTTCTGCTAACTCATGAAACGGAACTACAGGGCGCGCCGATAACAGCGTCGTCTCATCGTCAAAGTGAGGCGTCGATAGCGTGCGATCGAAATCGTGCGTTCCATTCGTCCGTTTCAACTGGTCTTCCAACTCTTGAGATCTCCTTCAGAGTGAACCCGCTCCAGGCAGAGTCATCAGACCGTTGCAACTTGAAAGCCATAACATGTCTAGCGGAATTTCGTGGGTAAACCGTGCGTTTTTATCAATCTGTCGTGGCGGATGGTTTGGGATTGGAACGATTTGGTGCAAATAAAACGCGCCCGTCTAACAAAACGGGCGCGAGTAAATCATAGATGAGGGGATTTGCTGTCTGCCGTCTGCCGTCTGCTGTCTATCTGGAAACCTTTGCGCGGCGGTCTTCGAGAACCTCGATATTCTCTTTCACGCGAGTATAGATTCCATCGCTGTCGAGACCATATTTCGCCAGCAGCAATTTCGGATCGCCATGAGTGACGAGGCGATCGGG
>DATEDU010000385.1:0-8077 GCA_035281525.1 Pyrinomonadaceae bacterium | reverse complement strand
CCGCCAATCGCGGCGAAGGCACGAAAAGGATCGGCCTCGTAATTGAACTCTTGATTCATCATCGTCTTTCTCCTATTCGTAAATCGCCTTCGAATTAGATCACTGGCATTTCGTGGCCCTCTTCGCGTCCTGGTCGCACAGCGTCAGTGCGTCTCGACACCTCTGCATAGCCAGGTAGTATTTGCCCGTTTCTGCCGCGCTGCACACCGGGTCACCACGACAAGCTAACAATGCGATGGCTATGTCCTGGGTGGCTGCTGTCAAGCATCTTTTACTGTCGTCAATGCACCGGTTGACCAGCCTCGCTAATTCTGTCTTGTCGCATTGTGAGGGCACCTGATAATAGTCATCCGGCTTTGGCTTAGGCTTTGTTCCAGTCGGTTTTCCGCCAGGCTTTGGTTTTGGATACACGCAACCACCACCTAAGGCCCAGATCATTGCTCCGCGGGTCTCAGGCCCGACTTTGCCGTCAATCTTCTTCAGCTTATTCGCGCTTTGGAATTTAATGATCTCTTGCTGGGTGGCGGCATCCATGACGCCGTTTACCGGGAGCACCGAGGCTAGTGCGATCTGGTTGAGCGCCGCCTGAATCAACGCCGTGTTTGTTTCAGGTCCGACAATGCCATCAACCTTCAATCCATTTCTCTGCTGAAATCTCGTAACCGCCGCACGGGTCTTAGGTCCGTATATTCCGTCAGTGGCCAAACTCTCGCCTTGTGTGATGTTAAGCACATTCTGAATCCAGCACACCTTCTCCGCGGGCATGCCGGCTTTGGCCTTGGCCTTCGCAATGTATTGCTTTGCCTGTGCTGCTGCCCGCGCCCCAGCTGCGCCAATGCCTGTCTTAGCAAGAGGCACTTCACCCAACTCGACTTCGCCCCATCGTGGTTCATCCAAATGCACGACGATGGTTCGCCCCTGTCGCGACCAACGCCCACGCCGCGTAAAGCGTCCGCCTTCCTGATCAAATTCACTTTCCGGATCAAATTCATAAGCGAATGGCAGTTCGCCAGCCTCGCCTCCCGGTTCGCCGGCATCGGGTGCTCCTGTGTCTGCTGATCCTTCAGGTCCCGCAGCGGCACCCTCAGGACCCGGCGCAGCTCCTGGACCACCTTCTGCACCACCGGCTGCTGCTGCACCTGCGGCTGCTTCCGGGCCGCCTTCGATCGGCGTCTCATCTTCGTCGAGCAGGAGCGTGACCTGGTTACCAGTTCTCAACCAGTTTCCAAAGCGACCGACTGTTGGACATGCGCTACCGTTACTCGGCGCGGAAGTACTTGCACCGCCGCTCGGGGTAGGACCACCTGCGGCCCCTTCAACCGCTCCCTTATCTTCGGGAGGTTGAGGCACGATGTGTCCAGGATAGGGAAAGATGACGGGAAACGGTGATCGACGCGGTCGAGGGCGAGGTCGGGGTCGCGGTCGTCTTGGTCTAATCCCTCGCGGTGGTCTAACGCCGGGCCTTCTCGGACGCATCGCCATCGGTCTGCGGCCGCGCGCGGCTATACCCCTTGGGCCACGCGGTCGACGAATCGGGCGGGCAGACGCCCTGCCTCGCGCAACGCGAGGTATCCGCCTACCACCACGCTCCTCCTCCGGTTCAAATTCGAAATCCGTTTCAAACACCTCGAGATCGCCGAACTCCGGTTCGCCAAACTCGTCAAGCTCGTCAAACGACTCGGATTCATCAAACTCGGTGAATCCCTGAAAGGGCTCCGCGCCGAAATTGTATGGACTGCTCATGATGACTCCTCCCTGTCTACCTTGCTAATAGAAGCGGACGTGTAGATGGTTATGATGGCCCTTCCAGTACTTGACGCCCGTCACACCTGGGTCGTTGAAGAAGATGTACTGCACTCGCGCGACTGGGTTGGCTCGGATCAGATTGACCAGCTCCTGCGTCAGCGATTGCGAGTAACTTGAAGAGGTGTACTCAGTGTTTTGTTCTTTCCCATCGTTGCGCATCAGTCGAATATCGGCATCCTTCCCTTTATCGTGCGAGACGTGTGGCGGCATCTTTCCACCGCACCGAAAACTGAGATCCCCAATGCCGATGCGCGGGCCTGACGGGTGCGCCACAAACCAGTTCGCGGCGATCGTGAACCAGGCTTTGATTGTCTGCTGCGTTCCGAAGCGTCGAGAGCTGGTGACGCTACTGTAGAAACCCAAACCAACAGGCAACAGTGGTACGACGACGTCCGGGTACGGAGTGGCGCACGTGGTCGTGCCCGGCGTGGGAACGTAGCTCGGAGTGGCGGCGCGCGGCGGGGTACTCGCACTTGCGGAGATTAGGACGGCCTCTGTGTTCGGCCCGACAACTCCGTCCACCGTCAGACCGTTCTTCTCCTGAAAGCTGCGCACCGCGCTTTTGGTCTGCGTCCCGTTAATGCCGTCAACAGTGAGGCGCAGGCCGAGAATTTTATTTAACGAGTCTTGGATCCAACGGACGTAGTCGCTATCAGTGCGAATCTCAGACGCCCATTCGTCCTCCAGGACCAGGCCACCATACTGATAATTGCCTCGCATAATTAACTCCATTCATGTTTTTCTCGCTTCAAGCTTCCAGGCCCGAGACACGAGATTAGTCGCGTGGTCTATATCGCACTGTCTATGTCGCGCGGTGATGATGAAGCTCAGTCGTGCCCGGTCTTCCGTATGTCCGCGCGTATGTCCGCGGCGCAGGATCGTTTGCAAGCCAGCTTGCTGCAACCTCAGGTGCATGGACCGCGCGGTGGCATTTGTGACGTCTAGTGTCTGTACTGGAAACAGTCCGTCCAGACATGGCAAACCGATCTCGTCGAGCCGTCTCTTGAAACTGGTGACGACCCACGCGAGTCGCCGTCGCAATTCATCGCCGGCGCGTACGTTGATCTCCAACGCTCGGCGGGCAGCATTCAAAACTGCGGCAGAGGGCGGACTGCAATGGATGTTTGTTTCACTCATTTCCGTAAATCGTCGAACTATCCCGTCGCTGCCAACCAACGCAGCGATCGGAACGCCGAAGCCCTTTGCCAACGAGCTGATTGCCACCACGTGCGAATCAGTCAATTCATACCAGCGAAAAAGTCCGCCACCACCGGTTCCGTAAGGAGCATCGCGGCCATCACGCTCCCCGAAAATGCCTAAGGCCTGCGTGTCGTCGACTACGAGAAGTCCATCAAAAGCCTGCACCGCCTTCATGTATTCTGAAAGCGGTGCAGCCCGCCCGCAGTCAATACAGAACCCATCTGTCACTACCACTTGAAAACAGCCAGCGCGTGCTCTTTGTCCGAGCATGCGAAACAGTTCGCCGGCGTCGTGATGAGCAAACCTGTGCACGCATGCACCGCGCGCACGCGCGCGCTCGACTCCCCAAAGAGCAATCGGGTAAGTCTCTGCATCCACGTAGATCGTCAGCCGTCGCGACGCGAGTATTCCGAAGAGATCCCAGAACAAGTGCAACGTCGAAGTCGCGACCGTGGCGTTCTCGCAGTTTTGTAAAAGAGCTAGTTGCCGTGAAACCTCTGGTGCGCCGGGAGGTGTTGCGAGCACCGCCGGCTTGCCGGTGCTCAGTTGCTCCCATTCGGGCACGTACCTACTTGGGTGACGCTGTCCCAGATAAAGGGAGGAAGCGAAATCCAGTAGATAGCGCATGCTTCAGCGGTTTCGCTCGCGTGTCGCCAGTGCTTCGACCCCTGGACCAAGCGCAGGTTGCGTAGTTGGACCAAATGCTCGCCTGCCCGCCGGTGGCAGCGCACCGCCGCTACGTTGTTGTGCCAAACGATTACGCAGGTGAATAGATGGCTGGATATAACGCTCGTCAGCGCGCCCCGAATCAACCATTTCCAACGTCAGATCGACACCAGTAACAGAGCGATATGCATGGATATAACGCTGGATTTCCGGTCGCCAGAAGCGCGCCCAGTTGGTCGCCGACGTCGCGTTGTTAATCTGACTCCAATTGCCGTAGCGAATAGACAGAATGATCTGCTCGCCGTGCACTGCAAGATCGTGGAAGTAAGTGATCGAGGTGTCGGTCCAGTTGAACAGCGACTTTACGGTATCAACCCGATCCATCCAGGGCTCCGCATATGGAACCATGATCTTGCTGCCGAGAAACTCGCGCATCTCGGGGCGGGCCAGGATCCACTGTTCGATCAGCATCTCCTGTCGTGCATTCGAAGGTAGATCGCCGAACTGGTTGTGCGCGCCGTGGGCCAGCAACAGGTGTACTTCCCGCAAAGCGTTGAGCACTTCGAACCCATCGGCGATGATCGTCGTGTCGTCGTCTTCCTTGTAGAACATTGCCGTGCGATACAGCAGGTTGTGGAACGCTTCGAGAAACTTCGAGCGACTGTCGACAGGCTCGATGTTCTGCGCGGCTTTCCCATACAAGCGCAAACCGTATTCGTGGTCGTACTCATAAACTCGACGTTTCACACCCAGCCGGTGCTGCTCATCCTGAACGTAACCCCACAAGAGATTGCTCAGTCCGCGCAGCGGATCGATGTCCAGGTGCGCGAGCGGGTCTCGACCGTCAGGAGCGATGCGCCTGTTCTGGAAACGGAAGTTGACTGCGTTGATGGTTTGCACCTGCATTCCTTCCTCATGCCAGTAGGACCAGATGAGTTCGAGCAGGCAAGGCCCTGAGAGTCGAGAGCGGAGAATGCCGTAGCAGTCTGGGCCAAACGTATTAATCGGCTTAAGGGCGATCTCGCTGAGTTTCTCGCGGATGATCGCGAAGTAAGGCAGCACTCGCTCGCCCTCCAGATCAAGCAGGTAGCGCTCCCGGTAAGCGATCAGCTCCTCGAGGGTCGCGAAACGGCCGAGCCGGTTTCCCGGCAACGTGTTCGGATCGGTCCAGGCTACGCCACACTCCTGCATCAGAAAGTATTCAGTTGCGACCTTGAGCAGGTTGTACGCGGCAACACCAGGGAATGGCAGACGACTCTCCAACGTTTGCTCGTAGATCGGGCGAATATCCGGCCCGGTTGGCGGCAGGATGCCGTGACACATAACGTCGTCTATGAATTTTTTGTAGCGCGGGAAACTGATGGCTTCCGTGCGGTCGCGAATAATCTCCCAAAAGAATTCGTCGTCGGTATCGAGAGACTGCGCCCGCTGTAGAGTCACCGGCACGCTCGAACCGCTCAGTGTTGGCGCAGCCTGCGTCACAGTAATCAACGCATTGGGGCTGGTGGCTTCACTGTTGGCCGGATTGGTTTGCGTTGACGTGCTTGTAATCCGCACTCTCGCGAGGACGCTCCGAGGAGTGGGCACGTTGGCGATCCAGCGCGCGACATTCACGTTCACGTCTTCGGTCCTAATGGCCACAAAGGGCCCAGTCGGATCCGTTTGCACAAAAAATTCGTAGTTGTAAGTCTCGGGCGCCCCAAAACTAGGCTGAGCTGTTAGTGAGACCTGCCCGTCTATCGAAATCTCGGCGGGTTGAACCGTCAGATCGACGGTCAGACCTTGACTACCACTAGGCTCTACAGTTTCGTTACTCATCGCTTCCCTCCTACCAGATAAGTCCAAATAGTCTTTCGCTTTACTGCCGGCACGCGCACTGGCACGCAGTAGGCCGCGCGTAGCTGGCAGAGATGTCAAGGGTGCTGCGTAGCGCCCAGTAAGTGAGCAGGTAGGCGAGCATCCTGCTCTCGAGTTCAGGACTGAGTCGTCCCTCGGCTCGCGCTTGTCCGAGTACGGCGAAACTGAGCGAGGGTGGAGCCGACCGCATTAACCGTGGCGAGTTTTTCCACGCGCTGAAGTACGCTGATAGGCGCGCGGGCTGTCTGTCCTCGGTGGCCACGACTTCATGCAGCGCTGCGCCGCGCAGGAGTTTCGGACGATGGTGCGTGAGCAACGTCACAAAACTGGGGATACCTGCCTCGAGCGTAGCGAACAGTGTGCGGATGGCCGGCTCCAAACCGGTGGTCGGGTAATACGCTTCCCAGAGCCGCGCTAAACGATCCCATTGAGCGTGTGGATAAAGTGCTTTCCCTATGGCACAGCTCAGCTTCACGCGAAGCCAGGGCGTCGGGTGCGGATCGTCTTCATTAATGCGGAAGACGAAAGCACGTGGCAGGCTCACCACTGCCATCAAACCCAGAGTCGAAGCGATACCAACCCGAGCCACTGACCAGAAGTCCGCTACGATCTCTGAAATCCAACGATCCCAGAAGCTCCAGGCAATTCCACTTCTCGTTAAACCCTGAAGTGTGGGCCGGAGCGAATTGACTAGATCCAGCAGCGCCGCCGCTTGGTGGCCCACTTCATGGACCAAAGAAGAGGCGATGCCACTACCGACCATGCGTTCACGCGGAACACGCACAACGGCGACTGGGTTCTGTTTTCCTCCCGGAAGTCGTGTGCGTGCTCGACGGATGGCTGCCCCGGGTCCACGGTCGAGGTAGCACACGACTGGCGGCGGTTCGTAGTAGCCCGGGAGCTTCAGTGCATCGGTGGCAACTACGTCCAGACCAGACAACCAAACACCCGTCTCGTGTTCGCTGCGCTGCGTCAGCACATCCGCAAACAGATCAAACTGCGATAGCACGTCGTTGAACCGCATCCGGATAATCGTGAAGTTGCTTTGTGCCTCTTCGGGCGTGGCCTCCAGTCCCGCGGGGCTTCGCAGCCACTTCATGAAATTCCTGATGCGCGACCGTAGCTCGCGACGACCGCTTGCCAGGAAGTTGTCAATCGCAGTCTGCGCGCTTGGCGAGACAGCAGCAGCGGGAAGCATCGGTTCGAGCAGGGCGAACGGCTTCACCCGCGCTAATCGCGCCAGCAGTGCCCGGGACTCCTGATCCAACAACCAGATGGGCAAAGGCAATCTGCCCACTGTGTTGCCTCGCGGCCGCACCGCGAATTCGAGCGTACGTTTTGGCATTACGGCGCTCACGTCGTTACACCCCAATGAGAATGATCTTGCGTCCGCGGCGAACCCAGCGACCGCTTCTTCCGCCACCGCCGCCGCCGTTTGATTGTGGTGACATGACACCTTGCGGAGATGGAGCGCCGGCAGTCTCAAACTGAAAACCGCCGAGCGCCGACTGAATACCGCCGAGGGCCTGAAGCAAACCAGGCGCGTGTTTTTTGGCTGCTTCCATCAGTGCCTTGCGTGCGGCAGAATCCGGCGGGAACGTCTGCTGAAGTTGTTTTGCTTTGGTAGCAGCCGACCGTGCGAAACGCACGAACCTGCGCGCTACTTCGTACTCCTGGTCTTGCGGACTTAAGCCTTCCATTTCGAGGCCAAAGAGTCCGCCCGCCGCAGAGCCGAGTTTCGCTCCTAAAGCGGTGCCAACTCCCGGCGCAACAAAACTTCCAAGCGCGCCACCGACCGCTGGTAAAGCTGTTTTGGCTACGCCTTTCAGCAGGCCGCCGAGCTTGCGTCCGATTCCGCCTTTAAAGAACTTGCCAACCCCTTTGAATATTTTTCCGATGAATTGATCGAGCTCAGCCTCATCGGTGATTTCGAGGAGGTTGGCTGCGAGCTCCATCTCTTCAACCTCGTCGAATGCTTCGGGCTCAAATTCGTATTGGCCGAATTCGTATTGCCCGTATTCGCCTTCTTCCCCCTCGGACCCTTCGTAGTACTGTCCCTCTTCCTCGTATTGTTGGTACATCTCAGGTTCGAACTCACTCTCGTAGCTTTGCGTGCGATCCAGGTCGTGCATAATCGTCTCCTTCACAAATTAGTTATGTGGGCTTCGAGATAGCCTCGCGCACCGTGCGCGAATGAATTGCACACGTAATGCCGGGGCTAAGTTGTTGATAGTGCGTGAAGGTGAGCGAAGAATGTTTCGTGCGGGACGAATTCAGGGAATATAAAGCGAAGAAGCTTTCGCCTGGGCGCCTCGAAGGATTCGATTGTAAGGGTGGCCCTTCGTGGCCACCCCATCGTTCGGGCTTACTATCGCGGTGTTATTTTTGTGTCGTGAGTAAGATCACTGACACCGAATGCTTCGGCAAGGTGACCACAAAACTACGTCCGGTCGGCAGCGTTCTCTTTTGAATAGACACTGCATCGGGTCGTGAAAAATCATTCGCCACATTAATTGACGGCGCGGTGATCGTTTTTACCTCGACTCGT
>DATEDU010000384.1:0-41438 GCA_035281525.1 Pyrinomonadaceae bacterium | reverse complement strand
TGCGACCTGAAGTCGGTGGACAATACGCGTACTTGCGCGAGGCATTTCATCCGTCGGTAGCGTTCCTCTACGGCTGGGCCTTGCTGTTGGTAATTCAAACTGGCGGCATGGCTGCGGTCGCTGTCACCTTTGCTCGTTATTTTGTGGAGCTGACACAGATACCGGCCCCGGACTGGTTGGTAGCGGTGATAAGCCTCGCATTGCTGACGGTGATCAACTGTCTCGGCGTCAGATTCGGAAGCAGTGTACAAAGTGCTTTGATGGTTCTCAAAATTCTTGCCATCTTGACGCTGGTAGTTTGTGGCCTCGCTCTTTACTCACCATCTGAACAAATTCCCACCGAGTCTTTACATGGGACACCCAACGGTGGCTTCGATTTCATAACTTCCATTGGCGCTGCGATGGTACCAGTCCTGTTCGCCTACGGTGGCTGGCAAACGGCGACGTTTGTTGCAGGAGAGATCCGCGAACCGAGAAAGAATCTCCCGCTCGGCTTGATCATCGGCGTGACAGGCGTTGTTGTTCTTTATCTCACCGTGAACTATGTTTGTCTGCGAGTGTTGGGCACAGCTGGGTTGGCAAATACGACGACGCCCGCGTCAGATGTTATGCGTATGGTTTTGGGAGACACAGGCGCTCGATTAATTGCTGCGGGCATCGCCATCTCCACTCTAGGTTTTCTGAGCCAGGGCATGCTGACTGCGCCGCGAGTGTATTTCGCAATGGCCGAGCATGGTCTTTTCTTTAAAGAGGTCGGCCGTCTTCATTCAAAGACTCGTGTACCTTACGTGGCCATCGCTCTTCAGGGCGTGTTTGCGATAGTCATCGCTCTTTCGGGCCGCTACGATCAAATCTTAAACTACGTCGTTTCGGTTGACTTCATTTTCTTTGGGCTGACCGCATTGTGCATCTTCGTATTTCGTAAGAGAACTAAGGGCGAGACACCGCCTTTTACAGTTCCAGGGCATCCAGTTACTACTGCGCTATTTGTAACGATATGCTGGTTGGTTGTCATCAATACGATTTACAAGTACCCAGAGAACACGTTGATTGGTTTGGCAATTCTGTTGGCAGGGATTCCGGCGTACTTCTTCTGGCGAAGGCAAGCTCAATCATGAGTAGTCCACAACGGATGATGAGTTCAGATTACATGCACTGGGCGAAGACTCGTTCCGCAGCACGATTCAATTTGGCAGTCAGCGGAATCATCGATCTCGACTGGGCTGAACTTGGACTTGAAAATGACGAACTACAGAGTCTTCAGATCACTCGCGGTGGAGGTTATGGCTATGCGCCGTTGCAAGAAGCTCTCGCAAAACGACTAACAGTATCTAAGGATTCAATCGTTGCCGCAACCGGAACGTCGCTCGCGAACCACCTCGCAATGGCGGCCTTCATCGAACCCGGCGATGAGGTGCTTATCGAGCGGCCGACTTATGAGCCTCTCCTTGCAGTTGCGTTGTATCTCGGCGCGAATGTGAAACGCTTTGACCGGCGCTTTGACGACGACTTCAAGATTATTCCCGCGGAAATCGAGAGGGCCATGAGTCCTCGAACACGTCTGATCATCATCACCAACTTGCACAATCCAAGCGGCGTGCTTACTGAACAAGATACGTTACGAGAGATCGGTACCTTGGCCAGACGCGTGCAGGCACATGTCCTTGTCGATGAGGTTTACCTGGAAGCCATGTTCGAGCGGCGTCCGCCAACTGCGTTTCTTCTCGGCGATGAACTTGTAGTGACGAGTAGTCTGACTAAGGCATTTGGTCTCAGTGGACTGCGGTGCGGCTGGATCGTTGCCGCGCCGGATCTGGCTTGCAAGATTTGGCGATTGAACGATCTTTTCGGTGTCATGGCGGCTCATCCAGCCGAACAGCTGAGTGTCTTAGCACTGAATCGTTTAGACGCGATTGCGGCGCGGGCAAAGTCACTGCTCGACACCAATCGCGAGCTTGTGGACCGGTTTCTCGATTCGCGATCTGATCTGGAGGCAGTGAGACCGGAGCATGGAACGATTGTCTTTCCCAGACTCAAGAATGGAAACACAGAGAAGTTGGTTGAACTGCTTCGGGTGAAATATGAAACGTCGGTGGCGCCGGGAAGATTTTTTGAGATGCCCGAGCACTTTAGGTTGGGTTTTTCTTGCCGAACAGAAACGCTTTCCGGAGGATTAGAAAGGTTAAGCGCAGCGTTGGACGAAATCGCTTAATTTCGTGGCTCTTCGTGTTATTTCGTGGATCGTACGAATCGGTCGGATGAAAGATGATCCACGAAATACACGAAATAACACTAATAGGTTCTATTTCGGATCGGCTCGAGTACTAACTAATAGCCAATCGTGTACGCGTTCGGCGGCTTCAATTCCCGCAGCCTCGGCAGTAATCCGAATCGGCGTGCCGGTGGGCCAATTGTCCTTGCGCGCTTTCGCGCCGCCGATCGCCTGATAGTAAACCTTGCCCTTCGTCTTTAGCTCACCCGAACGCGGCTCAAAAACAAAATACTTGACCTCGAGATCCGGTGAGTTAAATACGAGGTGCCCTTCCTGAAAATTATCCACTTCGAATTGCAGGAAGATGACCAACGACTCTTGTTCTTCTCGCGCGCGCAGGATAGCTTGCTGCCTCTTGAGGTCTCCAATCGACGCGCCTCGAACCTTGTCGAATTCGTTTAGACGCTGGATGAAGCTCGAGTAGATCGTGTCTTCGCTGGGCTGATGCTTTGAGGTGAATTGCCGCCCAATTAAAAGCTGCACCGGTTGAGTCAGTCGATGACTGCCTTGAGCGTGGACCGACTTTGGATCAGGCTCACTCTTGATTTCCGGTATGACAGGCGTTGGAGTTGGATTGGATTTCGGCTGCCGTCTGCCCGACTGAGCAAATGTCTCGCACGGAAGGACTAATAGCAACGCAACTAAGGCAAATCGTTTGGATTTGGGCGTTGACATTGTTCTTCGCCGGGAGACAGTTAGAACTTTATAACGCTTTTGACCTACATCTGATACCTAAGCTCAGCCAGCCGTTGCCCGCGCATTATAAACCTGCTTCTCACGCTCGTTTCTTATTAAGCCACTTTTCGACCCCGGTAAGCCCACGCAACACGATAATCGCCAGCACAGTTACACCGACCGCCAGAACAAATTGTCGCAAAGCCACACTGATTCCAATGGCAGCGCACAGCAGGATGGACGCAGCGGTCGTAAGTCCCTGAACCTGTTCACTCTCGCTGCGGCGAAAAATCGTGCCCGCGCCCAGGAAGCTGATGCCCGTAACGATGGCTTCGACAATGCGGATTGGGTCGACGGAGGCATTCGTCCCTCCACCCATATAACGACGCATCAGGGTATCACCGAGGCCAACAAGCAACGCGGATGCGCCAGCCACCAGCATTTGCGTTCGAAAACCGGCGGGCTTGTCTGCAATCTCTCTTTCAAAACCGATTATGCCGCCGAGCAACATTGCCAGAGCGACTTCACCGACGATTTCAAACTGCATCATAAAATCCATGCTTGATGTCCCTCACCCGTTGAGTACTCGTACCGCCTCACGCGCATAGTATGTGAGAATGATGTCGGCACCGGCGCGTTTGATACTCGTTAGTGTTTCCATCATCACGCGTTGTTCATCGATCCAACCATTTTGAGCAGCCGCCTTCAACATTGCGTACTCGCCCGACACGTGATATGCGGCAAGCGGCAAGTCAAACCGATCGCGCACTATCCTCAGAATGTCCAGGTACAGTGTCGCGGGCTTGACCATTAAGATATCGGCGCCTTCAGAATAGTCGAGCTCCGCTTCGTGCAGAGCCTCGCGAGCATTCGCTGAGTCCATTTGATATGCGCGCCGGTCTCCGAATGCGGGCGTGCTCTCGGCAGCTTCTCTGAATGGTCCATAAAACGCGGACGCATACTTCACGGCGTACGACATAATCGCCACGTTTTCAAAACCCGCTTTATCCAGGCCGTCGCGAATTACTGCGACTTGTCCGTCCATCATTGCCGATGGACCAACCACGTCGGCGCCAGCCTGTGCCTGACTCACCGCCGTGCGCGCCATCAGCTCCAGCGATTTGTCATTCACTATTTCATTGCCCTGGACCACTCCGCAGTGGCCGTGTGATGTGTATTCGCAGAGACAGGTGTCGGTAATGATGGTCAAGTCCGGAGTTGATCTGCGAATAGCTCGGACCGCTTGCTGAACGATGCCATTTTCATCATAAGCGCCGGAAGCCTTTTCGTCCTTCGACTCTGGCAGTCCAAACAGAATGAGTGAACGTACGCCGAGCTTGTAGGCATCGGCGGCTTCTCTCTCCGCCTCGTCGACCGAAAGGTTGTGGACTCCCGGCATTGACTTGACTTCCCGCCGCACAGCTTTGCCTGGACAAACGAACAAGGGCAGAACCAGATTCTCGGGCGCGAGTCGAGCCTCTCGCACCATGGACCGCAACGCTTCAGTTCTTCTCAAGCGACGAGGGCGGTGAATCAAGCGGGGCATGAAAATCCTTTTAGTGGCAGAGATTCCTTTTAGGAGACAGATTGTTAGGGGAGGGATCATACCCGTCAGAGAATTGTTAAGGCAACTTAGCGGCCCGTAAGAGTCATGAATATGTCTTCGAGAGTGGCTTGCGGCGTTCTGGCAGTCAAGTCTCTTACCGGGCCCTGATAGAGCAGCCGGCCCCGATCGATAATGCCGATCTTGTTACAGATGCACTCGACCTCAGACAAAAGGTGACTGGAGAGCAAGATCGTCAGACCCAGCTCGTCTCGGAAACGAGGCAACATTAAACGGACCTCGCGAATGCCTTGCGGATCGAGTCCGTCCGTCGGCTCATCCAGAATCACGAAGCTGGGATTCGGCAGCAGCGCCTGAGCCAAACCCAACCGCTGTCGCATTCCATGAGAGTACGAGCGAACCAAATCACGAGAACGAGGAAGTAAGTCCACCAGCTCGAGCACGTGTTCGATCCGCTTGCGGCTGGCTCCACCTGACAACGCTGCAAACATTCGAAGATTGTCAAAGCCGGAGAAGTTTCCATAGAAAGCGGGCGACTCTACCAACGCGCCCACACGTCCTAACACATTAAGAGAAAACTTGGACATCTCCTGGCCAAACAGTAGAACGCGGCCGCTCGTCGGCCTGACAAGGCCGAGCAGCATGCGGATTACGGTGGATTTTCCAGCGCCATTCTGACCAAGAAAACCGAAGATGTCGCCCTTATCGACCGACATCGAAAGCCGGTCTACAACCAGATGGCCATTGTATTTTTTCGTCAGTAGGTCGGCTTGTAACATCACTTCAAAATGTCACGTCCACCACGAGTGGCCAATGATCCATGCGACCGATAGCGGAGCCTCGCAGCACCCCTGCCCTGCGCAATGTCGCACGCTCCCGTGGGCCAAAGATGTAATCAATCCGCCGATTGCTGATGGCAGTTTCACCGGCATCCCGGCCAAAATCTGAAAAGTGCTTCAGAATATAGTTGTACGACTCGCTATCATTCTTCGCGTCGTCAGTAAACAGATCGTTTGGTTTTTTCGTGCTGACTTCTAAATTGAAATCACCTGCAAGGAAGACAATTTGACCGCGCGCATTGGCGCGGCACCAGTCAACCACATCTGCGGTAAGAGTTCGCCGATGTACCGAGCTAAAGGCGTTCGCGTGAACGCTTATCAGAAGGATCTCGGGCACATCTTTGTGCTGAAATACTGCCGCAGCTGAGAATTGCCGGCCGAACTGAACATCTCTAAAGCGAGCACTGCGATCCTTAACTAACACCGCGGTAACTCGGTTTTCCTTACCCATCGTGACGGTGGAACCGCGATAGCGATTGTTCAAATGCGTCAAGAGAATTTTCAACTGATCTTCGCCGGTTAATTCTTGAAGTGCGACGGCATCGGGGTCATTGCTTAATATCACCTGTGCCATTGCAGGGAGATCCTCGTTGCGAGCGCGCGAGTCAGACTCGAGATGACCGTAACCAATGTTCCAAGTCATTAGCCGCAAATTCCCACTTGCATTATGGTTGCTGTGAAGTGAGCGTCGTCGCTCCGGATCAAAAAGCAAAGAGGCCGAAAGCATGAGCAGAAAGACCGCGACGAGGACGAACTTCAGCGCCATTCAGCTTGTAATGTCCTTTCGCTCGAAGATGATCACCGCGAGAAGTAGTGAACCAAAAGTGTAAGCGCCGCAGGTGGCGCCGTAGTGATAAATGTTCCGCCAGGAAATTTCCGGTTTCAACACATTGCGCCAGAAATCCATATCAGTAGTGAAGAAGAAAGGCTTCAAACTGTCGAAGAATTCAATGCGACCAACTATATAAAGCGTTAGATAGAGCGACAGCGTGGCGGCGACCGCCGTAACAGGATTCTCGAAGATGACTGATAGAAGAAGAGCGAGCGAAGCAACGACGAGCAATGCCCATGTTCCTGAGAAGCTCGTGTAGACAAAACGCTTCAACGCTTCGTCGCGCAGTATTGTTCCTGGCTCATCTACCAGATTAAGCGCGCCCGGATACAGTTCCAGATTCCCCCAGCCGACAAACAACAGGCCAACCAGCAGATTGATTCCGATGAAGAAAGCAAGCAGCAGATAGGTGTGAATCGCTACGGTTAAAAACTTTGAGAGAAGTATTGACGCTCGACTAACAGGTCGAACACAGATCATTCGCAAGGTGCCCGTGCTACGCTCGCCGGCGATCTGCGCGCCCGCATTCATTGCCACAAAGATCGGCAAGACCAGACTGAAGGCGAAGATCAGAGAGTAAAGTGTGAACGTCATCCCATTGAAATAGCTTTTAGACTCGTAGGTATATTTGAATTGCTCCGCAGCGAGGCCGTTCGTCTTTTTCTGAGCGTATGAGTAAAAGCCCCAGAGCATAAGCCCTACGAACCCCAACAGTGCAGCGAATGAAAGGTAAAAGCCTTTCGAACGGCTCAGCTTGAGCAGTTCGAGCCTGAGTTGCGTTATCACGATGAAACCTGCGTGTTAGAAATCTGTCTTCGAGGTGAGAATAATTTGTAGAGGGCTAACGTTCAGGCGAGCAGTCCACAGGTCGCGACTGTGGGTTTCATCAGGAGGGTAAATGGTAAATGAAAAATGGTAAATGGAAAATGATCACCACCTGTGGTAGGCAGGGTGGCCGGGCTTGACCGCGACGAATGTGCCGCGACAGGTTGCCGTAACCTTGTCATGCGCAATCAGTTCGCCTTCGACCACAGCCAGAGTGTCAGTTGACTCAACCACTCGCGCGACGAGTTTGATTGGCTTGTCAGTCGGAGTTGGGCGACGCAGTTTGATCGCATATTCAGAAGTCACAGTACAGGGAGGATGATCGACCCCGAGCGTATTCATCAGATGCCACGCCGCAGTCCAGTTGCAGTGACAGTCGAGCAGCGTGCCGATGATGCCCCCGCTAAGCATTCCATCAAAAGCCTCCTGATACTTCTCTGGTTGGAATTCCGCGACAACCTCGTCGCCGTTGGGGAAGCTACGTACGTGGAGTCCTTTCGGGTTGGCTGGGCCACAGCCAAAGCACGCCAGGTTCGGCGCATACGTTTCCTGAATGCTTTTCTTAGTCATAAGATCTTAAGCCGCAGATGAACGCGGATAAACGCGGATCAGAAAGGATATAAAAAAAGGGCGACTTAATAATTAAACTCTTACTAATTTGTTTTAGCTATCCGCGCAATCCGCGGCTGATATTTTCCTGATCAATGTTCATTTGTGGCTAGCTGCTGTTTGAGTCCGGAGTTGCTGTCGCAACTTGAATCTCTGAATCTTTCCCGTAGCAGTGTACGGCAGCTCGTCGACAAAGACATATCTCCGGGGTTGCTTGAAACGTGGCAACGACTCCTTCAGCAACGCGCGCAATTCTATTTCAACTTGATCCGAGTTGCCTCCGTGGCAGACGACGAACGCGCATGCACAAGCCAATCCGTCTTTGTCAAAATCTTCCACAACCGCGGCGCGGCTCACGGAGTTGTGTCGCAGCACGGCACCCTCGACTTCCACTGGCGACACCCACTGGCCACTCGATTTGAAACAGTCATCGCTTCGTCCTTTGTGAAACCAGAACCCATCCGAGTCGCGCATGTACTGATCGCCTGTCCGCACCCAATCGTCTACAAACGTGCCGTTGGTCGCTTCCTCTTTATTCCAGTAGCCGCGGGCAGCGCTCCTACCTCTCACCCAAAGGTTTCCAACTTCACCATTAGGCGTCGGTTCGCCCTCCTGGTCCAGCAATCGCGCGTCATATCCCTGGAGCAACTTTCCACTGCTGCCATAGCGCACGTCGCCCGAGTGATTCGACATGAACATGTGCAGCATCTCTGTCGAGCCAATGCCGTCAAGCACTTCAACCCCAAACGTGCGTTCCCATTCCTCACCTAACTGGGCCGGCAGAGCTTCGCCCGCAGACACGCACAAGCGGAGGCTGGAGCAATCCAGCTCCGCGGCCTTGCGGTGACGTTCAAGTAGCAGGTTGTAGATGACGGGGACGGCGAAGAAAAGCGTGGGCTTGTGTTCGCGAAAAATTCGGTTGATGACTTCCGGCGTCGGTTTCTCGCGACAAAGTATTGTCGTCACGCCGTTCAGCAGCGGAAATGTGAAGCTGTTGCCCAGACCGTAGGCAAACGGTAGTCGTGAGGAAGAAAAAACTCTATCACCGGCTTTCAGTCCTAACACCTCTTTGCAGAACGTTTCATTCGTGTGGAAGATGTCGCTCTGGCAATGGATCGCGCCCTTCGGCTCGCCGGTGCTACCGGACGTGTACAGAATAAAAGCTGCCTCATTCTCGTCCGGTTCAGCAAAACTATCGGGAGCTGCGGGAGGGCACTCCAGAAGCAGTTCCTGAAAGTCAAAGATTTCCGGTCCATCATTTCTGAATTTCGCAAACGGTTCTGAACCGAGGCTGCCTCCACTTCGGCTGACAACTGCGATTTGCTTGAGTTCCCGCAGTCCTTCATGCACACCTGTCTGCAAGCTATTGCACATGTCCGGTTCAACTATGGCCAGCCGTGCCGCACAATCATTGAGAATGGCGCGTTGTTCCTCCAACCGCAGTCCCATGTTGATGGGCACGGCAATCGCTTTGCTGCAACAAATGGCGATGAAAGACGCAATAAACTCCGGCGAGTCGTTAAGCAGCAGAGCTACACGCTCGCCCGGAGATATTCCCAATCGAGCAAGCACGGCTGCGGTCTTGAGAGTTTGTTCTTGTAAATCGCCGTAGGTAGTGCGAGCATTCCCGTAGAGTATTGCCACCGAGGACGCCCGCAGCTCTTTAAAAATGGCGTTGAATAGATTCACTGAAGTCGGTTATCGAAGGCGTTTTCGGATCTTGTCACTAATGGGTTAAGCCGTTTTTCGAATGGCGTTCGGGATTATAGTCGATTCCCTTGGAAACCCCGTTTATCCTTTTAATTATATTGCTCGTCCTCGGTGCGATAGTCACCGTTGTCGGGCATGCGTTTTGGCTCGTTCTGGCGGCGTTGTTCCGGGCGATTTTTGACCAACCGCCATCATCGGCGAAGCGACAGAGTGCTGCGCAACCTCAGCCAAACGCCGCACGGGTTCGTTGTCCTAACTGCGGTTTTCAGGTTCCACCTGGCGCACCATTTTGTCCCAGCTGTGGCTTGCCCAAGCCGTCGGAATTGCGCGTCGATCTTCTCACCGACCTTGCAGCTACAAAACGTCAGTTAGAACGTTTTCGTGACGCGGGCAGAATTGACGCTGACACTCTCGCAAAACTGAAAATACAGTTGGATGCTGAAGAAGTACGGTTGCGAGAAGCGAGGCCCGCTCCACAGCGTCCTCCCGTTGAACCTTTTGAAGTTCCTGTTCACCAAGTCACAGTCGAGACTCCAATTGAAGTGCCGCTGGAGACTCAGCCAGAAATGCCCGGCGTAACTGCTTCATTTGTAGCTACCGACGATGAGATAGTTATAAAACCCACGCCTTCGTTCCTTCCTCCTCCGGGCGAAAGTCCTCCACCACCCGCGGATGGTGATCGTGCGGGCTTTGCACCTTCGTATGTTCCCGAACGTGCGCCGCGAAAATCATTTGCGGAAATGCTCAATGCTTTTATGGAAGAGAGCAACATTCGCTGGGGCGAAATTGTTGGAGGACTATTAATCATCGGGTGTTCGACGGCGTTGGTGATCAGTCTCTGGTCTGAGATTTCGCAAATTCCCGTTCTCAAGTTCCTGATCTTCACCACCGTGACCGCAGCTTTATTCGGAGTAGGTCTCTACACAGAGCATCGCTGGAAGCTGCCGACGACAAGTAGAGGAATACTGACTATCTCGACGTTGTTAGTGCCTCTAAACTTTCTGGCAATCGCTGCCGTGTCCGGAACCAGTGGATCTCCCGGGCTGTTAATCATCGCAAGTGAACTCATCGCGCCAGCCGTTTTTCTGTGCCTGGTCTATTTCGCTGGTCGAGTGCTGACACCTTCGTGGCCACATCTGTTAGGCGCTGGTGTTCTTGGATCGTCGATTGGCCAATTGCTGGTGCGTCACTTTGCGTCGGCCGAACAATCCCCGGTCTTGCTGGTCGCACTCGGCGCCTTTCCGGTCGCTTGTTACGTAGCGTCCGTCGTTTGGATGCTGAAGAAGATTCTGGCTGATAGTGAGATTGACGAGAGCGAGACGATTGCCGCGTTTATTAGTCTCGGTGCGATGACTTTCGCTGCAATCCTTCCCTTCGGATTACTGCTCTATAAGTCAGGCCCGATGAGCATCAGCATGATGTACCTCGCTCCGCTGGTGAGCTTGGGAGGCTTTCCATTGTTGGCGACTGGCACTCTGTTATGGCAACTCCTTTCAAAGAAAGAGTTCGTCGCGTCGCGGACTGCTGGAACGAGCATCGCCATTCTCGGCGTACTGATCGTGCTCTCAGGAATGATTCTCGCGTGGCCTAATCCGGCCAGCATCGTTCCTGCGGCTCTATTCAATTTTGGGGTCTTCACCGCACTTGCGGTCTTACTGAATGTTCCGCGAGCACACTTACTCGCTGCGGCCTGTTTTGCTCTTGCTTATCTCGTGCTCTTCCACGTGATGGCTGGGCACATCGCGTGGCAGAACCTTCGAGTCGCATCGCTACTTTACGTGTCGACCTCGGTGAGCAGTGGCCAGGCCCTGGCAGCACTGTTTGTTTTGTTCCTGGGCGCATGCGAATGGCTCGCGCGCAATAGAAGAAGTGCTGATAGCAAATCGTATCTGATCGCGGCCTGTGGTGTGGCACTGATCAGTCTCGCGCTCGTCGCCGGCGTACTGCGTACGGCTGACACGTATGTGCTGTGGCCAGTGTTTGCTATTTACGCTCTCGGCGCATTCTGGATTGCTACACGCACTCGTCGGGTTATCTTCAGTTGGATTGGCTCATTCCTTCTGTTGTTGAGCCTGTTTGAAGCGTTTGCCCTACATGTGAATGTTTTCTTCCCGTGGCAAGCTGCGATGTTGACTCATGCCTCGATTTGTACCGCCGTCGCAATCGCAGTTTGGAATTACAAGAAAGACTTGGAACGACTCCTCACCCGGCCCTTATCTGCGTCTGCACTGATGACTTCGTTTGCCGCGGTAGTTCTTCTCTTCCAAGCGCGCGAGTGGCAGACAACCGCGATGGAAGCCGAGCGGGTCTTCTGGCTCGCGGGCATCTGGCTAGCACTGCTGTGGGTCGTTCGTCAACGCATTCTCTTTACAGCATTTCAAGTTGCGTTGACCTCCGGCGTGGTGTTGATGGTCAAAGGCGTGTTGCAACAGTACGCCTGGTACGCGTACTTGCCGCATGCGTTTCTGCATCCATGGGGTTTGCAGATTCAAGGCACTGCATTACTTGTACTCGGTCTCGTTTGGGTGTCGCTGCGTTTTTTGAATCGCGCCGGAAAGCTCAAACACGAGAAGATAAAGTTCATTGGACCATTGCTCGAGGCGCCGTGGGCATTCGATCGGCTTGTCACTTGGGGGTTGTTAGCGGTCTTCCTGCTACTTGCGATCTACGGTGCGCTTCCAGGTGTGACTCGCGAATTGACCGCGCAAGGCGTCGACAATCCAAGTTGGAATATAGCCGGCTTTCCGCATCAGGAGGCGTTCGGGATTGGCTCTTGGATTGTGCTTGCATTGCTGGTGATTGCTCTGCTTGCCAATGCCTGGGAGCAACGGCGGGCAGTCTATATAGTGGGTGCGGTCGCCGCGTTAACCTCAATTCCTCCATTAATTGCGGGCACATTTGAAACTGAGATAGCCACCGCCTCTGCTTGGCGGTGGGTCGGTGCTCTCTTCCTGATCCTTGGAGTGCTCCCGTTGTTGTATCGCGAGCGAGCGTTCGCATTCTTGAGATCTTTTGGTTGGCCCGAGACTGATGTCAGCGATGCTGAACTCGCACGCCATATCCGAGTCCTGTTAATAGGCTCGACAATCGCGGCACTCCTAATCCTCACTATCTATCCTGCTTTGCGAGCCATTTACTACATGCCGGTGCATGGCCCAGCCGGAGGGATCTTCGCGTTACTCGGTGACACGCTGTCATACAGTGCTCCACTTGTGATTGTCGCGGCCGTGTTGATTGCGTTCTCCGTGCGTGAACGTCTCCCGGTTTACGCATTTGTTGCCGGGCTGTTTCTTAACGTCACGGTAACGATGGCTTATCTGCTTTCAGTGGTGGCTTGGCAGGGATCGATGAACCGGGTTGTCGTGGCACAGGCCATTCAACTCAATGCGATCACTTCAGCAATTTATGCAATGGTTTGGTTAGGGATGCGGTCCAGATGGATCGAGAAGTTGGACGAGACTGTCGCCAAAACTACTGAACGATTATTCAAGCTACAGATCAGCATCGCCGTTCTCATAAATGCGGTGCTCATCGTTCCGGTTGCAATCCGGTTGATCGCACGACCAGGTTGGGCAGGCATCGGCACGATCGAGGCTGGGAGTTTATCTGGTTGGGCTGCATTCATTCTGGCGGCCCTCTCCGCTGCATGGTGGGCTAAAGAATTTGCCGTGCGGTTGAAAGCAGAAGCCATCTGCGCATTCCTGATTTGCGTATCGTGTTTGGCAGCATTCACGGCTGCTCGTTGGGAAGCAGGGAACTGGACCGGGTTTCACACGCTGATCGCCGCAATGGCTGCGTCAGCGTGGCTGATGTGCTTTTTACGCTGGGCGCCATCAAAGCTTCAAGCTGCCGGAAATTCATTCTTTTCTAAATTCTTGTTTGCTGAAGATTGGGAGTGGACTACAGCTCTATGTGCCACAACGATCGGTGGGATTACGATTTTGCTGGCGCTGCTCGGTGCATTCGACGATCCTGCCGGATCGGTTTGGTCAGTAGGCACACTCGTGTCGATGAGCATTCTCGCTGCAACTCTACACTGGCAGCGTTTGAGGCATGCTTATATCTATGCTGGCGGGTTAACCCTTGCTCTCGCGGTATTGATTTGGTCTCTTTTAAATCCAACCGTTCGTTCGATGCCAAGTAGCAGAGTTATGGAAATCAACTGCGCGTTTCTGTGCCTTGCAAGCATCGGATGGCTAGCGCTCGAGCTGCGCGCGCGAAGACTCACCGAACGAAGTGAGAACGATAAGAATGCTTCATTTCATAATTTCGCGGCGCTCTTGTCGTTCATGGTGACGAGCGTCGTCGTTTGGCTGGGCCTAATCTTTGATCGGGAAACGGTGTCAGCACTTCCTACCGGAGACCCAATTGCGCGGTTCTTGCTGGCTTCGCTGATCGCGTTGTTCATCGCGTGTGTTTGGGATCGCGCTGCTCGGTATGCAGTAGGCGGGCTGTATCTGTGTGGTTTGCTGATCATCGGAACGGCAATTGATTTTCTTAACCCAGCTCTTGACCGAGTACTTTGGCTGGGGACGCTCTTAATCGGAGTCTACACCGTCGGCGCGAGTTTATTGTGGCGATCTCGGGCAAAAGTTATCGACTTTACCGATCGTTTGCGGATTCCGCGACGATTTGATCCAGCGGCCACCGAATTAAAGTGGCTAGCCGCTTTCAACTCCATATCAGCTGCGATTGTCCTGCTTTTGGCGTTTTGGATCGTTCTGAATTTTGAAGCGGCAATTGATCGTATGGCATCAGCGCTGGCAGTCATTGTTCAGGCTGTGACATTTGCTTTACTGGCTGAAGGTGTTCGGCGACTCAAATGGCAGCGAGCTGCGATCGCCGCGTTCGTAGTCGGTGTTGTGTTTGTTGGTTGGTCTTTCCTCATTCCTTGGGATACCGGCACGTGGTTGAACCGAGCCGTAATTCTGATGATCGAGATGTTTGCCTTCGTGGCTCTGTATGCTCTCCTGATGAATAAGGCGGTCGAGCGCGAGCCGGATTGGACCGCAGCCGCACGGGCCTGCATCCCGTGGATAGCAGTGACTGGGATGATTGCGTTGGCCTTCACCTTAAGCACCGAGGTTTTCTACCAGCTCAATTTCGGAACAGTAGACATCCATCCGCTTGCATTGATAGCTGTTGGGGCGACGTTAATCAGCGGAATCGTCATCTGCGTTTTCTTCGCATTGTCTCCCTGGCACGATCCGTTGAGCTTATCGGAGCGGGGCCGGACGGGGTATGTGTATGCAGCCGAGGCGATGTTAGCGCTGCTTTTCATGCACATTCGCCTGACCATGCCCTGGCTGTTCTCGGGATTCTTTGAAAGATACTGGCCACTGGTGGTGATGGCGATTGCATATTTGGGAGTTGCAACCAGCGAGGCTTTGCGCCGGCGCGGGATTCATGTTCTGGCTCATCCGATCGAACGCACGGGTGCCTTTCTGCCGCTTTTGCCAGTCATCGGTTTTTGGATAGTCCAGTCAGAGGTTGATTACTCAGCTTTACTCTTCATCGTTGGTGGTGCGTATGGGTTGTTGTCGATCCTGCGTCGCTCTTTTGTGTTCGGGATCCTGGCTGCCGTGGCCGGCAATGGCGGACTTTGGTACCTGCTTCATCGCACGGACAATTATCAGTTTGTGCAACATCCACAGCTCTGGTTGATTCCAATCGCTCTTTCAGTACTCTTGGCGGTCTATCTGAACAAGGACGACTTCACTGAAGATCAAATGGCAGGCATTCGCTACATGTCGTTGGTGACTATTTATGCATCCTCAACTGCGGACATCTTCATCAACGGCGTGGCGGATTCACCATGGTTGCCTTTGGTGCTGGCAGCACTTTCTTTGATGGGTGTTTTCAGCGGGATTATTTTTCGCATTAGGGGTTTGCTGCTGCTCGGCTGTGTGTTCTTGCTGATCGCGATCATCACGATGATCTGGTATGCGTCTGTGAATCTGGGTTGGACGTGGTTGTGGTACGTCGCGGGGATTGCTACGGGCGCGACGATCATCTTTATGTTTGCGCTTTTTGAAAAGAAGCGCGCGGAAGTACTACGCGTCGTTGAAGGCTTCAAAGAATGGCAGCGCTAGTGCCTTGCTCAACAGATCATCACAGTGTATAACCAAGGTTATTAAAGGAGGCGCTTCCTCACGGCTTGCCACCTCTTGAAATTTGGACGTGGGGTAGCGAGCAAAAACATGCATGTTTTGCTAGCGCTACAAGTGGCAGATGCTGGTTTTGGAGAGTTCGTCAAAGCTGTAGCGGCGATCGGCTTAATGCCGACATTGATAGTAATGATGTTTTGGGCTTACAAGCAGAGGACGGACGCCATGATGAAGTACTTGGAGGACCAGAACAAACAATTGTTGGATCATGTTTTAAGGAGAAGACGATCATGACTTACTCTATGATCGAAGCTGTTTTATTCATCGTTATGCTAGTTGGCGTATTGATCTTTGGATTTTGGGTGCTGCGGAGTGCAGCCAAGCACGAGCGCCGGATAAGGAAACTTGGCGAGGAAATCGAAGCGAAGACCGGCATTCGAACGAAGCTGCGTTAGTTCAGGTGCATGAGAGTAATCACAATACTCTTAATCTCGCTGTTGTTCGCAACAGACGCGGTTAGAACCTCAGCTCAGCACGCGTTCCCCGTAAAGCAGTACGAAGCGTTTCATGACGTCCTCCATCCTCTGGAACATGAAGCGCTTCCTAAAAAGGATTTCAAACGCATCCGAACAAGATCAGTGATTTTAGTTAATCGAGGCCGCGCAATCGTACGAGTGGGCGTACCGCCTCGAATTGCCGAAGACAAGAAGCAAGAGTTTACGAAAGAACTGAAGAAGTTCGACCAAGCCCTCAAAAAATTTAGAACAGCCGCTCGAACGGGTAACAACACTCAACTACAAACCTCATACAGCGCCGTCCACGATTCCTTCGAGCTGCTAGCCGGCATGCTGCCGTAAGTCTACTTCTCGTCTAGTTTGCGGCCGGCGTTTAAGTTATCGAAATTCAGAATCGCATTGAACACCAGGAAGTAACTACCCTTAGTCTGCCCGCGCCACATCGGATTGTTCGAAAACAACACAATGTGTCCCTGCCCTGACGGCACATCCACAATCATCGGACGCTGAGCAATCTCGTCGCCCGCATCCAACAGCCCCGATACAAACAAATCTTTATTGTCGGCGTATCGAAAGACCACGCGAGGACGCATTGCCGGTGGGACCACATTCACATTGTTCCGCAGTTGTTCGTCAGTCAATGGCAGCGCCTGCCATGGTTCAGCCGTAGGCAACTCAGGCGCTTCCACCGGTGGCCGGCCTTGCACTGTATCAGGATCGTCAGGCGTTCCACGTCCGGTGGTGCGTTGTTCGCGTCGCGGCCTTGCGCCTGCGCGAGCGAGATTACTGACTTGGAAAATGGGACCGTTGAAGCAGTAAATCGGCAGCATGTCCCCGTAGCCGTAAGCAATGGGACTCGCGGCATCTACAACTTTCGATCGCAACACAACGCCGATAGCCTTAAGTCGATTCGGCCGCGTAATAGACACGCCGGGTGTGAAACCGGCAGTTACCGCCAGATCTGCGGTGTCCATCGTGCCGATGAAAAGCCCACCCTCCTGCGTAAACTTCTGAAGATTCATCAATCCTGAATATCCCAATCCAGGACGCATGTCGTCAGTCGAATCGATCTTGCCGATATTGGGAGTCAAAGGAGTTGTCTTCCAGGGAATGGGATTGCCCCACATCGGCATGCCGTTAATGATTGCGGCAGGCCCTCGCCCGAATGGGGCAAAAATGATGACGTCATACTTGCGTCTGAGCTCCGGATCTTTCGCCACATCCTGCGTGCTGATGTAATCATAAGGCACGCTTAACTGGTCCAAGGCCAACCGCCACCACCCTTCATCCTGTGTATTCATCCACGTATGCATCAACGCAATGCGTGGGGCTTTCACTGCGTGAGTCTTCACGTTTGGAGCAGCCTCTACGACCTGAACTTGTAATCCGAACTCGGTTGCAGCTTGCCGAATATCTGCAAGCGCAGCTTTGCGGATGATGAATGAGCCGCGATTGAATTTGCGTCCTCCGGCTTCAAAAGGTTCTTCCGCGGCTTCAAAAGGTACGTCTTTCAAACGATACCGGAAGGAAATCAGAGCGTTGTCCGCATTGTGGTTGACCAAATAGATGGAACCATTGCCGCTGATCAAACCCGGCTCGCGCACTTCACCGATCACGCGGTCCATGGACGCAGTCAGAACTTTCGTATCGACGACACGGACGACCTGAACGTTCCCGAGCTCACCCATGGTCCACCCGGTGTCGTCATAAACGTCTTGCTGCGGATCGTTTGGCGCCCAGTACTGGTGGTCCAACAGCGCATCGGCGATGCGGCTGTAAGGTTGGTCCATGCGAACGATGTAACTACCAGCGGGAAAAGTTCGGACTTCGGTGTCTTTTTTTGTCGTCGCTTGAGATCCGGTCACCGCTCCCGGTTCTGACGGTGATGGTGAAGGTGACGGTCTGTCCCTCGGCGGTTCCGCTGGTGACGACGGTGTAGCTGCTGGTGATCCCGAGGGCGTGGGACTTGGTGTCGACTCCTTTTTTGTCTTGATGCTGACTGTAAACGGAGCTGTCGCGCGGTGGATCTCGCACCCCTGCGCTTGCAGCGTGCGCAGCAGTTCAGCCTGTGCGCCGGGTCGTGGATCGTCTCCGGGAAAAACGTATGCAGCCGGGCCTTCATTCTTCGGCTTGTCGATTGACCGTTTGCTCTTCAAGTAGAAATTCTTGAGAAAGAGAGCGCGGTTGTTGCTGAAATGATGAAGCGTAACCAGCAGAGCGGTTTGCTGATAGTTATTGTTATTCCGCTGAGACCATTTTGTTGTTGGGAGCGGAGGATTCTGACGATACCAGGTGCGTGAATACTCAGATGCCGAAAGTGTGCGCTGCAAAGTATCTGCTCCGGCGTTGCCGAATGTTTCGTATAGGCGGCTGATGCCGTTGTGAGTGGCAGCAATGAACATCAGATAACCGGGCGACCACGTATCGAAATTTCCGTGAGCAAACGCGCCCGGCATACCAAACTTCGTCATCTCCGAAACGTTGTGCCAACCAATCATCTGCCATTCATCCGTCAAAATCGGATCGACCCACGCGTTGTAAGGCCCGTCGCCAATTGTGTTGTCGTAGAGATATGGAACTGACTCATGCAGGTCGTGCAGCACCTGTGCCTTCCAACCGATAAAAGTATTCAGCACGTTCCGAGTGAGTTTTAGAGACAGTCCGATAGCGTCGCGATTGTTATCGTGCGCGACGTAATGTCCCCAGTAAACAAGAGGTGGCCAGTTCGATTTCGGATTCGCGATGTGCCAGTTGTATACGTCGACCATGCGGTCGCGGCCATCAACTTCGACAACAGGCGTGATCAACGTGACCATCCGATCGCGAATCGACTTTACGTACGGGCTCTCGTCAACCGCCAGCCGATACGCGAGCTCCATCAGCGCAGTTGGTGATCCAGTTTCAGGCGAGTGAATGGCGCCGGTGATGTAGTAAATCGGAAATGAAGCTGCGACCAAGCGTTCGGCTTCGGCTTCATCCATATTGATCGAGCGTGGGTCAGAGAGTTTAGCTAAACGCGCGCGGTTCTCGTCGAGCTTTGCCAGCAGATCTTCGGATGCGACTGCCACCGCGATCATCTCGCGACCTTCTTCAGTAGTGCCGATGGAAAAAACTTTTACTCGTGGGCTGGCCTTCTCCAGCATTCTCATGTAGCGATAGACCTCGGCGGAGTAAGGCAGCTTTCCAGGAGCTCCAGCGACGTCGCCCAGCACTGCTTTGGGCGTCGGAACGTTCGACGATGCGGGCAAGTACTCGGTCAGAGGCGAATTGAAAAATTTTTCGGTCGTGTATTCGCGAATCTTGCGACTGTATTCTTCATCAATCGGTTGGTTCGGATCGCGGCCCGGCTTCACTTGGGCGTGCATGACTGCGCAGGAAGCAAACAGAAGGGCACAAGACATTGCCGCGCGGGCGAAAAGATAATGACTCATTGTTAGAATCCTCGGCTTACGCAAGAATTGTTTGACCGGATGTGCAAAGTTGATCGAACCAACATCCGCGACGTTCGTCAGAATTAAATGAAGAGGAGAAGAAGCTTGTAAGCTAAACGCCCCGTGCAAGTCAAATGTGAACTTGCCACGGCACTGCAAAGCACGTTGTAATTGAGCTTCATGGCAAAGCCCGAACACGGAACTCTTAACCCCAGCGTGCAGCCGGCGGAACAAATGCCCAGTGCGCAGCCGCCGCAGGAAACTGCGCCCGTTCAGATCAAGCCCCTAGCCAAATCCGCGGGTGGTGTTCCGGCCATCGTTTCCGCAGTCAAAACCGCATGGAGTGAGATGGGGCCAGTGCGGGGAACGCGGACTCTGCTAAACCTGAATCAGCCCACCGGATTTGACTGTCCCGGCTGCGCCTGGCCCGAACCTGACCACGAGCGTTCATACGCGGAATTCTGCGAGAACGGCGCGAAACATGTAGGCGACGAGGCTACGACAAAACGCGTCACTCCAGACTTCTTCAAACAGTGGAGCGTTGCAGATCTTTCGTTGAAATCAGATTACTGGTTGGGCAAGCAGGGTCGGATAACACATCCGATGTTGCTGCGCGCGGGCGCCACACATTACGAATCAGTCGACTGGGATGAAGCGTTTGATCTAATCGCACGGGAATTGACTTCATTGTCTTCGCCTGATGAAGCGATCTTTTATACGTCCGGTCGCACCAGTAATGAAGCGGCCTTCCTTTATCAACTCTTTGTTCGACAGTTTGGTACGAACAATCTCCCGGACTGTTCAAACATGTGTCACGAGTCCAGCGGCTGGGCGTTGACTGAGACTCTTGGTGCCGGGAAGGGAACAGTTCGTCTTGAAGATTTCGATCTGGCGCAAGCGATCTTTGTGATAGGCCAGAATCCCGGCACCAATCATCCACGAATGCTTTCGGCGCTCGAAAAGGCCAAGAAGAACGGTTGCAGGCTGGTCCATATCAATCCGCTTCCCGAAGTTGGTATGTCGGTATTTAAACATCCGCAGGACGTGCTTGGCTGGCTCGGCGAAGGCACTGAATTAGCCGATCTCTTTCTGCAAGTTCGGATCAATGGCGACGTCGCGCTACTGAAAGGAATGATGAAGGCAGTTCTGGAGGCTGAGAACCGCCGTCCCGAAACTGTCCTGGATCACGAGTTTATCGAGAATCACACGAACGGATTCGCAGACTTTGTCGCAGCTCTGAACAGCGTTAGTTGGAAAGACATTATTGAAGACTGCGGCGTTACGAAAACGGCGATTGAAGATGCAGCGCGTATCTTTATTGAATCAGAGCGCACGATCTTCTGCTGGGCCATGGGTCTTACGCAACACAAGAACGCCGTAGCCAATATCCAGGAGATCGTCAATCTCATGTTGCTGCGCGGGCAGATTGGGAAACCGGGCGCTGGCGTATGTCCTGTCCGGGGCCACAGCAACGTGCAAGGCGATCGAACAATGGGAATCACCGAGAGACCCTCACCGGTCTTTTTGGATCATCTCGGAGCTCAATTTAATTTCGAACCACCGCGTGGGCACGGGCTTGATACAGTTCATGCCATCGAGGCAATGCACGAAGGTAAGGCGAAAGTGTTTTTTGCGCTGGGCGGCAACTTCCTCTCCGCTACGCCAGACACCGAATATACGGCCGCTGCGTTGCGACGCTGCCGTTTGACCGTGCACGTTTCGACCAAGCTCAACCGGGCACATTTGATTACCGGCGAGCAGGCGCTGATTCTGCCGTGTCTCGGTCGAACGGAAATCGATCAACAAGCCACGGGTGCACAATTTGTAACTACTGAAAACTCGATGGCTGTCGTGCAAGCGTCCCGTGGATCGCTCCAACCAGCCTCGCCACACTTACTCAGCGAACCTGCGATCGTAGCGCGTTTGGCTCGTGCGACGCTCGGAGATCGCACCACAGTCGATTGGGAAGGAATGACTGACGATTACGATCGCATACGCGATCAAATCGCGCGAGTGATTCCCGGCTTTGACGACTACAACCAACGCGTGCGCCAGCCCGGCGGGTTCTACCTGCCGAGCTATCCGCGGGAGCGAATCTTTAAAACATCTAGCGGACGAGCGGAATTCACCGTGCATGAGTTGCCTGCACTCAGATTAGAGCCCGGTCAGTTCCTGATGATGACCATACGCAGTCACGACCAATTCAATACGTCGATTTACGGGCTCGACGATCGCTACCGGGGAATTCATAACGGCCGTCGAGTCGTGCTGTTGAATCAGGAAGATATGGCGGCGGACGGCTTAAAGGACGGCGACGCAGTGGATTTAATCAGCCACTTTGAAGGTGAGGAGCGTTTGGCAAGTCAGTTCACCGTCGTACCGTACAGCATTCCGCAGCGGTGCGCTGCTACGTATTTTCCCGAAGCGAATGTACTCGTGCCACTGCGTAGCATTGCCGAAAAAAGCAACACGCCGGCTTCGAAATCAGTAGTAATCAGCATCAGGCGATCAAACGGGAGGGTTAAATGATCACGATCCGCAAGTCGAGCGAGCGTGGCCACGTTAACTTTGGCTGGCTCGATACCTATCACACGTTCTCTTTCGATCAATACTACGATCCTGATTACATGGGATTTCGCAGCCTGCGGGTTATTAACGAAGATCGCGTACATCCAGCTCGGGGTTTCCCTAAGCACCCGCACCGCGATATGGAAATCATCACCTACATTCTTGACGGCGCACTACAGCATCGCGACAGCATGGGCAACAGCTCAATCATTCGACCTGGCGACGTTCAACGGATGAGTGCCGGAACGGGTGTTTCTCACAGCGAAGCAAATCCGTCACCAACCGATCCGGTGCATTTACTGCAGATTTGGATTCTGCCGAAGCAGATGGGACTCGATACCAGTTACGAGCAAAAGTTCTTTGCGGACGAACTGAAACGAAACAAGCTGTGTTTAGTCGCCTCGGAAGACGGCAGCGACGGCTCTGTAACGGTGCATCAAAATGTGAGTCTGCATGCGGCTGTCCTGGATCAGGGAAAAGAAGTATCGTATGAGCTTAAGCCTAATCGATACGCGTGGCTGCAGGTAGCGCGTGGAGCAGTCGCGCTCAACGGAATGAATTTGGATCAAGGTGACGGCGCTGCGATTAGTGAAGAGACAGATTTGCAAATTACCGGCCGCGCACGATCTGAAGTCCTGTTATTTGACTTAGCGTAATCCGCAGATTACGCAGATTAAAAAAGGCACACCAGTAAGGTGTATAGTCCGAACGTGTTGGCTCGCCGGTTGTTGTGCTTAATCTGTGTAATCTGCGTAATCTGTGGATTGATTTGGAGGGATAGAAATGGAAGCGACTCGAGTCACTGTTGACGAGCTAAAGGAGCGAATGGATCGAGGAGAGCAGTTTGCTTTCGTTGATACGCGCAATCCCAAAGCATGGGGTGAGGCTGAAACGAAACTGCCCGGCGCTATTCGAGTGCCTGCTGAAGAGGTTGAGCAACACCTGCCTGAGATTCCACGCGATCGAACCGTAATCACGTATTGTACTTGACCCCACGAGGCGTCGAGCGCCCGTGTGGCGCAAGAACTAATGGCGAACGGTTTCAAGAATGTTCACCCGCTGTTTGGCGGCTTGGAGGCTTGGGAAAAAGAGAATCTCCCAATGGATCCAAAGTGATCCACAGATTACACAGATTACGCAGATTAAAAAGGCACACCAGTAAGGGTTTATAGTCCGAACGTGTTGCTTGCCGGTTGTTGTTCCTAATCTGCGTAATCTGTGTAATCTGTGGATTAAAAAACCGCTACTGCTATTTGTATTTGACTCTGTTGTTTAGGTCACGCAACGCGGCAAGATTCTTTTCTTTCAGCGCGAAATTCGATTTCCCGACCTTCATTTCCACCGTCTCCGCCGAGGCCATCTTCATGAAGGTTGGGTAAGAGATCGACACCTCCAAGACTTCGCTCATCACGTCTATGAGTTTGTTCGTGTCCGTGTTTTGCTTCACCAAACTCATTTTTCCGAGTTTCAGCCGCTCGCCATCCGCCACCACAAACAACTCGCGCTCGTTCAGCGGGTGACGCCGATCCCAATCCTTTGTTTCGAATATGATCTGTAGTTTGACGTACCGCACGTAGTCCAGCTGGACACCAGGACAATGTAGTGAAGCTACGAGGCTCACGCAGGTCTGCTTCGTCGGACCGCCGCAGGACACCTTCATCTTTTTCAGCATGACCACTGTTTCATGATTGAAGCCGTCGTACTTTGATTCGATTTTGCCGCCATGATCAGACACGGCGGCGCCAGCCATGGGCGGTGCCATAGTGAAAAGCGAAGTCACTAATATGGCAAACAAACAGCAAAGAGCAGTGATTTTTTTCATGGCTAAACCTGTCGCGATTCTGTCGGGTATCTCTGGAAGTAAGGTGAATTTACAGCGGGCAAGAGGCGGAATCAGGAAAGTTGACCAACAAACCGCCTTAAGCACTATAGGAAATCGATAACAAGCCTGTCAATAATCAAAAATTAAAGCTTGAAAGTCACTTACAATCGCATGTACTCTAGAACAGTCTGACAACCTGAAGGTTTGCGCGCGTCTCCTTGCCATGCCAGCTCCTCTCCGAAACCACCGAGGCTACTCTATTGTCAGGAATAATTGAACAAACAGGCATCCACGGCAACCTGAGCACGATGAGTGTCTCTGACCTGCTCCAGTTTCTGGCAGTAGGCAGAAAAACAGGGACACTTGCCTTCAGCCACGGCAAAGTCGTTAAGGGTATCTATTTCGAGAACGGCGTGATTGTCGGCTCGAGCACGAATGACCCGCGCGAGTACCTCGGTCAGGTGCTCATACATTACGGCAAGATAACTGAAGACCAACTTCAAGCGGCCATGGAACTGCAGCGCACTTCCGGCGGTGGCAGGCTGGGGCAGATTCTGGTTGCGAAAGGCATTCTTCAGCAATCGGACGTCGTGCAGGTTCTCGAGATCCGAACGTTGGAGATCATCTACGATCTCTTTCTCTGGCCGGAAGCACATTTTGAGTTTTGTACCGACGACCCATTGCCGGCCGACTTTACGCGCGTGACTGTCGATCCCACTCGCGTGATCATGGAAGGCATTTATCGCGCGGATGAACTGAACAGGTATCGAGCAGTAATACCATCGGATCGAGCAATCATGGAGTTGGGAGCCGGCTGGACAACTTCGCTCGGAATCGGAAAAGAGACTCGGCAGTTACTCGACTATCTTGAGAAGCGCATGTCAGTAGCCGAAATTTGCTACAACATGCATGCTTCGTCATTCGCCATCTACGGCCAACTGTTCGATCTCGTCAACAAGGGGTTGGCGAATGTTGCTGGCGAGTTGCCTGAGGCTCCCGGACCTGTCAGCAGTATTGCCGAGCTGCCGGAATCAACTACCGACTTGCTGCTGCTCGCACGTAATGAGTTGAACCACGGCAACACCGAGAGCGCGATTTCTATCATTCATACGGCGCTCGAGAAAGAGGCGAAGAATGCGGTTGCTCAGAGCCTCTTAGTCGACGCTGAACAGAAATACGCCGAACAGGTCTATGCGGAAATCGAGCCGACGCGAATACCAAGAATTTTGCTGCCTCCTGAAGAGCTGGCAAAGAAAGAGATTGGGCCGAAGGAAGGTTTTGTTCTTTCCCGCATTAACGGTCAATGGAACATTGAGTCGATTCTCTCCATATGCCCGTTTCGTGAGGCGGATAGCCTGCGCATGATTAAGATTCTGCGCGACAAAGGCATCATCGGTTTTTACTAACGACTGCTGCCTGCACTCTTCGATTCCACTCCAACTGCAGGTTTTTCACCCTCTGGACCTTTCGCGGGTTCCGCCCTCTCGCCGAGCACCACTCGCAACGTGTGAGTCTGATTGTCATCCACGAGCACGATCTCCGAGCCCGCTTGGATAATGCCATCAAGTTCGACTGACGCCACCCCTCGATGGATTGCCGCCGGATTTTCCACCTTGATGCGGTACGTAGTTCGCTCTCGCCGGTAGACGATCTCAAACTCGCGCCACCAACGCGGGATACAAGGATCGATCGAGAGTCGATCCCCTCGCAGTTTGAAGCCGAGGATTGACTCCAGCCCCGCACGATACATCCAGCTTGCTGAGCCCGTGTACCAGGTCCAGCCGCCCCGGCCTGTATGAGGCGGAACGGCGTACACGTCGCCGGCTGCGGCATAGGGCTCGACTTTGTACTTGTGCAGACCTGCGCGCGTCGAGGCGTGATTGATGGGGTTGAGCAGCGAAAAGAGTTCGCCGGCACGTTCACCATCCCCGAGCATCGCGAAGGCGATTAAAGTCCACAACGCAGCGTGTGTGTACTGCCCGCCATTTTCACGCACGCCGGGAACGTAGCCTTTAATGTAGCCAGGCTCCAGCCTGCCCCTGTCGAATGGGGGTGTAAACAACACGACCAGCCCGTCGCCCCTTCGGATCAAGTACTCTTCGACTGCGGCCATTGCTCTCACGGCCCGATGATGCTCGGCTACTCCTGAGATGACGCCCCACGACTGCACAATCGAATCGATGCGACATTCATCATTTTGTACTGAGCCCAGTGGCGTACCGTCGTCGAAGTACGCGCGACGGTACCAGTCGCCGTCCCAGCCTTGTTCTTCCAACGCCTTCTTCAGATCTTGGACGTGAGTTCGATACGTGGCCGCACGATGGACATCATCGCGTACATCGCAGAAAACGGAAAAGCTTGAAAGTGTGTTGTGGAGAAACCAGCCGACCCAAACACTCTCGCCCTTGCCGAGATGGCCAACGCGATTCATACCGTCATTCCAGTCGCCACCGCCCATCAAAGGCAGTCCGTGTGGACCGACGGCGAGGCTGCGATCCAACGCTCGCACGCAATGCTCAAAGATTGTTCCGACCTCAGAAGACTGGCTTGGCTGCATGTAAGACTCATGTTCATCGGGACCAAGCTGCGCTGCTTCCAGGAAAGGCGCCTCTTCGTCGAGAACGGATACGTCGCCGGTAACGTTGACGTAGAACGAAGTAACGAACGGAAGCCACAGTAGATCGTCAGAGAATCGTGTCCGCACCCCGCGACCGCTCGGAGGATGCCACCAGTGTTGCACGTCACCTTCTTTGAACTGATGACGCGCTGCATTCAGGATTTGTCCACGCGCAATCGCGGGATCGCTGTAGACCAGTGCCATTACGTCCTGCAGCTGATCTCGAAAACCAAAAGCTCCACCGGATTGATAGAAAGCCGAACGCGCCCAAACGCGGCAAGACAGTGCCTGATAAAGCAACCAACGATTCAACATCGTATCCATCGCCTTATCGGGCGTCCGCACCTCGATTGTTCCGAGCAGCCGATCCCAATAGTTGAGCACGCCTTCGAATGCTTCGTTTACGGTGCCGGGTTGTATGAATCGCGAGATGATCTCTTCAGCTTCCTCGCGCGAAGCGCCTTCACCCAGCAGAAATATGACCTCGCGAGCTTCACGCGGCGCCAACTCAATTGTGACTTGTTGTGCCGCACACGGGTCCAGACCAGCGCCATCGCGGCCAGCCAAACTGGTGCGGCGCAGCGCAGCCGGACGAGACAACACTCCATTCCTACCAATGAACTCCTTACGATCGCAGGTAACGCTCGATGCCGTCTCGCTACTGGCAACGAAAGCGACGCGTTCCGCAAATTCGTTGTTGAACGGGTTATGAATGAAAACTCGTTGCGTGTCACTCTCGATCTCAGAGATGAGGTAAGGAGCGGAAGTGCTGCGCTGAACACCAAGCACCAGCTCGTTGTAATGAGTGATAGAGAGCCGCCGCTTACGTTCCGTTCGATTGCGTACTCGCAGCAGTGAGATTTTTACGCTCGCGTCGAGCGGCACAAACAACAAAAGCTCCTGCGAGATGCCGTGACTCGTATGTTCGAAGACCGTGTAGCCCTGGCCGTGACGGATTGTGTAAGGCTCCTTTTCGCGAATCGGAGCAGGAGTTGAAGACCAGACCGTGCCTGTATCCTCGTCACGCAGATAAATGATTTCGCCGGGCGGATCGCAAACGGCGTCATTGGACCATGGCGTCAACCGGTTCTCGCGACTGTTCATCGACCACGTGTAGCCTGCGCCAGTTTCTGTGACTTGAAATCCAAACTCCTTCTCATTTGCGATGATGTTCGACCACGGCGCGGGCGTCCATTGCTCTTCACCAAGCACAACAACGTATTCACGCCCGCCCTGGTGAAATCCGCCCAAGCCGTTGAAGAACGAGAGCTCAGGCAATGCGAGTGGTGATTCAGGATAGATTTGCGACGGTAGACGGGGCACGAACGCCGGCGGCAACGGACCTTCAACCGGAGAACGTTCCAGCTGATCTTCGATCGGTCCTCTGTCTGTGACGATGACTGCGCGGGCAACTGCATGCAGCAGGATACGATCTGACTCAGGCATTATGTCCGTGCGCCGCAGAAATACACCACCCGGCTTATCTTGTAATCCCTGCAATCCGCTTGTGCGAACCAGCGTCTCTAAATCTCGTTGCAACTCTTGCACGTAGCCAGCAGGGTGGTCATTCAAAATCACAAGGTCGATCTTCAGTCCTTTGTAATGCAGGTACTCATGCCCGCGCAGGATCTTTCTCACCATGGGCAGATCTTCTGCTCGACTGATCCGCACGAGCATGATTGGCAGATCGCCACTGATCCCGTACGGCCACAGACTCGATTGAGTCTTGGTGTTCAAAGCGAGTACGTGTGGTCGAGGACGCAGCGAGGGATCGGAATAAATGATTCGAGCAGCCAGACGCTGGAATAGGTGCGCATCTTCGGCGTCGATATTCAGGTGGCTCATCTCAACCTGGGCTTTGGTCCACGCGAGCCTGGATTCCCGCTCGAAAATGCTCGGGTCGTGGTATTTGTCGGCTAGCATTAACGCCTCGTCGCGAGAGTTCGCGACGGCAGTACTGAAAGAGATCCGGGCTGTTTGACCTGACCTGATGCGAACACGGCGTCGCAAACTGAACACCGGATCCAGCACGGCGCCGACCGTATTTGACAACGGGCGATCTTCCATCACCGCAACCGGATCGGCCGTTGTGTGACCACGTCCGACAAAGCGGCCGCGATCCGTTTCGTACTGCACGGCACCGAGAGTGTCGCCCTCAGCAACGACTGCATGCACTGCCCAGACGGGTTGGTCCGTACTTGCTCGCGGGCGACGGCGAGCAAGCAAAGCATTTTCGGCGGGGATAAACTCGGTCTCGATAAAAAGATTACTGAAAGCCGGGTGGGCAGCATCGGCTTGAGGCGACGTCAACACCAACTCGGCATAACTTGTGATCTCGATTTCGCGCGTTCGCAGGGAAGTATTGGTAATCGATAACTGCCGTACTTCAGCATTGTCTTCCGCCGAAACGACAATCTCGAGGTGCGTAGTGATTCCAGAGTCGCTGCGCCAGAAATCGGCTTTATCCTCCGAGAATGCCACTTCATATGATTGCGGCGCGCGATGGACCGGCTGGTCACCAGCCGACCACACTGTGCCGCTGCGCACGTCTCGCAGGTAAATGAAAAAGCCCCAATTGTCTTTGGTCACGTCTTCGCGCCAACGAGTGACGGCGTTCGGTCCGCACATCGAGTAACCTGCGCCGGCAGTAGTGACCATGAGGCTGTAGGTGCCGTTTGAGAGTAATTGCGTCCGCGGTGTTTCGAGGTCGGGACTTTCGTAAACACGCGTGATCATTCCCGGCAGGGACTGCATCACACGTCCAGTCAAAACTTCTTCGGCGCGTGGATGTGCTGCCGGAACTCCGATAGGGATACGTTCCTGTAAGAGGAGCTCAGTAGCTCGAACCAACGGGTCAGAGTGGAATCGTTTTTCCATTACTCCGTTGCCAAGAGTATTGCCGAGCGAGAGCAGGCTCATGCCCTGATGGTGAGTCATAAACGCTCGGATGAGTACGTGTTTTTGGCCTTGCGGCACTCGTTCTGTCGTATAGTCGATCGACTCGTAAAAGCCGAAAGCGCCTAAAGCTCCTTCACGTTGCAGCATGCGCAAGTTCAACATCGCTTCCCGGGGAGCTACCATCGCAGCGAGCATTGTCGCGTATGGCGCGATCACTAGATCTTCGATGAGTCCGCGCTTTAATCCGAGACCGGGCACGCCAAATGGCCCATACTGGTAGTTGAAGTGCAGATCGCGAACGTTATAAGCAGACTCAGATATGCCCCACGGAACACCGCGTTCGTTGCCGTACTCGATCTGTCGCGCCACCACAGCGCGATAGCTTTGATCCAACAATGTGTTCTCGTAATTGCGCATCACGAGAAGCGGCATCAGGTATTCGAACATGGTGCCGGTCCATGAGATCAAGGCGCGGCTGCCGTCGACGGTCGTCAGTTGACGGCCCATGCGAAACCAGTGTTCTTGCGCGACATCTCCTTTGGCGATCGCAATAAAGCTTGCAAGGCGTGCTTCCGAAGCGAGGAGGTCATAAAAAGAGTTGTCGGGACGAACTTCCGACACGTTGTAGCCGATCGTAAAAACTTTTCGCTCGTTATCCAGCAGAAAGTTGAAATCCATCTCTTCGAAAACCTGTTCGCACTTTCGCGCCAGCCCACTCAAGCGGGAGAGTAAGTCATTTGCTGCGCGAGCCGCGTTTTCAATGTCCGCGGTCATCGTCGCGAGCGTAGCGCGCGCCTTTTCCGTAGCGCCGTCTGAGTCGATTGCCGTCTTGAGCGCCGCCAGCCGGACGAGTGCGTCATCCGCAATCTCGGGTATTTCAATTAGTGAAGGTACCCTTGCAAGGAGATTCGCGATCTCACCCCACTGTCGCCACGCCTCCTCTCCTAAATTTGCGAGCTGCTCGTCGAGTTTAGTGAGAGATGGGGCCCAGGGAGTGAGCGTATTGAGGTCGCGATGATAGGAGTAAACCTGTTGACGTAGAGATGCTAACCAGGAGCGGAGGTCTCTGAACGCTTCAACGCCATGTTCGTGCGATAGAGCATCAACAATGTCCGCAATCTCGGTGGCATGTTTGGTGAGAGAGTTGAAAAGAATGAACCACGATGACAAGGGTCGCTCAGAATCTGAATCGAGCAATGTTTTGCACGCTTCGATCTCGCCGCGCAGTTGTTTGACCGTCACAACTTCAGTTCGTTGCCGAATCGTGCCCAGCCTGCTTACCTCGTCGCTGACGGCGGTGACCGTATCGCTCAGTCCATGAATTACACGCTGGCTGAACAGTTGGACGTCCGGCACGTCAATGCAGGCTTGCTTCAGGGCTATGAGGTTGCCGGCAAGATTTCCGCTATCGACAGTGGAGATGTAAAGCGGCGTTAGCGGTTCAAGAGTTCTTGTATCGTACCAATTGAAAAAGTGCCCGCGCATTTTGGTGAGCCTGCTGAGTGTGGCGAATGTCAACTCTTCACGTTCGACAAATTCCAAGGTGCTGAGATAACCAAAGTCGTGTGCTGAAAGAGTCGAGACTAAAAGCAGCCCGATATTCGTCGGCGAAGTACGATGGGCAATCACCGGCTTTGGATCTTCCTGGAAGTTGTCGGGTGGCAGCCAGTTGTCTTCTGCGCCGACAAATGTTTCAAAGAATCGCCATGTCCGGCGAGCAACCAGCCTCGCAAATTTGAGATCTTCCCCAATAATCCTTCGCGGCACCCTCGCAACGGCGCGGCTAATCCAGTAGGCGACCAAAGGTGAGATTGCCCAAAGGACGAGGAACGGTGCTGCATTGGTCAAAGACTGAGGACGCGCGATTAGCAGAAGTGCAGCGGAGATTAGAGTTAGCAATACGGCCGGCATCATGAACCTGAAACTCTCCGAGACGTCGTGACGTGTCTGACCTTCCGCTTGCGCTGCAGTAATCCACTCGAGCAGCTTGTGCCCAGAAATCAACTTACGATAGATGGTGCGCGCAATCGCATCGACCATCAGGTAAGCCTGGTGCGCGAGGAACACCAATGACAGAAGCAGTTGCGCTGTGTTGGTTGTTATGTCACCCCAAACGGTCCAGAAGTGACTGGTCCAGGGAATTCCGCGCGGATGAATGAGCAGACTGGTGGTCAGGTGCAGGTAAACGGGAAACGCTAATGCGAGAACAGCGAATAACGTCCATAGCCAAGTCGACCCTGGAAAAATGGTCCAAGCGGCGATTAACCATAGAAAGAGAGTTGGAGCGACCAGACTGCGCCGCAGATTGTCGAAAATTTTCCAGCGCGAGATTAACGGCAGACTATTCCGCACGGAACGTCCGTTCGCATCCGGCACAAATGGCAACAGCCATCGAGCGATTTGCCAATCGCCCCGCGTCCAGCGATGCAGGCGTTGCGCGTAAGTCTCATAGTGCGATGGATAGTCATCGAGCAGTTCGATATCCGTGACGAGCGCTGCTCGCGCAAACAGCGACTCAAAAAGATCGTGACTCAATAGCGAGTTATCCGGCACTCGGTCGGCCAAAGCCGATTCAAAAGCGGCAACGTCGTAGAGTCCCTTGCCGGTATAGTTTCCCTCGCCGAAAAGATCTTGATAGACGTCAGAAACAGCAGTTGTGTAAGGATCGATCCCGGTGTTCCCGGAAAAAATACGAGTAAATCGAGATCGGGAAGCGCTTACGAGGGAGATGCTGACGCGAGGCTGTAGAATGCCGTATCCCGCCGTCACGCGATTAAGATTTGCATCAAACGTTGGCCGGTTAAGCGGGTGGACCGCAGTGCCGACCAGTTTGCGGGCAGCGTCACGCGGCAACTGACTATCGGAGTCGAGGGTGATGACAAACCGCACCTGCGTTAGCCACGCTTGATTCGCCGTTTGCACAATGAAGCTGGTGTCGCGTGCTCCACGCAGCAGCCGATTAAACTCATGAAGCTTTCCACGCTTGCGCTCCCAGCCCATCCACGTTCGCTCTCGCGCATTCAAAACGCGTTGCCGGTGAAATAAGTAGAAGCGGTGCGGCTGTTCCGAGCTGTACCTCTTGTTCAACTCCTCGATGCCGCCCAAAGCGACGTCAAGAATGTGCGTGTCTTCCGGCAGCTCTTGCACGTCGGCGTCAACGAAGTCTCCAAGGATCGCGAAATAGATGTGATCATCCTGGTTGGCCAAAAAATGGACCTCGAGACGTTCCAACAGCTCGCGAACGTTCTTCTCGCTGGACAGAAGGGTCGGTATGACAACCATCGCTCGGGCATCGGGAGCGATGCCCGCCGACGTGTTCATTCTGGGCAGCAATCGCGGCGGGAACACGTGAGTCACATCCCAATTCAAAATACTTAATGCGAGATCGCTGGCGGGTATTAAAGCCAGGACAAACGCGGCAAGCAGGAGCGGCCAGTCTGCGCCGGCACGGTACATCTCCAAGAGCAGAACAGTCAGGATGGCGACGGTTAGTATTACGAGAGTGCCTAAGTAAACAAAAGTGCTGCGACGCCAACACCATCGCCGCATCCTCTCAGTGAGACGTGGCCGGTAGCCAAACGCATTCTCCAACTCAAACAGTCCGCGGTCGATGAGGTAATAACCAACATGACTTTCACGAGCTTGGCTTTCATCCGTCGGCCTTGAGGCCAACTCAACGGCAGTCTTTGCAACCTCCAACTCGGTAAAAAGAGTTCGCTTGCTGATTCGCTCGATGACGTGCCGGTAGCGGTCGCGCGAAGCAAACTCCATCTTTGAATACGCTCCCGCCGGATCTCTTCCCAGGATCGGATCGACCAAACTGACGCTCTCAAAGAAATCACGCCAATCAAGCGTCGAGAGCAAGCGCATGCTAGTGATGATGTTGCCGACTGTAACTTGCGTAGCTGCTTGCCGCTGATGTTCGGCATGAATGATTTGCTCGATACTCGTTTGCTGTTTCGCAAGTTGTTTCTCGAGCCAGTCAAACACCGGCATTACTGCAGGATCCTGCTCGCGCAATCTTTGACTCAGTTGGACAATAACAGCCGGCGTAATCTTGTCCCGTTTTCCGAGGCGTTCTGAGACGTACGTAACGAGCCCTGCGGGTTGGCGAGCAGACATCTCCAGCAACTTATCCGCGAGCTTGTCGGCTTGTTCCCGTTCGTCACGAGCCGCGACAATATGAGTCCCAAGCCTTCTTAGATTTTCAACGAGTGCGAGGCGAAGTGTGATCGCGACGGCCCAGAGCTCGCCAATCGTCAACGGCGCGACCATCTGATAGGCAGCGATGAAACGTCGCATCGTATTGGTGTCGAGACGACTATCGGTGTGAGCGATAAGGGCGAGGGCTACGGCGTAAATTCGCGGATACTCTTCTAGTTTACCGTCGGCGAGTTTCGGCAATTCATAGTAGTACTTCTTCGGAAGGTCTTCGCGAATCTCACGCAGTTGTTCCTCGACGATGTGGAAATTATCGACGAGCCATTCAGCCGCAGGGGAAATCGACCGCCCGCTGCGAATTGCTTCAACTAAGACCCGATATGTAGCAACCAGTTTGCGTCCGTTGTCCTCGAGGCGCGGCAACAGGCGCGCACGACCTTTCTTGCGCACGATCCGGTGTTCGCGCGCGAGCGTTTGCGCGTACTGCTCGAGTCGTTCGACGCTGAAGATCTCAGCTCGGATCGGCTGATCGTCATCGGACGGCGAAGTCCACCCGGACAATGATGCGAAGAAGTCAGTCATGACTGCGAAAACGGGTGCGTCTGCCACACCTCTAGAGGCGTGGTGTAAACGTTGGGGGATTTCAGGCGATTTGCACTTAGGATAACACGAAACCCTAAGTCAAATTGATGGAGCGCACGTACGCAGAATGACAGCTTCCGGTCACGAAAAGTTCAAAAAACACGGAAATTATTAGCTAAATTTGCTCCGAAATGCGTAAAAGCACACTCTTCTGAACAGGGAATACGGCTTGCTCCATCGGACGGCGGAGTACTGGGTTTAATCCACACGTCTTCCCAGACGGACGACTCAAAAGAGGCACGGCAGCAAGCACATGCGCCAGCCAACTCTCAGAAATTCATACATGTGGTCAATCGTCGCCGCAGGCGCGCTGGTAAGCGGGTTCTGCGCCTACCGATTGACTGCCGCACATCTCGACCTGAGGTTTGGTTTTCTTGTTTTAATCACAATCATTGTTGGCTCGCGCATTACGGTCCAAATCCCCAGAGCAAAAGGGCACATCTCAGTCTCCGACACCTTCATTTTTCTGACCATGCTCATGTTCGGCGGTGAAGCAGCAGTGCTACTCGCCGGCATTGAAGCGTTCACGGCCACGATTCGATTCAACAAGCGTCCTCTAGTTGGTCTGTTCAATGCGGGAGTGATGTCTTGCTCGACTGGACTTACCGCCGCCGTTGTCCATCTCGGTTTCGGTCCACTAACCGAACTTTCACAGGGCCCGTCGTACAATCTAGTGGTCGCGTTGAGCACCATGGCGTTGTTGCAATACGGGCTGAACTCCGGTCTCGTGGCCGTGAGTGCTGCTTTGAAACTCGATCAACCGCTGTGGGAGACGTGGCGAGCAAACTTTCTGTGGACCTCCATTACGTATTTTGCTGGAGCCTCGACCGCCGGTTGCATCGCACGTGCTATTCCTCACTTCGGGTTTTATGCACTCGTTGCTACAGTGCCGATCATTGCCATCATCTATCTGACGTACCGCACCTATCTGCGCACGCTTGACGCGTCTGCTACACAGGCAGAACAGGCAAAGCATCACGTGGAAGAGCTTAATCGGTTCATCGTCGCGCAAGAACGAATCAGTAAAGCGCTTGAGGAGAGTGAAGAGCACTTTCGAACCGCCTTCGACTACGCAGCCATCGGAATGGCGCTCGTGTCGCCCGTCGGACGCTGGCTACGAGTAAACCGGTCGCTCTGCGACATACTCGGATTTAGTGAAGAGGAGTTTTTAGCTTGTGACTTTCAGGCTTTGACTCACCCCGACGATCTCGGCGAAGATCTGGCTCACGTTTACCGGATGCTCGCTGGAGAGATTCTGACGTGCAAGCTTGAGAAGCGTTACATTCACAAACACGGCCATGAAGTCTGGGCCTTGACCAGTGCTTCGCTGGTCCGCGATGCTCAGGGTCTGCCTCTCCATCTCATTTTTCAGATAGAAGACATCACGGAACGCAAACGTGCCGAAGCCGCGATTCATGCATTGTCACTCGTGGACGAGTTGACCGAGCTCTATAATCGTCGCGGCTTCCTCGCCTTCTCCAAACAACATCTGACGTCGATCCAGAGAACAAACAAGAATCTGATGGTCGTTTACGCCGATCTCGACAACCTCAAGCAGATCAACGACTCGTATGGACATCAGGAAGGCGATCGAGCGCTTGTGAAGACTGCTGAAATACTAAGAGAGACTTTCCGCTCGTCCGATGTGATCGGCCGTCTCGGTGGAGATGAGTTTATGGTTTTCGCGGCCGTCGACCCCGAAGGTGGAGTTGAGAGCGCGATGGAGCGACTGAATCTTGGCTTTGAGAACTTCAACGCTCTTCGAGTCGTGCCCTATCGATTATCGATTAGCATTGGCTTGGCGATCATGGATCCTGACGGCAGTGAGTCAGTGGAAGACCTGATGGCACGGGCCGATCAAGCCATGTATGAGAACAAGCGAAAACGAAAGCTTATCGTCACACCTCTCGTCGCTGACCAAGTCACTCACGCCGTCGCCTGATTAGTGATAAGTGCTGAGTGCTGAGTGCTCAGTACTCAGTACTCGGTACTCAGTACTCATTCACTTATCACTTATCACTCATCACTCATCACTTTTTGTAGTATCCTCCGCGCTCACGCATGAGCGCAGTCGCCGAAACAAAAACGGATCAAGACACAGTCGATGCCGTACCAGCACAGCGCTGGCGAGCTCTTGCCCTGCTGTCGATCGCAGAACTGTTAGGCATGTCGCTTTGGTTCAGCGGCTCGGCCGTGGTTCCTGCATTGCGCGCTGAGTGGCGGCTCGACGATGCGAACACAAGCTGGTTGACGATCTCGGTTCAGCTTGGGTTCGTGTGCGGCACTCTCCTAAGCGCTTTCTTTAATCTACCCGACATCATGAGGGCCAGATACCTGGTTGCGGTGTGCGCGTCTGCGGGCGCGCTCGCGAATGCCGCGTTCGGGTTGTACGCGAAAGGCATGGGCACGGGCTTAGTCTTACGCTTCTTGACGGGCATGTTCCTGGCGGGCGTCTACCCTCCGGGCATGAAGATCATGGCGACCTGGTTCCGTCGTTCGCGCGGTATGGCGCTGGGGGTCCTAGTCGGTGCGTTAACGCTGGGAAAAGCAACGCCGTACCTGATCAACGGAGTCGGCAGCTCAAACTGGAGACTTAATATCTTAGTCAGCTCTTTACTCGCGCTGACGGGCGCTCTCGTCGTTCTTCTTTTTGTGCGCGACGGGCCGTTTGGGATGCCTGCTGCGGCGTTCGATTGGCGGCAGATTGTTCTCGTGTTTCGAAATCGTGGTGTGCGCCTGACAAACTTCGGCTACTTCGGTCATATGTGGGAGCTCTATGCGATGTGGGCTTGGACGCCAGTGATGATTCGCGCCAGCCTCGCGACACAAGGAAGTCCAATCACGTTCGCTGAGGTTACTTCGTTTCTCGTGATCGGTTGCGGCGCAGTTGGTTGCGTGGTGGCTGGGTTGATTGCCGATCGCGTTGGTCGAACAGTTGTGACGTCATGGGCCATGGCCATCAGCGGTAGCTGCTGTTTATTAATTGGCTTCGCGTTTGCCACTCATCCTGTTTTGCTGCTACTGATCGCTGCGATCTGGGGAGCAACTGTGGTCGCAGATTCAGCTCAGTTTTCGACCTGCGTCACGGAGCTGGGCGACCCACGGTACATCGGGACTGCCTTAACGATACAAACTTGTATCGGATTCCTGTTGACGAGTATTTCAATCGAGCTGGTGCCGCATTTTCAGAGAGCTGTGACTTGGCGATACGCATTCGTCATGCTTGCACCCGGTCCGCTGTTGGGTGTCATCGCCATGCTGCGGCTCCGCACATTGCCAGAGGCAGTGAAGATCGCCCACGGAAAAAGGTAGACATTTGACATTTGTCATTGGACATTTGTCATTTGTCATTTAGTGTGATTGCTTAATTCGTGTCTTTTAGAGGATCGTTCTCGTGTGAACAATAAAAAGTGCGATCCACGAAATCACACTAAAGGTCGATCAACAAAATTGCACGAAATGACAAATGTCAAATGTCAAATGTCAAATGACAAATGGAAAATGAACAGGACCTAAGAACTCGCACGCGTAAAGTTATAGGGGCGCTGAAGCGTGCCTATCCCGACGCAAAGTGCTCGCTGAACCACAGCAATGCATTTGAGCTGCTCGTCGCCACCATACTCTCCGCTCAGTGTACGGATGAACGCGTCAACATCGTTACGGCGGATCTCTTTCGCAAGTACCGCAAACCCGTAGACTATCTCAATGTCTCATCAAACGAGCTCCAGCAAGACATCCGCACCACAGGCTTTTTCCGCAACAAGGCTCGATCGATTCAAGGAACCGCAAAGATGCTCACGGAGGAATACCACGGCCGTGTCCCAAAAACCATGAACGAGTTACTGGAATTGCCGGGCGTCGCGCGCAAGACCGCAAACGTCGTCCTGGGTAATGCATTTGGAGTAACATCCGGAGTTGTGGTTGATACCCACGTCACTCGACTGTCACGCCGGCTTGGATTTACGACAGAGAAACAGGCGGAGAAGATCGAGAACGACCTCATGCAAATCGTGCCGAAGAAGGACTGGGTTATCTTCTCGCACCTGCTGATCTACCATGGCCGCCGTATCTGCAAAGCACGCAATCCTCTGTGCCAGGACTGCGTAGTCGAGAAGTACTGCCCGTCGTCTTATTTAAAAACCGGCGTCATTCCCGGCAGCTAGACATTTATCATTGGACATTTTCCATTTTCCATTTATAAAGTGTTTCCCCAACATGACAAATGCCTTCCCTGGGCCAATTGCCAAGTGAAACATGGCAAATGATAGATGGAAAATGAATCGATTTGCCTGGCATCGATTAACTGACGAGCAATTGCTCGACATGCGCATTTCTGAGTTGCCCGTTAAGATCAAAGGCTCCTTTCTCGAACCTCACATCAAGCGTCTTTACAGCGAGCTGAACGACCGCGGCATACGGTTCAAGCCGCACGTTTGGCTTTCAGAAGAGTGGTTCTCGCCGGATGGAGTGCCCGGCATTGCGATTCCGTTTTACCTGGCCCATCCGCGACTCATGAAGCTTGAGCGCAGGCAGATGCTGGAGGTCGAGGGCGGCACTGATAAAGAATGCATGCGTATCCTGCGTCACGAGGCGGGTCACGCACTCGACACCGCATTCAGGCTTCACTTCAAACGGCGGTGGCGCGACCTGTTTGGGTCATTCGCTCAGCCGTACCCGGATTCATACAAGCCCAAGCCGAAGACGCGCAATTATGTGCTGCACCTGCGCGCGTGGTATGCGCAGGCACATCCGGCTGAGGATTTCGCGGAAACGTTCGCCGTTTGGCTCACGCCACGCTCGCAATGGCGCCGGCGTTACAAAGGTTGGGCGGCAATTCGCAAACTGGAATACATCGAAGAAGTCATGAGCGAGCTTGCCGGCACGCGACCCAGCAATCGAATGAGAACGAAAGTCGAGCCGCTCTCCGCGATTAGAATGACTTTGCGCCAGCATTATCGTCGCAAGCGAGAAAAGTATGATTTCGAATGGCCGGCGGTATACGACCGCGACTTGAAACGAATCTTTTCCGACGATCCGCGTCATCGCTCAAAGCCGAGTGCAGCTGCATTTCTCCGGGGCGTGCGACGAGAGGTACGGCAGATCGTCGCTGACGGGACGGGCGTTCACCAGTACACCATCGATCACGTTCTGCAAAACATGATCGACCGTTGCAAAGATCTAAGACTGCGAGTAGCGACTCCGGTGCGGGAAGCACGACGAGGAGTAATGATTGTTCTTACCGTGCAAGTAATGAACGTACTTCATTCCGGCTATCATCGCATTGCCGTATGAGCACTGAAAATAAGAAGAAGAATCACGTCAGCTTCGAACCAAAAAAGAAGTTGCGAATAATCGTTTTGGTTCATGAGGACTTAGTTCCTCCTGAGTCACTCGATGGCCTGTCCGAAAAGGACAAGATCGAGGTCAAGACAGAGTTCGACGTGATTACGACCCTCAAAAAGATGGGCCATGAGGTCTATCCGGTCGGTCTTTACAATCAGTTGAATGTCATTGGCAATGCTCTACTCGAGCACAAGCCACACATCGCGTTCAATCTGCTGGAAGAGTTTCATGGCTATCCGCTGTACGACCAACACGTCGTGAGTTATCTCGAGCTGATGAAACAGGCCTACACCGGATGCAATCCACGCGGCTTGACGCTGGCGCATGACAAGGCTCTGACGAAGATGATCCTCGCGTACCACCGGTTGCTGGTCCCCAATTTTGCTGTGTTCCCGCTCAATCGCAAAGTAAAACGACCGAAGCGTCTAACGTTTCCGTTGTTGGTTAAGTCAATCAGCGAGGAAGGCTCTGTTGGTATCTCGCAAGCTTCAGTGGTGCACGATGATGAAAAATTGGTGCAGCGGGTGGAATTTATTCATCGTCACAACAACACGGCCGCTATCGCTGAACAATACATCAGGGGTCGCGAGATTTATGTTGGTCTGATTGGCAACACAAACATCCAGATGTACGCGCCGTGGGAATTGGTAATGCAGAAATTGCCCGAAGGCGCAGAGAATATCGCCACGCTGAAAGTGAAGTGGGATCCGGCATACCAGGAACGAGTTGGCGTCGCGACACAGGCTGCGGAGCTGACACCCGAACAACACAAAACGCTGGAACGACTCTCAAAACGAATTTACCGGTACCTGTTCCTGAGCGGGTATGCGCGGTTGGACTTTCGGATGACGGAAGAAGGCCAGTTCTATTTGTTGGAGGCGAACCCGAATCCGCAAATCGCTCACAATGAAGATTTTTCAGACTCAGCAGAGCACTCCGGCGTGCCCTATGATCAACTGCTGCAGAAGATTATCACCGTTGGGATGAACTACCACGCCGCGGGACAAGTGACTTAGGAAAGCAGGAGCAGGAGCAGGAGGCAGGAGCAGGACGCAGGAGCAGGAGCGGGAGGCAGGAGCAGGAGCAGCAGCGGGAGCAGGTCGACGGAAGCAGAATCCTGCACCTGCCAACTGCCACCTGCTCCTCTGAGCTTCATCTCCGGAAGCCAGCGTCGATTAGTCGTCTCTTGTTTCATACAGCATCAATTTGGATTCAAATCTCAGATTTGAGATCTGAAAGTGAGGACTTGCCCGAGATGACAATCGCACTCACATTAATTTTTGCGGTGAATCTCTATCTGCGCGTTATGTCGCCACGCGTTGACAGCCACAACTGAAAGATCCTTCACATTGACCGCTTTGTGTTTTGTGATGGAACAATCCATCACTTTTTCACCTGTGGACCACTTCCTCTTGCCAACGTTCCGTGACTTCTTTTGGTGCGCCATGACTGACTGCGTTGTGAGTCGTCACAAAACAGTCACATTGCGTCTTGTTCACACAGTGTTCAAAAGCTACACTGCCTTCGGCTTTCGGTAGTGCCCCCTCACTCAAAGTAAGACCAAAAATTTAATCGGAGAAGGTAAGTCCCCTTCTATGCTTTTTAAAAAACTGTTCCCCTGTGCTCTGGCCGCATGTTTTGTACTTGTAATCTCTTCCTCAGCCATTGCTCAGAACCTCGAAACTCGCGAACGACAAGTAGCCAAAAACAAAGCACCAAACAGTCCAGTGCTGTTGTCCGACGTGCCCATAATCATTTCCGAGGCTGATCCGGAAGATATCAAAGCCGCGGAGACGATGAGATCAAACGCTGGCATTGGGTTCAATTTTGAGCAGTTGATATCGTCTGCAATCGATCAAAAACTCGGCGCACGTTATCGATGGGGAGGGACAGGACCGTCAGCCTTCGATTGTTCCGGATTTGTTTGGAGCACTTTTCAGTCGGCAGGGATAAACTTTGAAAGGGCCAGCGCGCGTACTCTTTGGACTCGTTTCGCTCCCTCGTTGCC